>JBCCLN010000014.1:0-30074 GCA_039026865.1 Bacteroidota bacterium | reverse complement strand
CCTGGATTTGAAGATTGTAGAAAAATGATTGATTTTGTTGGCAATACGGGATATCATGCCTTGGCTATTTTGGATAAAAATCAAGAGCTTCAGGCACACGTCTATGACTTGCCTGAGGTATGCGAAAATGCCAAAAAGGTACAGCAAGGCCACGCTAGCTTCGAAAAGTTGACCTACCACGGATTTGACCTAAGAAACCATGACCCTTTTGGAGAAGACTATGACCTATTTTTCCTATCGAATTACTTGTATGGATTATCAAAAAATGCAATGGTAGAGTTCTTTAAAAAGGTAAATAAATCAATGGTCAAAGGAGGTATATTTATCTCAAATCATATGACTTCAGAAGTGGATGGCGACCTCTACCTACGTCATACTATTTTTGAATTGATGGGTACTATCAGGAAAAGACCACCCCATCAATTGGACGAAGGCCTTTTAGAGGAAGTTTTAAGGGAAACAGGTTTTGACGATTTTCAAGTTAAACAACCAGGCCAATCACTACCGCTACCTATGTTGTTATTGGCCGCAAAAAAGGTAAAAGATATTTAGTATTTTGTTTGATTATAATTATTTTAAAATTGTAGGATTTGGGGATTGAATGATAAAAAGATTGCTGATTGCAAGTAAATAGAATCTATACGTATCAATAATCAACTGTAGTCGAAGAAAGGTTACTACCAAGAGCAGATCAATGAGCTTGAGATAGAAGGGGTCATAAATCAATTATCCGCAAAACAATTGAAGTATCGTATCACAAACAAGCCTAAAAGAGCGATATCACTTCATGAGCTCATTAATGTGCAGTATGAGATGAAAGTCCGAGCTGGCAAGATAGGTACTGCTAAAGCATATCTAGGTCTGAAGTAAACTGAAGTTATTCACTAACAAAGACCTCAGTTTTGTGGACATCAATTATGATTTTTTATCCAAGCTGGAGCATTTTCATATTAGCCCGAAAAATTCGGGTGTTATTCATTGAGATGATGTAACACGTTGAATATGAGGTAATTGATTTTGAATGAGAGGACAACATCGTTCCCCAAATTTGAGGAACTAAAAATCATTCAGTATGAATATTAAACTGCTGTAAATCAATTACTTGAATCAACTCGCCATTATTTGGTGGTGAATAATGCGGGTTAGCCAGGGACATAAGTATAGCTCACTATCCATTTACCTCAGAGCACTGAGATCTTTGTACAATCAAGCAATTGAGAAAGGGATAGCGAAGAGAAATCACTATCCATTTCATGAGTATTCCATCAAGCATGGGGAGCCAAGCAGAAGGGCACTTAGCTCCGAACAGTTTAAGAAACTCAGCAAAGCTGACTTTAAGCATGGCTCAGCGGAAAATATCGGGAAATGCTATTACCTAGCTAGTTTCTATTTGCAGGGAATTAATTGGATGGACCTATGTTATTTGCGCTATGAAAATTTCACGCAGGACTTTCAAGAGGGTCCTATATTAGATTGAAAAAGGGAAACCATTCAACGTCCTAGTGGTACCTAAGTTGCTTGTGATCATCAAGCTGTAGAAGCCTTTTAATCCAGCCCAAAGTAACTCCAAAAGCCTTTGTATTCCCTGTCCTTGACCTTAGAATGTCCTAAGGATTTATATCCCAAAAGAATGCAGAGCAGAAGACTCAAGATCAATAAGTATTTACATTGGATAGCGGAGAATTTATCCGTCCCTAAGTTCTCCATTTACTTAGCGAGACATAACCTATGCGACAATGCTTTGGGAGCATACTGAGTCTGCTGGTATCGCAGAACAAAGTCTTGGTCACCAGACCGAAAAGCAGACTCAAGAGTACTTGCCCTACTTTGGAAACAAGAAAATGGACCAGGCAGCAGGGGACTTATTGAGTGATTTTGACTAGTGATTTTCAATCGATACGCTTGAAACTTATTCTTCAATCATAAAAAAACACTTATAGTTTCTCGCAAGTGCTTGACTTTTAGAGCGGTCCGGACGAGACTCGAACTCGCGACCTCCTGCGTGACAGGCAGGCATTCTAACCAACTGAACTACCGGACCTTTTTTTTGCGAAAGCAAAATTACGCGTTTGACAGCATGTAGGCAATGCCATTCTGATATTTATTGCTACGAAACTTTGTGTAGCTCTTTGCTTCATTCATGGTAAGTTTGTTGGATAAATTTTAACCCTTATGTACTTAGATTTTGAAAAACCTATCGCAGAGTTGGAATCAAAACTCGCTGATATGAAAGATCTTGCAAAAACGAGCAACCTAAACGTTTCAGAAGCTGTAGCACAACTGGAGAGTAAAATTATCAAGCTTAAAACAGAAATTTTCTCAAACCTCACCAGGTGGCAGAGAGTTCAACTTTCAAGGCATCCTGATAGGCCTTATACATTAGATTACATCTATGAAATTACCGAGGATTTTATTGAACTTCACGGAGATAGAACAGTAGCTGATGATAAGGCAATGGTTGGAGGTCTTGGAACACTAGATGAACATACGATTATGTTTATTGGTCAGCAAAAAGGAAGGTCTACAAAGCAGCGTCAAATGAGAAATTTTGGTATGGCCAATCCGGAAGGGTATAGAAAAGCTTTGAGGCTTATGAAAATTGCTGAAAAGTTCAACCAACCTATTGTAACACTCATAGATACGCCTGGAGCCTACCCTGGGCTAGATGCAGAAAGAAGAGGACAAGGGGAGGCTATTGCCAGAAACTTAAAAGAGATGACGGTG
This sequence comes from Bacteroidota bacterium, assembly GCA_039026865.1. Taxonomy (GTDB): domain Bacteria; phylum Bacteroidota; class Bacteroidia; order Cytophagales; family Cyclobacteriaceae; genus Ekhidna. The sequence continues at coordinate 27,350 of JBCCLN010000014.1, read as the reverse complement.
CTTAAAGTTCCTGTAATTTGCATTGTAATAGGAGAAGGCGCTTCCGGGGGTGCTTTAGGAATTGCTGTGGGAGACCGCATTTTAATGATGGAAAACACCTGGTATTCAGTCATTTCACCAGAATCTTGTTCATCCATCCTTTGGAGAAGTTGGGACTACAAAGAACAAGCCGCTGAAGCCTTGAAACTCACTGCAAAGGATATGTTACAATATAAGTTGATAGATGGGATCATTAGAGAACCTCTTGGGGGGGCCCACCGTGATTTGAATATGGCTTCCGCTGAATTGAAAAAAGTAATTTTGGAGAATATAAAAGAACTATCTGCGATGAAGCCGCAAAAAAGAATTAACGATCGTGTAGAGAAGTTTGCTTCTATGGGTAGCTACGGATAACATTTATGAAAACACGATCGCTTGATTAAAAATCGCAATAATGCATCAAAGCAAAAAAGTAATGAAAGCTCCGAGAGATGAGTGAGAGAAAATCTTTTGTGTCTAAAATTCTTGGTGGTTTTTATAAGTCCTTCGGATGGAAGATTCAAGGAGAGAAGCCTAATCTTCTGAAGTATGTAATCATCATTGCCCCACATACTAGTAATTGGGATTTTTTTGTTGGCTGGGGGGCAAGAAATGTGCTAGGTTTCAAACCTAATTTTTTGGCAAAGAAATCGCTTTTTAGAATTCCTATTATAGGATGGTTTTTAAAATTTATAGGTGGAGTCCCAGTAGATCGATCTAAAAAGACAAAATTAGTAGACCAGGTAGTTCAATTATTTAATTCTAAGGACGAATTTATTATGACTATCACCCCGGAGGGAACACGAAGTTATTCACCAACTTGGAAAACAGGATTCTATCGAATTGCAAATCAGGCAAGTGTGCCAATAGTAAAAATTGGTTTTGATTATGTCACAAAGACTGTTTTTGTAGATAAACCTTACTACACAAAAGGCAATATGGAGAAAGAGATAGAAGAAATAAAAAACTATTTCAGACGATTTACTGGTAAAAATCCAGAAAAAGGAGTAAAATAAAAATTCCCGAACAGAATCCTTTGAAAACCTTGCCTTTTGGCCCAACTCTTTGTTACTCAAAATTTCAAAAGCCTCATTTACGACCAGTAAACTATGTTTTTGAAATTCTGAAAGCTTCAATTTGAACCAAAAATCCAATTTTGCAAAAGCTTCTAATATTCATACTGAATGATTTAATGGTTTTTGATGCCTCAAATTTGGGGAACGATGCAGTCCTCTTATTCGAAATCAATTACCTTATATTCAGCTACCTTATATTCAGTGTGTTACCTCATCTCAATGAATAACACCCAAATTTTAGGGTTAATCAAACCGACTCTACATGCTTGGGTAGATGTATAATTTCAAAAATTCATCTGACTTTTGGATTAAAAAAGTGAACGGGAAAAGTCATGTTGTTTTTTCATCATCTTTCTAAATGGATTCAGTGACAATAATTATATTGTTTGTAAAAACAATTAGATAATTCTCTAATTATTTTCTGGAAGCAACTTTCTTTCTTATTGTTCTTCTTTTTGGTTTGACCTCATCTTCGATTACGTCTTCCACATCTGAAAGAATTCTCCCACAATGTTCGCAAACAATAATTTTTTTCTTTTCCCTAATCTCTGCTTGTTTTTGAGGAGGTACTACATTGAAACATCCACCGCAGGCGCCCCTTTTGACAGGAACTACTGCTAAGCCATTTCTCATGTTTTTTCTTACTTTCTCATAAGACTTTAGTATTCTTTCATCCACACTTTTAGAGGCTTTTGTACGCTCTTTATCCATTTTTTGCTCATCTTCTTCTGATTCCTTGACGATGGAATCAAGCTCCTTCTTCTTTTCCCTAAGGTCTTTATCTCTTTCGTTAAGTGTATTCTTTGTTTCTTCTGATTCGTCTTTTTTTGCATCTATTTTTGCGTATGACTCTTTGATGCGTTTTTCAAGAATTTGGATTTCTAATTGTTGTAGCTCTACCTCTTTCGTGATTGCGTCATATTCACGATTATTGCGGACGTTCATTTGTTGCTCTTCATACTTTTTAATTAGCTTTTCTGCATCTTTAATAGAGGATCTACTTGCTTCTATACTTTCTTCAAGTGCTTTTCTTTCATCCGCTTGCTTATCTAGTCGTGTTTGATAACCAGCTATTTCATCTTCAAGATCTTGAACCTCTTCTGGCAGTGCGCCTCTAACCTTCTTTACTTCATCAATTTTTGAATCAATTGCTTGTAGTTTTTCTAAAGCCTCTAGCTTTTTAGCTACTGTGTTTTCCATTCAGTTTTATAAGTATTTGATAGGATTTGTGTCTATTTTTGACAAACGAAACGCCAATTTAGCAAAAGTTTTACTTAATCCATCCAGGAGCAATTCTTTGGTAAATACTTCGCTTTCGTAGTGACCGATATCAGCAATAATTATTTGATTGTTTGCCTCGAAAAACTCATGATATTTAAAGTCGGAAGAAATAAAAATATCTGCTTCTTCCCTAAGAGCAGCATTCAGTAAAAAAGAGCCTGAACCTCCGCAAATAGCTACCTTTGAGATTAAATTTTTTGTCAATTTGGTATGCCGGATTACACGGAGATTCATACTTGATTTTAGATGACTAAGAAAGGTTTTAGTCCTCATTTCATCTTTTAACTTACCTATTACACCTGCGCCAATTTCTTGATTTTCATTGACGAGATCATTGACAAAATATGCTACTTCTTCGTAAGGATGAGCGTTTTTCATTGCAATGAGGGCTTGAGAAAGCTTATGCTTTTTGACCAAGACTTCAATACGTTTTTCTGGGACTATTTCTCTTATCCCTGGTGTGCCTATTGAAGGATTGCTTGCATCATTTCCGCGGAAAGTTCCTTTTCCTTCTGATTGAAAACTACATTCGTCATAATTACCAATATCTCCTGCTCCTGCTTCAAAAAGCGCAGCAGATACTTCTTCAAGATGATCTTTTGGAACATAAACCGTTAACTTCACTAATGTGGACTGTTTCGGTTGCAGAATTCGCTGCTTTGTCAAACCTATTTTTTCCGCAATTTTTTTGTTCACACCTGTGAGGATATTGTCCAGATTCGTATGTATAGCATAAATGTTAATGTCGTGCTTTATAGCTTTTCGAATGCATTTATCAACCCAGTGGTGATTTCCAATTTTTTTTAATCCTCTAAAAATCAATGGGTGATGGGCAATGATTAAATTAGATCCTATTGCAATTGTTTCATCAATTACTTCTTCTGTTACATCAAGTGTGATTAAGGCAGATTTGCAGCTCTTGTTCTTATCTCCGATTATCATTCCTGAATTGTCATAGGACTCTTGTAAAGTGGGATGGGCCCAGGATTCGAGATAGTCCACGATCTGTTTTATTTGCATAATTTCATTAGATTGTTTTGATAGCCACTTCTATTGATGAAAATATAGGAATACTTTTTGCAACTATTGACGAAATCCAGGATTTACATAAATGCGATTAGTAAGTTTACATGTGAGATTATTATTTTGGTTTTTTGCAGTTGGCACTAATTTTTCTCTTTTCTGTCAAATTGTAGACGATTCAACCAAGCAAGTCTATGGTCCTAAAACCACAAAATATTTGACAGAGGAAGTTGTTCTTAATAATCTAGGTGATTACCAGGTGGTTGATACCTCTCTCTATTTAATGGAAAGACAATCATTAGTGGATAAATCCAACCGAGAGCTTCAAGATTTAGGTGTAATTGGCACAGCTTTATTTCCTGTTTTTCATACACCATCAAAAACCTATGGAAGGACATCCGGCTACAATTCTTATTATCGATTCGCCACTCAACCCAATGAAGTTAAATATTATGACACCAAATCTCCCTTCTTCGATCTCTTTGCAATGCTCGGTGGCGGTAATCGCAATATTGTAGATGTTGCTTTTTCAAGGAATGTAAATCCAAATTGGAATGTAGGATTTGATTACAAACGCCTAACAGTTGATAAGCAGTTAGCGGTTAATGGAGAGGGCGACAGGCAAGTGCAAAGCTCATCATTTGTAGGAAGCACCCATTATAAAAATCAAAAAATTCCTTATCAGATTATGTTTCATTATTCTCAGTTAAATCATAATACGGTAGAGTTAGGAGGGGTCCGCTACTTAACTGAAAATAGACTTAGGTCCGAGCTTTTCGAATTTGAAAATGCGCTCCTTAGACTTGAAGATGCCACTACGAATTTTAAAGAACGAAGAATCCATTTATATCACGATTATCAGATAGCAGACCAATTTCAATTATATCACCTACTCGACAGACGGTCAGAAGAAAATACTTATAAAGACTTCGCTGATGATGCGATTGGAGATTATGATCCGTATGGTGACTTTTACTCCAATTTCCTAATTGATGAAGACTCTACCTACCAGCGTACTAATTTTATCTCACTAAGTAATGAGGCAGGAATTAAAGGGGAGATTTCTTCTATTTTTTATAGAACCTACTTAAGGTTCAGATGGGTGGATTTTTCTTACAATTATCTAGATCCCCGAGCAGACAAGTTAGAGCAATATATTGGAGGTTATGCCCGGTTTAAGTGGAAGGATAAATTTTCAATCGTTGGAAATGCTGAATATCTCAGAGGTGGTGAGTATACTATTGGAGGCAATCTTTCAAGTAATTTTATAAATGCCTCGTATCAAACCAGTAAATATGCCGTACCCTTTATCTATCAACGATATTTTGGAAACCACCATGAATGGAATAATTCATTCAGTCCTGTTTTCACCAACCAACTGGAAGGAAGTATACGATTTATTTATAGTTTTTTAGAACTCCGGCCAACCCTACATCTTACTTCATATCAAAATTATTTGTATTTTGATCAGGAAAGACAAGCAAGACAGAGTGAAGGTACATTTCTTATCAGCAGACTAGGTGGAAAGGCCAATTTTAGATTTTTGAATCAAAAAGAGGAGGGATGGCATCTTGAAAATGAAGTCTATTTTACGAATGTTGCAGGGGAGGGGGCATCATTGGTGAGAATACCAAAGTTGTTCTATAACGGAAGAGTTTTCTGGCGTGGGAATTGGTTTAGTGATTTGGTTCCTTTTGAGGTGGGCTTAGACATGCATACGCGTTCGGCTTATTTTGCCAATAACTTTGCTCCGGAGATACAACAATTCTATTTACAAGATGAATATGAAATTGAAGGATACTTCAAAGCGGATTTTTTCATAAATATGCGCTTAGATAATTTCTTTTTTTCTTTGAAATGGACCCACGTTGATCAACCAACGGATGGAGGATATTTTGCTTCACCTTTTTATCCCGGTCAGCCGAGATCATTGGATTTAAATGTCAAATGGAGATTTTTTGATTAAATGAAGAATAATAAGACAACATTGGGACTTGAATTGCCAACGGATCCTCGTTGGGCCAATATCGCAGAGAAAAACATTAAAGATATTCTTGTAGATCATGCTTATTGTGAACAAAAGGCAGCAAGTTCATGTATCTCGCTTATCGTCCAATTTCCAGAAAAAGAAAAACTGGTAAAAGTACTTACGCCAGTGGTTGCCGAAGAGTGGGGTCACTTTGAAATGGTTATCAAGCATCTAAATAGTAGAGGATATGGACTAGGCAAACAACGTAAAGACGAATACGTTGCTAGGTTAGCTTCCATACTCAAAAAAGGGGGTAGCAGAGAAGAGCAACTTCTTGAAAAGCTATTGAAAAACGCTCTGATAGAAGCTCGAAGTTGCGAACGATTTAAGCTACTTTGGAAAAATATAAGTGATAAAGAGTTACAAAAGTTTTATTATGATTTAATGATTTCCGAAGCAGGACACTATCACAATTTTATTGATTTGGCTAAAGAATATGTTCATCCTCAAAAAGTGGAAGTTCGCTGGAGAGAATTTCTGAAACTAGAAGCCGAGATTATGAAAAAACTACAGACGCGTGCGGATAGAATGCACTAGTAATTAGTGTCTCTAAGAAAACAGGATCTTCTGAAAGAAAACGATGTTTTTAGCTCATAGAACGTAGTTTTGTGAGATTTCGATGTGCAAATAGTTATTAAATCTCTTTGAGAGACTTTAATAATAAAGCAATAATTCACTAGTTCACTTTCGATTCAGATGAATTTCTAAAAATTGAAAAATAGATTCCAAAGTACAAAATAGAGTCGATTCATTCTTTCCCTAAAATAAGCTGCAGGCGTCAGTAAGCGTATTTTTCGTCTTTTCTTAGAGATACTAAACCTAGTGTTTAGGCATGGCTATGGCTGTTTTCATACGCAGAATAATGAACATTGGCTACCGACCTTCCAGAAGGGTCTACAGCATTTTGAAATGATTCATCCCACAACAAAGCCTCAGGAGTACTGCAGGCCACTGATTTAAGAGATGGGACACATTTAGCCGCTGTTTCGGATTCAAAATGTTGGTGAAAAATACTTCTGTAGAAATATTCTTCTTTGCTTTGTGGTGTATTGACAGGAAATCTAAACTTTGCAGCATCAAATTGTTTATCACTTATAGCTACAGAAGCATAGTCTTTAAGTGCATCTATCCAGCTGTAGCCTACTCCATCGGAAAACTGTTCTTTCTGCCTCCAGGCTATTTCAGAAGGAAGAATATCTTCGAATGCTTTTCTTAATACCCATTTTTCCATGCGTTCTTTTGTAATCATTTTTTCTTTCGGGTGTATACTCATGGCAACGTCAAGAAATTCCTTATCCAGAAAAGGAACTCGTCCCTCTACGCCCCAGGCAGCTAATGATTTGTTTGCTCTTAAGCAATCGTACTGATGTAATTTGTAAAGCTTACGTATGGTCTCCTCATGAAACTCTTTATCGTTGGGTGCTTTATGAAAATAAAGGTATCCTCCAAAGATTTCATCAGATCCCTCACCCGAAAGCACCATTTTTATACCCATTGATTTAATCACACGTGCAAGTAAATACATGGGGGTAGAAGCTCGTATGGTGGTAACATCGTACGTTTCTAAGTGATAGATCACATCATAGAGTGCATCAAGTCCTTCTTGGATCGTGAAATTTACTTCGTGATGTATGGTTCCTATATGATCAGCCACTTTTTTTGCGGCAACTAAATCTGGTGATCCCTTTAGCCCTATGGCAAAAGAGTGTAATGATGGCCACCAAGCACCTTCTTCATCATCTGATTCAACTCGCCTAGAGGCATATTTTTTTGCCAACGCAGAAACAATAGAAGAATCTAACCCGCCAGAAAGAAGCACCCCATAAGGAACATCAGTCATTAGTTGCCTATGCACCGCATTTTCAAAGCTTTCTCTAAGATCTTCTATCGCAGAATTAGGTGTGTTCGTAACATAGTCGTATGCGTGCCACTCCGGATTATACCACTTTTCTGGATTCTCCATATCACTAGCCAGATAATGTCCTGGAGGGAATTCCATGATTTTTTTGCAATAACCTTCAAGGGATTTTAGCTCTGAAGAAATGTAAAATTGTCCTTTAATGTCCCACCCCATATACAACGGAATAATTCCCATATGGTCTCTGGCTACAAGGTAAGAATTGTTCGTTTCGTCATACAAAACAAATCCAAAAATTCCATTAAGTTTATTTATGAATTCCAAACCGTATTCTTCATACAGTGCTAAGATAATTTCGCAGTCTGATTCGGTTTTAAATAAGTAATCTTTACTAAGCTCTTTTCTTAGCTCTTTATGATTATAGATTTCTCCATTTACAGCTAAAACCTTTTTGTAGTCTGGTGAAAAAAGCGGTTGTCTTCCGGATTGCGGATCTACGATGGCCAGTCTTTCATGAGCTATTATCGCATGCTTTCCGACGTATATTCCGGACCAGTCTGGTCCCCTATGTCGTATTTTTCCTGCTTGTTCTAATACTTGAGATCTTAAGCTCGATGATTCACCATTAATTTCAAACAATCCAACTATTCCACACATTTGCTTATTAAATTTTTAATGCATGGCCAAAATTGATATAAATAGTTATTCTAAAGCCTGAAAATATTGAAAATATAATTCTTTTAATTGAAAATATTGAAAATTTCTCACTCTTACGTCTTTTGTTTCTTCTTTTTAGCCGCGGGGAAAAGAATATTGTTTAATATCAAACGATAGCCCGGGGAATTCGGGTGCAAGTTAAGATCAGTAGGAGGCTCGTTTACAAAGTGCTGATAGTCTTCAGGGTCATGGCCTCCATAAAATGTCCAGAATCCTCTGCCAAGAACTCCATGAATGTACTTCGCCTCAGCAATGCTGGAGGTTTGCCCCATGATAATCACGTCTCCTTTTACAAGTTGATTCTTAAAGCCCGTGGTTTGCCCCATAAATCCATGTATGATTTGCTGATGGTTTTGCGTAAGCATGGTTGGTATAGGGTCCCACTTAGCTGAAAACTCAAATAAAGTGAAATAATCATTATTTTCAATTAAACCTCGTTCATTAGCTTGATTGTCAATATTAGAATATTCGTAACGCATAGGATCTCTTTCAATGCTAAAATTTTCAAATGCGATTGTTTTAGAAAAATCAAGTTTAGATTGTGCTCTTGGGTCTGCAGGGTCTCCATCGTACATACTTTCTACGATATCAATTCCTTCCGCGGCTAAAGCAATATCGTAAGTGTCTGTCGCAGAGCACATGGCAAAAAGGAACCCCCCACTAGCCACATAAGATTTAATTTTTTTTACCGTGGCCAACTTTAGATGAGATACCTTATTGAATCCATGTTTTTTTGCCGATTGTTCATATTCCCTTTGCTGCTGCTGATACCATGGGAAGTGATGATAAGCTCTGTAAAACTTTCCATATTGTCCGGTGAAGTCCTCATGATGCAGATGTAACCAATCATATTTTGGAAGTTTATCATTCATAATTTCATCATCAAAAATGACGTCATAAGGGATTTCTGCGTAGGTCAATACCAGGGTGACCGCATCGTCCCACGGCTGCTTGCTTTTAGGTGAGTAGACCGCGATCTCCGGGTATTTCTCCAGTTTCATAACGTCCATGTTGCTAGAAGGGCTCGCAATATGATTTAATAGTTCATTGGCTTCAGCATCAGAAATGACTTGATAAGAAACCCCTCTTATCACACATTCATTTTCAAAAACCTGTAGGTGTTTTACCATAAAGCTTCCACCTCTATAGTTAAGCATCCAATCCAGGCTTACATCATTTGTAAGTATCCAATAGGCGATACCATAGGCTTTTAGGTGATTTGATTGCCCTTCATCCATAGGTATAAGGATATAAGCAGCTCTACTTGACACGACAAGATTTAATAAAATAAGTAACAATATTTCCCTCATATGCATCACTTTTGAAGATGTAACGTTAAACAAAACTTTGTAATTTTAAAAAGCCATCCGATGAACCTTGGAGAGAACATAAAAGAGGGCATTCAGTCAATCAAAGCAAATAAACTAAGAACGATTCTAACCACGCTTTTAATATCTATTGGTATTACTTCTTTGGTTGGAATTCTTACAGCCGTAGATGGTATCCAAAACTCTATTGATAAAAGCTTTTCCAGTTTAGGTGCAAATACTTTTGATATTGAAGACAAGTCTCAGGACAAAGGTTCCTCAGATGGTAAGAAACAAAAGAGCTATCCCCAACTTACTTACAATCAGTTGTCTCAGTTCAAAGAAAAATATGAAGGTCCGGGCACTGTCTCACTATACACTGTAATCACAAAGAATGCAGAAGGAAAATTTGACTCAAAAGTTACCAACCCTAACCTTATTGTAAGAGGAGGAGACGAAAACTATTTGATCGTTGATGGATACGATATTAACAATGGTAGATCTTTTTCCGCTAACGAAAGTGTAAATGGAAATTATGTTGCTCTGGTTGGAAATGATATACTAGATGAACTTTTTGATAATATCAATCCAATAGGAAAGAAAATAGGTTTATTCGGTTCCAAATTTAGGATTGTGGGTACTATCGCCGAGCAAGGTGGTGCGAGCGGAAATTCAAACATTGACCGAACGGTTATCATCCCAATCCAAACAGCAAGAATTATTGCCCCTGAAAGAAATTTTGGATATGAAATAGCCGTATCAGTACCCGATGCGAATCAGATGGAAAACACGATGGCTATTGCGAGAGGTCTGATGCGCGCCATCCGACAAGATAGGCCGGGTGAAGAAGATTCTTTTGAACTTAAAGCAAGTAAGTCCTTAGCTCAAAAGATAGGAGAAATCACCGGAAATCTTAAAATTGGTGGTTTCGTAATTGGTTTCCTGACACTTCTAGGTGCTTCTATTGGATTGATGAATATTATGTTGGTCTCCGTAACAGAGCGTACCCGAGAGATTGGTGTTCGAAAAGCATTAGGAGCTACTCCACTTAAGATTCGTCAGCAGTTTCTAATAGAAGCGGTCGTAATCTGCCAAATGGGAGGAATCGGTGGAATAATACTAGGAATAATAATTGGCAACCTTACCTCCACCTTACTCTTCGATTCAGATTTCATCATACCTTGGCTATGGATTCTTGTAGGGGTAACCGTCGGGATTGGGGTAGGACTTATTTCTGGTTATTTGCCAGCCAGAAAAGCTTCAAAGCTGGATCCAATAGAATCACTCCGATTTGAATAAATAACCCTTAGAATCCTTTGCAAAACTGGATTTTTGGTTCAAATCAAAGCTTTTTAGAGTTTCAAAAACGTAGTTTAATGTTCATAAATAAGGCTTTTGAAATTTTGAGTAACAAAGAGTTGGGCCAAAAGACGATTTTTCAAAGAACTCCTTTATTTGCTCAACCATAGTATTAATTAGATCAAAGCTTTTTGTTATTTTAAATATACCCTTTCTTTTTTGTTGAATCTATTTCGGTACCTCAGTACGAGTCCGTTATTTTTCCATTTTTTGACTTTATAGATATAAGGAATTCTTCTGCGTTCTTCGGTAAATGAGTCATAAGTCAGAATTAAGTCTTTATCGTTCAAAGTCCAATCACCGCCGAGCTTAGCGTAATTATTCCTATCATGATAAAATTTTCCATCAATTCTAATAGTGAAGTTTTCTCCGATTTCAAAATAAGGGGTTTTACTTTTTACCTCAAGTACGGTCCATTTCTGTTTTGAGTGAAATACCTTTTCAATTTTAGAGCGTTTTTGCCCATAAACAAAACAACCCCCCAAGAAGGTAACAAATAAAACGAGGCAGATTTTTTTCATATGTATCATATTTTGAATTTACCTTCGATTTGTCAAATACTATGCCTAACTATCCTATGAATCTTGAAGAAAAAATCAAAACCCAAATAAGAGACGTTCCTAATTTCCCTAAATCAGGAGTCATATACAAAGATATTACTCCTTTACTCAAGGATGTCTCATTAAGTTTAGAAATTACTGATGCTTTTGTCAGATACTGGTCCAAGTACAAAGTGGATGCTATCGTAGGGATTGAGTCAAGAGGTTTTATCTGGGGAAACGCAATAGCACAGCGTATGAAGCTCCCGTTCGTACCCATTAGAAAAAAGGGTAAGCTCCCTTTTAAAACCTACTCACATAAATATGACCTGGAATATGGAAGCGCAGAGATAGAGATCCATAGAGATGGATTAGACCAAGGAATGAATGTACTTGTACATGATGATTTGCTTGCCACCGGAGGTACAGCGAAAGCCGCAGCGGAACTAATCAAGAGGAGTGGGGCAGAAATAGCCGGTTTTTCTTTTTTGGTAGAGTTATCATTTCTGCAAGGGGAAAGTTTTTTAAAATCTTATGGTTCACCATTCCATAGCTTAATTACGTACTAGGATCTCTCAGCATGATCTGGACCATATTAGCACGACCCATTGCATTAAAACGAATAGACAGAAAGGTGTGGGTTTCAAACTCTCCACAACTGTCAGGAGGTGTCAATCGATAGTGAAAATACTTCTGGTTTCTTTCATAAAGCTCATGCTCTTTTGCTTTGCCTAATAAACTTTCTATTTCATTTTGTGTGCCTTCGAGAAGCACTTTTTGGTTATCGATGATGTGTTGTGCTATTTCAAGGCGGTATTGACTACAACCGTGGCGATAAGTTATCCATTTTTCTTTATCGAAACCTTCCATAGACAGTTGTTCGTAACAGCCAGTGAAAATAAACACAACACTAATCAGCAAAATAGTTTTTTTCATTTTGATATGTTGCACAAACTTTGGCTAAAGTAACGAATAGGAACTGACTTGTATGTGTGGCCATACAAAACCTATGAATTGAATCGCCAAGATCTCACCCGAATTTTGGTTTAACCCGAAAAATTCGGGTGTTATTCATTGAGATAAAGTAACACGTTGAATAAGAGATAATTGATTTCGAATGGGATTGCCAAAATCGTTCCCCAAATCTGAGGAATCAAAAATCATTCAGTATGAATATAGAATCTTTTGCAAAACTGGATTTTTGGCTCAAATCAAAGGCTTTCATAATTTCAAAAACGTAGTTTATTGGTCGTGAATGAGGCTTTTGAAATTTTGAGTAACGAAGAGTTGGGCCAAAAGGCAAGGTTTTCAAAGGATTCTATTCAACTACTATAAATCAATTACTTGAATCAACTAGCCATTATTTGTGGTGAATAATGCGGGTTAACTGAGGGTTAACTATTGAGAAGTATCGTTTCATCCATAAAATTATTTAATCCAGAGGAACAAAAACATTGTATCGCCTTAGAAAAACGAAATCACATGAATAGCTATAAATAGCACATTGATAGCTATTTCAGATTTAATGGTTAGGTTATGCAATTGTAGATTAAGAAGGTCTTCCCAGAGCGTAGAGCATTCGTCCATGTGAAATCAAAGCCGATCTGAAGGTTGGATAGGCTTTGTACGGAATATTAAATTCTTCTGCTGTCTGCCTTACAATTTTTGCGATTTTACGATAATGAACATGACAAACATTAGGAAACAAATGGTGTTCTATCTGATAATTCAATCCTCCAACATACCAGGAAAGTAACTTATTTTTTTGAGCAAAATTACAAGTGGTTTTCAATTGATGCACCGCCCAATTTTCCTCTACAATATCAGACTTACTTGAATCTTCAAATGTATTTTCTTCCATAACATGGGCAGGTTGGAATATGATTCCTAAGGTAAAACCTGCAACATAATGCATCATCAGAAAACCTAGCACAATATGATACCAGGGCAGTGAGGTAAAGAACAGAGGCAAAGCCAACATATAAGAATAATAGAAAATTTTAGAAACAACCAACCACACCCAAGCTCTTGCAATGCTTTTAGTCTGCTTTTTCAATAAACCATTTTTAGTATATTCTGCGAGCTGAACAATGTCTTTTACTATAATCCAGCTCATTGTCATGAGCCCGTAAAGTAACCAAGCATAAATAAATTGCCATTTATGGTATTTTTTAATTTCTGAGTAAGGATTGAATCTTAATATTCCTCCTTTTGGGGAAATATCTTCATCCATTCCTGCTACGTTGGTGTACGTATGATGTTTTACGTTATGTTGTATCTTCCAGTTAGTGGCGTTTCCTCCCAAGAGATTTAGAGAGTAGCCTATTAGGGTGTTAACCCATTTTTTACTAGAATAAGCACCATGATTTGCGTCGTGCATTACGGATAAACCAATACCAGCTTTGCCTAATCCCATCAAAAAAGCCATTAAATAAAATAGCCAAGCACTCTCAACAACTCCAAAAAGAAACATGAAGTAAGGAGTAAAATAAAGAACGAACATAAAAAGCGTTTTAAAGACCATTTCCGCATTCGCGTAACGACCTACTTTGCTCTTCTTGATGTACTCGTTTACTCTACGGTTAAGCGTTTTATTGAATTCATCATGTAGACTATTCTTGAAACGAATAACTTTTCGATTTAAGGATGAAGTGGACATAATAGCTGATTTATAATTATCAAAAATACATCACAAACTTTTGATATTTGTAATAATTATAAATAAGGTTGTTGTTATCTATTTATCTAGCCAATTTTTGAAATCATTTACCCGCTCTCTAGCTACTATAATCTGTTCTTCGTCAAAGTGATCCATCATAATCTCTAGTCTTGAATTCGTAAATGCAATTATATTTTTAATGTAGGTTAGGTTCACGATAAACTTTCGTGATACTCTAAAAAAAGCATTTTTGTTTAGTAGTTCTTCAATCCGATCCAGAGAGTAATCCACCAAAAACCTTTTCCCTGAAGAGGACAATAAGTAAGTACCTTTATCTTGGCTATATATCAATTGAATATCCTTGGTCTCTACGGTTTTTAGATAATCACCAACCTTTACAACAAAGCGTTCTTTGCCGTTAGGATTTAAAGACTTAACCAGGCTATTCAGGTTCTGAAAAGCTCCAATATTTTGATCATTATATCCTCTTTCAAATTTTCTTATCGCATTTTTTAGTTCTACGGGATGAATCGGCTTTAGTAAGTAATCAATACTATTTTGCTTGAATGCTTTTAATGCATATTTATCGTATGCTGTTGTGAAAATGATTGGCGCTGATAAAGAGATTTGATCAAATATGTCAAAGGAGTTTCCGTCGGCAAGCTGAATATCCATGAACAATAGATCATATTTTAATGCAGGTAGCGAGATGGTAGCGGATTCTATGGAATCAAATTTTGCAACAAACTCATAATCAGTTCTAATGGAATCGACTAATTCCCTGAGTCGCTTAGCGGCAAGTAGCTCGTCTTCAATGATTATATATTTCATTTTTAAATTTTAAAATGGGTATTTTCACCTCAAATTTTTTGCCATCATTGAAAAGTATGACTTCCTTGTTGGAAAGGTATTTATAGCGTTCTTTTAAATTGTTTAATCCAATTTCGGTACTGTCTTTCGTCAATTTCTCCTTGATATTATTGGTAATAATGCAATACTCTTCTTGCAATTCTACTTTGATTGTTAATGTATGATCATCACTAATCACATTGTGTTTTATTGCGTTTTCTACTAGCAACTGAAGTGCAAGTGGAGGTATACTACCCTTACTCATGTTTTCAGAAAGTTCGAACTTAAGATTATCCCCAAACCTGATTTTTTGTAAAAAAACAAAGTTCTTTAAAAAATTAACTTCATCTTTTATCGGAACTACCTCTTCTTCCTTCTTGTCTAATACATAGCGATAAACCCGAGACAATTTCCGAATGAACTCTACAGCCTTGTCCTGATCTTCATACACTAAAGCGCTTAAGGCATTCAAAGAATTGAACAAAAAATGCGGATTAACCTGATTTTTTAAACTCTGAAATTGAGTAAAAACTTGTTCGGTCTTAAGCCTCTCAATATCTATGGAAGCTTGCCTCCATTCAATAAGAAACCCTCTTCCATGCATGAAAACATTAATTATCATAGTGATTAAAAGTACATCCCAGAATGGTGCATCTGATGCTTGTAAAGCCTGAGACAGATTTTTATTTGAAAAAAGAAGATCAAAAAAAAGATCAAGGGCCCAAACCGATGCAAAAACGAAAAATACAATGGAGAGAACACTAACAATGAATCTTTTGATAGGAGTTTTTACCCAGGATACTCGTTTATTCCATAGTTCCACCAAAAATTCACTTCCTTTCCAGTAAGTCACCCAGGATAAACCATGATAGGAAAAACTTAAATTAAAACTCTGTGAAAAGAGATAGGATGATTCAAGGCATTCTGAACAAAAAACAAAAATATTTAATAACCCTCCAAAAAGAAAAAGACAAACAGCGCTTACTAAATGATATTTCTCTTTTTTGCTCAAAAAGAGATCACGATTTCTTCCCGCTTCCTAGAAACCTCAAACTTGCAATCTTCAAAACTTGGTGGGCCAAATCTTCCTTTTGCATTATTAGAAAAAGCATAAGGCTCTGATGGTATGCCCATGAAATTAGAATCAAGTTCTCCATTGTCATTTTCATCCTGAAAAACAGATACGGCATAAGTACCTTCATCAAGGCCTTCAAAAACATACTCAGCTGTAGTATCGCTTATCGTAATATCTCCCCATATCACCGCATCTTTCAAAAAAGCTTCATTGTGATTATACACACCCAATTTGAGTTTTCCTTTTACTCGTTTGATGTTTTTTACCTTAATTACTAAATGACATGACTCATTCTGGGCGGCTAATAAATGTGAAAAAAATAGTAGTAAGAATAATGCTACAACTCTCATATCATCTTTTTTTAGGATTAAATTTTATTAAAGAAATCATTAATGAGTGCAAATTAATCGTCGAATTGTCAACAAACCTGGATAAACTGTAATTACTCTCTAATTCAAATGCTTTTGGAAAACTATTTCACGGTTAATATTCATGAATTTATTATGCATGCAGCGTATTTTTTTTATATTTGTTATGCATGCAGCGTATTTTAATTTTTATAGATAAAGAAATCAAATGGAAGCAGTATTAGATAAAGCCTTACTAAAAGGAGGTGAGTTTCTCACAAAAGAGTCAGAGGCTAAAGATGTATTCATTCCTGAGGAGTTTTCCGAAGAACAGCGAATGATGGCAACAGCCACTCAGGATTTTATAGATCATGAAATCAATCCAATTACTGAGCGGATAGAAAAAATGGAGGAAGGGGTAATGTCAGGCTTGATGACTAAAGCTGGCAAACTCGGACTTTTAGGAGTAAATGTGCCAGAGGAGTATGGCGGTTTAGGTATGAGCTTCAACACCGGAATGTTAATGGCTGACATCTTAGGATCAGCAGGCAGTTTCTCCACCGCCTATGGTGCGCATACAGGCATTGGCACATTACCAATAGTTTATTATGGTAATGAAGAACAGAAAACTAAATACCTTCCTAAGCTTGCTTCCGGAGAATGGAAAGCGTGTTACTGTTTAACTGAACCTGATGCGGGATCAGACGCTAATTCTGGTAAAACTAAAGCTGTACTTTCTGAAGATAGAAAACACTACATTATCAACGGTCAGAAGATGTGGATATCAAATGCAGGCTTTGCAGACCTACTTATTGTTTTCGCTAAGATAGATGATGACAAAAAACTAACAGCTTTCATTGCAGAAAGAGCTTGGGATGGTATTACCATGAATGATGAAGAGGTGAAACTTGGCATTAAAGGCTCCTCTACAAGACAGGTCTTCTTTAATGATCTTCGTGTGCCTACGGAAAATATGCTTTCCGAAAGAGAAAACGGGTTCAAAATCGCTGTCAATGTTTTAAATGTTGGACGTATCAAACTTGGAGCTGGGGTAATCAATGGCTGTAAAATGGTAGTAACCCAATCCACTCAGTATGCAAATGAAAGAAAACAATTCGGGGTTCCCATCTCCAGCTTTGGTGCAATAAAACAGAAGCTTTCAAATATGGTGGCAAAGACCTATGCGCTTGAATCTGCTTCTTACAGGGCTGGACAAAACATAGAGGACAATATTGCCAAGCTTGAAGGGGAAGGTTTGAACTCTTCCGATGCTAAACTGAAAGGCGTAGAGCAGTATGCTATTGAGTGTGCGATCATTAAAATTCTTGGTTCAGAAACGCTGGATTATTGTGTGGATGAAGGAGTGCAGATATACGGTGGGATGGGATTCTCCGAAGATGCTCCAATGGCCAGGGCATACCGCGACTCAAGAATTGCCAGGATTTATGAAGGTACAAATGAAATCAATCGCATGCTTCTGGTGGGTATGCTATTTAAAAAAGCCATGAAAAATGAGATCGATTTGTTAGGTCCGGCCATGGCAGTTAGCAAAGAGCTAACGGGCATTCCTTCCTTTGATACCTCTGATCTTTCTGCACCGCTTGCTAGAGAAAAAGAAGTTATCAAAAACTTGAAAAAATCTATTTTGATGACGGCCGGTAGAGCAGCAGAGAAATTTGGGCCAAAACTAGATCGTGAACAAGAGATATTAATGCTTCTTGCTGATATGGTAATAGAACTATATACAGCAGAATCTACTTTATTAAGGTCTGAAAAATTGCTGAATCTTTTCGGAGAGTTGGGGGCTAAATTATATATAGACATGGCACGTCTTTATTTGTGGGAAGCAGTAACTAAAATCAAAAATGCTGGCGATGAAGCAGTAGCTTGCTTTGCAAAAGGTGATGAGCTGAGAGTGATGCTGATGGGAATGAAAAGATTTACTAAAGTGGATCCTGTGAACACTAAAGAATTAAGACAGGCTATTGCAGATGTCATAATTGAAGAAAATAAATTTCCCTACGCTTTGTATAATTAAAGACACCTCAAACGATAGATAAAAAACCGACACCACAGTCGGTTTTTTTGTTTTATGATTTGCGTTTTACTACATAATAGAAATAAATTTAATAGAAGAATCTTTTGCAAAACTGGATTTTTAGTTCAAATAGGGGCTTTCAGAATTTCAAAAAAGTAGTTTACTGGTCTTAAATGAGGCTTTTGAAATTTTTGAGTGACGTAGAGTTGGGCCAAAAGGTGGGTTTTACAAGGGATTATAGAAAGTAAGTCCATATAATTTGATGGAAGAATTTAAGAAAAAACTCACTACGAAAGAAAAGGCTCTTCAACTCAATCTTGACGGGGAAATTTACGGCACTGTAGCAGAAATTGGAGGCGGTCAGGAAGTAGCGGCCTATTTTTTTAGGGCAGGTGCTGCATCAGGTACTATAGCTAAGACCATGTCTGCTTATGATATGACCTTCAGCGATGCCATTTATGGGAAATGTGATAGGTATGTTTCCAAGGAAAAACTACTTCGCATGCTCAATAGGGAGTACTCGTTATTGGATGAGCGTTTGACGAATCGAGCTAAATGGAGTACTTTCTTCGCTTACGCTAATACTGTTGAGGTAATTAACTATAATCGGAGTAATGTGGGACATGGTTGGATGGGCATTCGCTTTCAAAAACAACCGGGCACAGAGTCAAATGAGTGTGTCATACACGTGAAACTTAAAGATAGGGATGCCGAGTGGCAACAACAAGTGTTAGGAATGGTTGGTGTCAATCTTATTCATTCATGTTACCAGTATAACACTCCTGAGGAAATCATAGACACCCTTTCGGATAATATTCGGAGTGATCGCCTGGAGATTGACATGTTCGAAATATCTGGCCCTGATTTTCTTCATGTAGATAACCGTCTAATGACCTTGAAGCTCGTTAAAACAGGACTTACAAAAGTGGCTATGTTTGGCCCTGATAAAAATGTTATCCTTCCATCAGATATTATCTACAAAAAAAATGCGATTGTCTTACGAGGTCGCTTTCGTCCCGTCACGCACGTGAATGTAGATATGATGATCACCGGCATGAGGGCGTTTAAAAAAGAAGTTGGAGATGCTCGTGATATTGTACCCGTAGTAGAAATTACCTTGAAAGACCTCACCCTGGGAGGTGAACTTGATGAACAGGATTATTTAGATCGTGTAGACCTGCTATGTTCACTCGGTCAAAATGTAATGATCTCTAGTTATCAAGAGCATTACAAGCTGGCGGGCTACCTATCTCAGTTTATCAAGGATAAAACACTAGGAATAGTCATCGGAATGAATAACCTGGCTCAAATCTTTGACGAAAAGTATTATCAAAACCTCAATGGAGGCATTTTAGAATCATTTGCAAGACTTTTTGGTAGCAATGTAAAGTTGTTTGTCTATCCGATAATTGATGCTAATGGAGAGGTCAAACAAGGAAATGATTTCATGCCCGATCGTCATCTTTTGAGCTTGTTTTATTATTTTATTGAGAATCAAAAAATTCTGAGCATCCCAGATGCTAAGATTGAAAACCTTCATATCATCTCAGACAACATTTTGGAGATGATTCAAAATGCAAAAGTGGGATGGGAAGTCTACGTGCCAAATCGAGTTGCTGAAGCGATAAAAAAGAATCATTTATTCAATTATCCTTACGAGGTTGAAATAGATAATGAAGATTTATCTTAGAGGGTAAAGCATCTATTTGTTAAATTCCAACATTTAAAAAAAGACGCCAATATTCCTCTGTACAAAGGGACGTAAGAGAATTTTACAAAGTGTTTTTTTGAATGCTAGAATCCAAGTCACTAGAGCGACTATAATTTCAATGTACGGATGCCCTGTCCTCGATTGTAAAAAAACCTTTGCGGTTCACTCCTTTTGCTATATTTGATGACTTAATCTAGACGAAAAAATTACATTACTTATGGCAGCAAGAGGAAGCTTTTCTAGCAAACTCGGATTTATTTTAGCAGCGGCCGGATCCGCAGTTGGACTCGGTAATATATGGGGATTTCCATATGAGGTAGGACAGGGTGGTGGTGCAGCTTTTGTTGTTATCTATCTGATTTTCTGTTTCATCCTTTGCTACCCTGTAATGGTTACTGAAATCGCCATTGGAAGAAAAACACAGAAAAACCCAGTAGGTGCTTTCGGTGCATTGGGCTTCGAAAAATGGAATTTTGTAGGAAAGCTTGGGATTTTTAGTGGTGTATTGATTCTGTCTTTTTATAACGTAATTGCAGGATGGGCTTTTGGTTACATTTTTGAAATGATATCTGGTAATTTCGGGATTGCAGATCGGTTTGGCGAGTACATAACAAATGTGTTTAAGGTAGGGGCATTTGGTTTGCTTTTTATGGGAGCCACCGCATATGTGGTATCCAGAGGGGTTTCGGGAGGTATTGAAAAGGCAGCAAGATTGCTCATGCCTACTCTGATTGTGATGATACTTTTGATCATTTGCTATGTAATGACACTACCAAATGCCATAGATGGACTCAAGTTTTATCTTATTCCAGACTTTAGTAAAATCACTGCTTCTGTAGTCTACAATGCTATGGGACAGGCCTTTTTTTCTCTTTCACTTGGAATGGGCGCATTGATCACTTATGGCAGTTACGTAAACAAAGAAGATAACATTGTTACCTCCGCAGCCTTCATTACATTAACTGATGTAGGAATTGCTTTTTTGGCAGGTCTAATGATCTTTCCCTTGATTGGTTTTATGAGCGAAGGATCAATGGATGGAGCAGGAAGAGGCCCTGCTCTTATTTTTGTGACTCTACCACAAATTTTTGGTAGCATAGGAGGAGGATTAGGCGTTGCGACAGGCACTTTATTTTTTGTGTTGCTTTGCTTTGCGGCTCTCACCTCTACGGTGTCTCTTTTGGAGGTTCCAATTTCTTTTGTGGTTGATGAGTGGAAGGTGAGAAGGAATAAGAGTGTTTGGCTAGTAGCTATCTTTATTTTTATAATTGGTATTCCCTCACTTATTGGAAACGGATATTCTGATTTTTTTAGTACCAACTTCATTACCTACAAAGATGGTGGTCAGGATACTGATTTCCTTTCTTTTGTTGCTGCCTTAGCCAATGATACTATCCTGCCATTAGGAGGGTGTTTGATTGCTTTCTTTGCGGCTCATATCTGGAAAAAATTTAATTTAGATGAAGAATTATCTCAAGGTTCACCTCATTACAAAGGTTCTTTTATCCAGAAATACTTGAACTTTGCGATTTCTTATTTCGCTCCCGTAGTATTGGCCGTTGTCTTTGTGTTGACTATTCTCTTCAAGTTTTTCGGCATCCAAGTATTCTAAATGATTGATTATTCTTTTACGAAAACGCCCGGATCTTTTCCATCAAAATATATAATATATTTTCCTCTTTTAAGTATTTGTAAGTCGATCTCAGACCCTTGTCCTTTCAAAACCAGGGTTTCTCCTTTATCATATATTTCATAATGGGATGGTCTAGATAAATAGAGTCTGGTGTTGGCTAATTTAGGTTTGAATTCTACAGGTCCTGGATAAAATTCATATTCAATTTCCTGAGAGTATAAATATTCTATTCTACTTCCTGGCGGAAAATTATAGCGAATTCGGTATTTATTGGAACCCTCTTCAAGTTTTGGATAATGCACATACTGCTGTCCTTCGTATCTACCACTTGCAGTCACCGCCTCCTGATCTATCCATCTTCCATTATATAGCTGCTCTACCTCAAACTCTCCCACTCCGCGTTCTCCCTTTGTATACCATGTAAAAGCGGAATCCGTCAAAGAAACCCCATTGAACCTAAAAGTAGTATGAAAAAGGATAGCTTCAGGATTGATGATGACTGGATTACACAGAGAATCCTTATGAATAATTTTAATTTTAACCGGTGTATAAGAATCTAGTCCTTCGAAGTCTACTTTCAGTGCACTTAAATTATAGTTTGTAATTAACTTTTTTCCATTTATCATCACCTCTTTCACACAAAACTCTTTAGTATTTCTATTGTAGGGATTTTGAATAAATAGCGTTTTTTCTTGGAATACTCCGGCAAGGTTAGTTTCCATTTTGGATACATCTTGAGCTTCAACATGAAACAACATAAAGATTGATAAGCTTTTAGCGATACTTCGCATTGTCATCTCCGCAGACTTTGTAATTAGCAATATCAAATAACATGCAACAAAAGAAATCTATAAATTATTTCGATGAACTTTAACATATAGCGCTTATAACATACCTAATTAGGTATAAGTATTAACGTATGAATTAACTTCATACAATGCCGTGGAGCAAAAATCTTACTTGCTTGGGAATCATGAAATTTATTTCTAGATTAAATAATTTCGCTTTAAATGTATAGATGGATCCCTGTGGTAAGCCTTCTGGTGCTAAGTTGTGGCCAGCGAGTTGTATCCTACACTAACTCAAAAGCTAATTACAAGAGCTTTGAAACGTATAGAATGATAAATCCCAAAATTGATAACGGTAACCTGGATACAGATTCATCAATAGCCTATGACTTGATTAAACATAATATCTCCATTGAGATGAAAAAAAGAAACTACGAACCATCCTCGGTATCACCCGATCTTATCTTAAGATATGAACTAACATCGAGCAGTCGAGTAGAGACAACTACTACGCAATCGTTTGTTTTTCCTATTTTCCGAGTCAATTCGCGTACTATACATGAGGCAGTTCTTTTATTAGAGATACTTGATCAAAACATGAAACTTGTATGGCAGGGTAGCTACGACTTAAACCAGGAACATAAAGAAAAGCGGGTACAAAAAGTAATTGAAAATGCCATTGGTAAAATTTTTACCACCTATCCCTATAAATCAGGAGAAAGCGCTCCTGATCCTTCCCTTAAAGCCTTTAAAAAAAATAAATGACAGATTTAGGATTTTGGTCTATGATTCCACCTATTCTGGCAATAGGACTGGCCATTCGGACAAAGCAGGTTATTTTTTCGCTTAGCATTGGGATTTTTGTGGGATATCTTATTATTCAAAAAGGCAATGTATTTGAAGGGTTTTTATCTACCATAGCAGCGTTTGTAGACGTATTCCAAAATAAAGGAAATACAAGAACGGTAATTCTTACGTTAATAATCGGTGCCATGATCCAGCTTATCAAGTATGTTGGAGGAATTAACGGCTTCATTGATTGGATGCAAAGAAAAATATTGGACCAAAAAAACCTGAAACGTAAAATACAGGCAAGCTCTGTACTTACCGGTTTTCTCATCTTCGTAGAATCAAATATTTCTATACTTACAGTAGGAACAATTTTTCGACCTCTTTTTGATAAGCACCGTATCCCCAGAGAAAAATTGGCATATCTCGCGGATTCCAGTTCTGCCCCTTCTTGTATTTTATTTCCTCTCAATGCTTGGGGTGCATATATCATGGGACTTCTGATGATTTATGAAAATGTTGACCCATTCAAAACCTTGCTTTATGCTATACCCTTCAATTTTTACGCGATCCTGACTTTAGTCTTTGTTTTTTGGCTTTCTTTTTCAGGCAAAGAGTTTGGGGCTATGAAAGAACTCACTGAACAAAGAAGCAAAGAAGTTTTGCAAAGAGAAGCGCTGAACAATATAAAATCAAGTTCTCCGATGAACATGATTCTACCTATTAGTATCATGGTATTGAGTATGCCTCTCTTCTTAATCAATAGTGGTTGGGATCCAGCTTTTGATGGTACCATCTCTGAAAAAGTATGGAATAGCATTGGAAATGGATCTGGATCTGCCTCTGTTCTCAATGCCTGCTTCTTAGCATTTTTAAGTGCATCTATTTTATTTGGGTTTCAGAAAAAAATCACGCTAAAATCCTTCTTCGATCAATCTTTTAAAGGAATGAATGACATGCTGATCATGGCCATTTTAATGATGCTTGCTTTTGCAATTGGCAACTTATGCAACGAACTTGGCACAGGAGTATACGTATCAAGGATTACCTCTGCATGGCTTATTCCCGAAGTGGCTCCGGCTCTAATTTTCATTACCAGTAGTTTCATCGCTTTTTCTACTGGTACTTCTTGGGGTACGTTCGCCATTATGATTTCTATTGCTGTACCTCTCACTCATTCAATAGACGCAAATTTATACTTGGTAATCGCTGCTGTCTTAGGTGGTGGGGTTTTTGGTGACCACTGCTCACCTATCTCAGACACCACATTAATTGCCTCCGTAGCTTCCGGATGTGATCATATTGATCACGTAAGAACCCAATTACCTTACGCTTTATTCACTGGAGGTTTAGCAACAATATTGTATTTGACTTCAGGTTTTATTTTTTAGAAATTATTTGCAATAGGTAGATAACGCATCGTTAGCTCCTTCTACGTTCAAAGACCTTGCAAAGTTGAAATCTTCACAGGCTGATCTTGTTTGGTTTAAACCTATCTTCAGCGCTCCCCGGTACAAAAATGCTTCTCCGAAATCCTTGTTGATGGTAATGGCATTGTTATAGGACTCCAGAGCCCGATCGGTATATCCTAACTGATGGGCTCCTCTGGCAGATAAAAAATGCGCCTGTGCAGAATTCTCATTGAGCTTAATCGCTTTACTTGAGTAAACCAATACTTGATTGTAGTTATTCGTATTATAAAAAAGTTTAGCAAGACTGAGGTGGGCATTAATATTATTTGGATCTAATTCTATGAGTCTGTCAAAATCCTTCTGTGCCTCTTGATATTTTCCTAGTTCTTCCAGAGATCTACCTCTTTTATATAAGGTATTTTCATCATTTGGATGAGTAGCCAAATAATTAGTGTAAACACTAATTGCCTCTTGATATTCTCCTTTTTCAAAAAAAACATCTCCGGATGAAGATTCTTTCACTCCGCATGAAAAAAAGATGACCAAACCTATGGAGAGAAATACGAGCTTTATCATTTTTAATCTTTAGGATGTAAAGTTAGAACTGAAAAATTAACAGCAAGATTCAATATTGTTAATAAACTATGAGAATCCTTTGCAAAACTGGATTTTGGCTTAAATCGAGGCTTTTGAAATTTTGAGTAACGAAGAGTTGGGCCAAAAGATGGATTTTTCAAAGGATTCTATGAAAGCACTATATAGAAACATCGTTTTCCCTTAGCGCATGATTCAATGAAGTTTTTTTATCCGTACTTTCTTTTCTCTTACCAATAATTAAAGCGCAAGGAACCTGAAACTCACCAACCGGAAATTTTTTGGGTATAGATCCGGGGATAACAACCGATCTTGGAGGAATAAACCCTTTATATTCTTTAGGTTCATTACCCGTTACGTCAATGATTTTTGAGCTGGAGGTTAATACAACATTAGCTCCTAAGACTGCTTCTTTACTTACCCTAACACCTTCAACAACAATACATCTGGATCCGATAAAAGCATTATCTTCTATAATTACAGGGGCCGCCTGTACTGGCTCTAGTACTCCACCTATTCCTACTCCTCCACTCAAATGGACATTTTTACCAATCTGAGCACAACTGCCTACCGTAGCCCAGGTGTCAATCATCGTTCCCTCACCTACATAAGCACCTATATTTATATAACTGGGCATAAGTACTGTTCCGGAACTTACATACGCACCATACCTGGCAATCGCATGGGGAACCACCCGTACACCTAATTGATCATAGCCCGATTTCAGTTTAATTTTATCATGGAATTGGAACGGTCCTACCTCTATAAGTTGCATTTTCATAAGTGGAAAATAAAGAATGACAGCTTTCTTTAGCCACTCCTGAACGACCCAATTGTCACCATGTGGCTCGGCAATCCTTCTTTTACCATTATCTAAGTCTTCTATAATCGTCTTGATAGCTACAGAAACATCTTTGTTTTTAACTAAAGATCTATCCTCCCAGGCTTGTTCAACGAGGTTTTTTAATTCCATTGAATAATCAATATTTACATATTTATGATCAAAAAAATTGCGATCGCCTCAATTCTAAAGCCGGTAGATGATGTACGAGGCTATTGGAAGATTGCACAATCGTTGGCGAAAACAAATAAATATGAAGTTAATATCATAGGAAATGTAGGGAAAAAAGAATCAGATCATCCAAAAATCATTTTTCATTCTAATAGGATACACAGAAATCAGTGGGTGAAAAGAGTAATACTATCATACAAAATACTAGTAATCCTTTTTAAGCTCAAACCTTCCATTATTATCATCACTACTCACGAGCTATTGTTGATTTCCTTGATCATAAAACTATTGATCAATAGCAAAATTATTTATGATGTTCAGGAAAACTATCGCTGCAATATCAAACTTCAGAAGAGTCTTCCAAGGAAAATTTATTCTCATTTTGTTGGTCTTAAAGAAGATCTTTTATCTCGATGGATTGATCATTTTTGGTTTGCTGAAAAGCACTATCTGGAAGAGCTAAATTACGGAAAAAACAATCACTCAATTCTCCAGAACAAGGCAATCAAAATCAACAAACCCGTAGATATAAGATTTGCCGATATGCGAATAATTTTCTCGGGGACCGTATCTAATTATTCTGGCGCATCAATAGCCATGGATATTATGCAAAGCATCATCTCTGAAAAACCAAAATCTCACGGAATGTTTATTGGTCAAATTCATGATTCAAAACTGAAATTACTGCTTTTTAACAAAGCATATAAAAATAGAAACATTCAAATGATTCTATCCAAACATCCAATTCCCTACGATCAGATTTTAGAAAAAATTCAATGGGCTAATCTCGCAATAATTGCTTATACCCCTGACGAAGTGAACTATCGTAAAATGCCGACAAAATTGTATGAATACTCCAGATATGGTCTACCCTTTCTTGTACAGGAAAAAACGCTTTGGTCCAAAACTGGCAAAAGAATGGGAGGGGCTATTCCAATTGATTTACTAAATCCTAATATGAAAAAAATCATGGAAACACTTGAAAATCCTGAGAGACTGTTTTCTGCTTCATATCATTACAATGACACCTGGGAGCATGAATCCCAGAAATTAATCAATTCAATTAATGATCTTTTAATAAATATTTAAATATCTGATTTTTAATTAGTTATTAATGATAAAAATAATTTATCTGTTGAAGAACAAGAAAAACAAAGACAAGCACGAAGTGAAAATGTAAAACTACTTTCTGAAATGATGCGTGAAAGACGAAAACAAAATCTCACTAACAATAAT
>JBCCLN010000013.1:0-31278 GCA_039026865.1 Bacteroidota bacterium | reverse complement strand
TATTCAACGTGTTACCTCATCTCAACGAATAACACCTGAATTTTTCCATCTAACTAAAATGCAACTATTTGAAAATCAGGCACTTACAAAAGTACTTTTAGTTAGCTGTTTTACGTTACATAGCCGCCTTAGCAGTGCAATGTCTTGAAATTCGGGTTAACTCCGCTAAATTCCGTTTTTGACGTCTTGTCTAAGGAAAAAATTTCTACCTCAAATTCTTGAACTGAGTTTTTAGAGGTGCCCTTTAATAGTATTCATAGTATACAGCTTCTAAATAATCGTGAAACCCCCTCATCCGATGCCTTTCGTATCTTTAACGACTTTGTATGTTCTTGCTTCAAACTTATTCAATATTCTATTTTTGCTCATTAAATCCAAAGCAGAAGAATAAGTATTCTCAATGCTCGTGTAGAAATTTTCATCAATATCTCCATATTCATTCGTGAGTAGGACTCCTTGCTCGACAAAATGCAATAACAAATCAGCAATGCTGTCAGGTGATGTCCCAAGCTTTTTAAAATCATTAATTGCTGTTCTTGAAACCGAAAGCCTTAACCGATAGCCTCTTTTGGGGAAGAATCCTTCTGTTATTTTATGCTTATACTGTTCAAGAAGTTGCTTTTCATCGGGGTTTATGTAAAAATTAAAGTATTCTTTGACAGGTTTATACTTTTTGTACAGCTCAGAAATATGTTTTATCAAATCCTCTTTGTCAAGCTTGTTAAGTTCACGTTTTACTTCTCTTAATCCCATAGTCTATTCGCTAAATACTAAATACAACTTCTTACTTAATCAAACTTTTGAGTCCAAACAATATAATTTCTTATCTTTCTGCACTTCACTTTTCCTAATTCAAAAGCGCAACTTTCTGATTAAACTGAAAATGATGTTATGAATATAATCTTCCTTTTATAAGCTAAACTTTTAAGGCAGCCTTCAAAAAACCACGAATTAATATGAAGGATTTATCCGTTAAATAAGCATCTTCCGATTTATCTAAAACCACCGCTCACTTAACGCTTTCTCTCTTCTTTTTCGCAGGCCAATCGCCTTCGATTTCTAATTTTTTTACACAAAAATTAGTTACATCATCTTACTTTCATCTCATTGAGCCTACTTTTTTTTACATCTATCAAATCTTATTTTATCTCCTCTTTTATTTGGTTACATTTATTATTCTTAAACCTAAAAGATGTATGAAGAAGCTATTTAGCATATATTCAATTCTATTCGCTATTATTTCTTTTGCCCAGGTGGATATGAGCTATTATTTACCGGAAGGCGATTACGATGCTGACATTCCTACCCCTCAAGAAGTATTGGGCTATCACCCTGGGGAATGGCATGTAAGTCACGATCAGCTCCTCTATTATATGAAGGAGATAGCCAAAGTTTCAAATCGTATGTTTTTGACAGAAATTGCAAGGTCATATGAAGGAAGGCCATTGATCCAACTCACCATTTCATCCCCTACCAATCTTTCAAAAATTGATGAAATCAAAGAAGAGCACGTTAAGCTCACAGATCCAGCTGGTTCCGATAACTTAGATACGGAAAACATGCCTGTTGTAATATGGTTGGGCTACTCTATTCATGGCAATGAAGCCAGCGGTTCCAATGCTTCCCTGCTTGCTGCTTACTACCTTGCAGCTTTTCAGGGTAGTGAAATAGAGAATGTGTTGGACAATTCGGTCATCATTCTAGATCCATGCTATAACCCCGATGGACTTCACAGATTTTCTTCTTGGGTCAATATGCACCGGTCTCATGTTATCAACCCCGATCCTAACGACCGAGAATACAATGAAGCATGGCCAGGCGGGAGAACCAATCACTATTGGTTTGACTTGAACCGAGATTGGATGCCTTTAGCGCATCCGGAGTCACGAGGAAGAATTGCGAGGTTTCACGATTGGAAACCGAATATACTTACCGATCATCATGAAATGGGCACCAATTCTACCTTCTTCTTTCAACCTGGAATTCCTTCAAGAAAATTTCCTCTAACCCCCGATAAGAATGTAGAACTCAGCCATAAAATGGCAAAGTTTCACGCTAAATATCTAGATGAAATTAGTTCGCTATACTACAGCGAAGAAAGTTTTGACGACTTCTACATTGGTAAAGGATCTACCTACCCGGATGTTAATGGATGTGTTGGAATCTTATTTGAGCAGGCCAGTTCCAGAGGACATGCTCAGGAAAATGATTTTGGCATTCTCACTTTTCCAATAGCTGTAAGAAACCACTTTACTACCTCGCTTTCAACTATTGCTTCAGGAATAGCTCACAGAAAAGAATTCCTTGACTATCAAAGAGAATTTTATGCTTCTGCTGCTAGCCAAGCTTCCAATGACCCAGTGAAGGCATATGTTTTTGGCTCACAAAAAAGTGCAACAAAAAATTATGAGCTGCTGAAACTCTTAACCCAACATAAAATTGAGGTTTATGAATTGAAAAGTTCCCTAAATAAAAGTGGAAAACAATTCAATCCTGGCTCTGCGTATGTGGTGCCAATGAACCAGGCTCAATATCGTCTAGCTAAAGGAATTTTTGAAACAAGAACCTCTTTTAAAGACAGTCTTTTCTATGATGTGTCCACATGGACTCTCCCATTGGCGTACAATCTTAACTACGCAGAATTAGGAAAAGATTTCAATACAGGTATGCTGGGAGACAAAATAGAAAATCCGCTTCCTTACAAAGGAGAATTGATCGGAAATAAGGGAGCTTACGCTTATGCTATTGAGCCTTATGGTTATTATGCATTCCGGGCAATCCATCGCCTTTTGAATGAAAAAGTAGTGGTGCAAATGCTGAATGAAACACATTCGGATGGCAACAAAACCTATCCGAAAGGTACAATGATCATTCCGGTTGGAGTACAAGAATATCAAAGAACAATGATTGAATCGGTTATCGATCAAATCATTGAAGAAGATGCAGTAAATGTTTATTCACTGAATACAGGTCTGGCAACCTCTGGGGTTGATTTAGGAAGCAGGAGTAACAGCACGATGAAAAAATTAAACGTAGCCGTGCTGGTAGAGGGTAGAGTAAGCGGCTATGAAGCTGGTGAGGTGTGGCATCTTTTTGATCAGCGATTGAATATGAAGATCACTTTACTTTCAGTTGATCGTCTTTCAGGAAATCTTTCCAGGTACAATAGAATTATCATACCTAATATGCAGGGATCTTTAAGGGAAAATCAAAAGAAAAACCTTAAAGACTGGATTTTGCAAGGGGGGGTAGTAATCGCATGGAAAAATGGAGGCAAATGGTTGAGTGAAAGCGAAATCACTATGGTCAGATACAAAAAAGATGAACAAAACAAATTAAACGAAGACTTCAAACTGTATGGAGACCTGGATAAAAATAGGGGGGCACAAGTTACCGGAGGTTCCATCTTTGAGGCGAAGATAGACCTATCTCACCCTCTTGCCTACGGTCTGGAGAGCAATAGAATACCTCTTTTCCGAAATCACAATCTCGTGATGGAGAAGTCAAAAAATCCTTACGCAAACCCGCTAGTATACACTGAGCGTCCGCTACTTTCCGGATATGTTTCTGATAAAAACCTGGAAAAATTTAAAAATTCCCCGGCGGTAACGATATCTAATGTAGGGCTAGGAAAAGTGATCACCCTTACTGATAATCCAAACTTTCGGGCTTTCTGGTGGGGAACCAATAAATTATTCATGAATGCGTTGTTTTTCGGAGAAGCAATAAGCAGAGGAGCCGGCGAATGATTTCCTTTTATTTACTATAACCTTAAAATGAATTTTCGGAGAAAGCTATTTGTAATAGGTTGTCTTTTTTTGTTTGGAATTCCTATTTCTGCTCAAGACGAATCTTTGGAAAGTCTCTTCAAAGTGGACTATGACACCCCACTCACGTTAGACCTTGAAGCAGAAGAGAAAGTAGAAAGTGGAATAGACCCAGTTAAGCATAAGAAGAAAAAAAAGAAAAAGAATGTCTTTTTCGGTATGAAGACCAGGAAAGGTTTTACCAGAACCATTCGTGGACAAGAGATCCTTTGGGAACAATTTCATGTACTCAAGGAGTACCAAGGCCCACCAGAATACGCAAGGGATTTTTATTGGTTCGATATGAGAAAAAGAGTAATCAAGAACTCGTTGAAAGTGGACCAGAAGGTAGCTGCGGTCTTACATGGACCCTACAGAAAATTACTTGGCGAGCAGGTAGTAGAAGAAGGGTGGTACTTTAAAGGTATGAAACATCGCCGATGGGTTCGATTCAATCGTCACGATATACTACAGGACAAGACTTACTGGTGGAAAGGATGGCCTCAAGAATCAAGGCTAGCTTATTACGATTTCGAAAAAACGAAACTCAAAGAAGTAATTCCTGTCCATTACGGCGAAAAAAATGGGGAGTATTGGGCCTTTCATGAAAATGGTACAATCGCAGTAAAAGGAGAATATAAGTTTGGACATAGAATAGGTTTATGGAGAGAATACTATGATGGAAGAAGAATAAAACGAGAGGTCGTATACCCCGAAGATCCATTCAATTTTGAATTTAACCCCTATATTTTGAGGGAATGGGATAGAAAGGGATCTTTGATTTATGATCAGGTAAAGTTTGCAAAAAGTAGAAACTAAAGTTGCAGTTCCATTTGCACATTGCAGCGATGATACGGAGAGGATACTCCTGTCACTTCCCGAAATCCAAGTTTTTTGTAAAGAGCTAGAGCAGGCTTTAAGATTGAATTGGTCTCCAGGTATAACTTAAGCGCTCCCAGTTCTTCTGCTTTTTTTACTGCCGCCATTCCCAGTTCAAAACCAATTCGCTTTCCTTGCATGTTTGGAGCTACTGCCATCTTAGCCAATTCAAAAACCTGATGGCCCATTTTGATTAAAGCACAGGTTCCTACGGGAGACTCATTATGTAAAGCTATTAAAATAGCGCCTCCTTCATCAAGTATGTATCCTTGAGGATTCTCAAGCATTTTTCGATCCGATTCCTCCAATTTAAAGTATTCAGAAATCCATTGATAGTTTAAATCTCTGAAAGCGTCTTTAAACGAAGGTCCATAATTAACAATAGATAAGCCCATAAATAATAATGAAAAGATAAAGTGAATCAACAAAAATATAAGAATCCTTTGCAAAAGTAGATTTTCGGTTCGAATCGAGGCTTTCGGAATTTCAAAAACGTAGTTTACTGGTCGTAAATGAGGCTTTTGAAATTTTGTGTAACAAAGAGTTGGGCCAAGAGGCAGGTTTTTCAAAGGATTCTATAATAGATGTCTTTCTAGTCTATATTTTCTTATTGTCACAATTTAGAGTTTTCATAAACACGGTTTTCCAGGTCTTTTGAATAAAGGGTTCGTTGACTAAAGCTTAGTGATTTCTCCCACAGGTAAACGAGTTGATTCAAACGCATCGATGAAGCCCCTGATATATTTCTTCCGTATAGAGCATTATTCAATTTCGATCAATATTTCCCATAATTCTCCTTGCCTTAAAGAACTCTTGCCCATTTCATCCTCTTTCTGGTTGCCAACAAGATTCTATTAACGAGATTAAAAGCCTTGATAATTGAGGTTCGAAACCTGTCATTAGGTCTTCTAACTTAGGCCATTCGGGCTTTATAACTGAGAAAGGAAAGGTTCATCAATGTTACATGAAGATGAATTCAGACTGATCGTAAAAGGCTATTGGTAAATGATCAAAATGAAAACACTTGCTCCAATCAAGAAACAGATCACCAGAAAGGGGATCTCCTTAGCCGAATGAACTGCTACTTGAGAGGAAGTTAGATGGAATGATTCAACACAACTAGTGGCGGCTATCAAAATGGATAACATCCTTTATAAACCATTAATTTTGATTTTATTTATCATAAAAATTTATAGTTGATCAATAAGTGTTGCCGTGGTACTACCCTATCTTTTATTGTTGATCCTTAGACAAATTACGGTTTTTCGAGTTTATCTATCCTAAGATGTATACACATACGAAACTTTTCTTTGATTTTTTATCATTTTGAGAAAAAGAACAGCAATTATGGAAGAAGTTAAGAAAGCCGTCACTATCTATACAGAGTCTAATCCCAATCCTAATTCATTAAAATTCGTCGTTAACTTTATGCTTATGCCGGAGGGAATAAATCGAGATTATCCTTCAGTAAAAAGTGCCAGCGAAGCTCCCCTTGCAAAAGCGTTATTTGAGCAGTTTGACTTTATCACCGGGGTTTTTTACATGAGTAATTTCATCACTGTTACTAAATCGGGTGGAACTGAATGGTTTGAGGTAAAGGGGCAGATCCAGGGATTCATTAAGGAATGGCTAGAAGAAGAAAAAGATATCCTAACTGAAGAGATTAAAGAAGATATTGATCAGATGCTCACAGGAGATGATATTGAAGCAAAGATCAAAGGTGTGTTAGAAGAATATATCAGACCAGCGGTAGAGATGGACGGCGGGGCAATTAAGTTTT
This sequence comes from Bacteroidota bacterium, assembly GCA_039026865.1. GTDB lineage: Bacteria > Bacteroidota > Bacteroidia > Cytophagales > Cyclobacteriaceae > Ekhidna. Next base: position 24,813 of record JBCCLN010000013.1, on the reverse strand, counting down.
CTTCCTATCAGAATGGAATAGTAACGGTCACTCTTCAAGGTTCTTGCAGTGGTTGTCCATCGTCCACCATTACACTTAAAAATGGAATAGAAAATTTGCTTAAGCGAATGGTTCCCGAGGTCAAAGAAGTAGTGGCGGAAGAAGGCTAAGCATTCGTCTCCGAAGCGTATAATTTTTTAGCGAAATGGTGTACATGCTTCTACATAAGAGTCAAACAAAGACTAATTCAATTAATACTAACCATAAAAATGATACATGGATAAATCCAAGCAAAAGAAAATATGATTACAAAACAGATCCAGGTGTTTGGAAGGGTTCAGGGTGTTTTTTTTCGAGCCTCCACAAAGGAAAAAGCAGAGAACTTGAAACTAAAAGGTTGGGTAAGAAATGAACCTAATGGATCAGTTCTGATTGAAGTGACCGGAGAGCAAGAAATCGTTGAAGAATTAGAAAAATGGTGTTATAAAGGGCCTGAACATTCCAGAGTAGAGCGTGTTAAACCAATTAATTTACCCTTAAAAGAATACACCCGCTTCTCAATTATCATCTAAATACTGTTTGTCAAAATCATGGATCTCATTTTCAGAAATAGTAAGTTCATTTATAAGCAAAGCATCCGTTCCTATCTCAATCGCATTCGATTTCCATTCAAACTTGGTGTGCTTAATTGATTTAATAGGTATACCCTCTTCGAGTAGTGTTAAAGCAACTATTTGAATATCTTCCAGTGGAACATTATCTCCGTAATAAATTATATTACTCCCTAACCCATTAGTCTCAAGGGGTTCTTTCTGATGGATATAGTAACCCATCTCCTCTAGTTTATACACCCCAATTCCATCTTTATTATGGCGATAGTATCGAATAAATATATCTCTTCGCAGGCCATCAGGAGGTAATTTTTCTAGAATGGGTGCCAGGTAGTTTTTTTTCAATTCACTTAGAAACGGGCTGTCCGCTTTTTTCCCTTTTCGGATAGAAGATTGAAATCCTGTCTCAATTTTTTCATTTTCTGTATCCTCTACGGATGAACTGTTGGATTTCGTACCGAAATCATCGTTTTTAACATCCATACCATCCTGGTATTCTTTTCTGCTACCATATTTTTTTGCGTCAAACATAGTAATCTCAATAAGTTTAAAAACACCCAGAAAAACCATGGCCAAAATAGGATATCTAAGACTTTTGATCATGTGATCGTATTTAAATATGGAATAAATAAATCGAAGTAGGCTCTTAGGAAATATGAAAAATGGGGTTTAAAATGCATATGAACATATTTGGATTTAGAAATCTGCTGATTTGTTACGATCGCTTTATCTGAATAATGCATTTTCTTTGTTTTCAGTGTGCAGCGCTATAATTACAAGAGCGCTGCTTCGATGAATTTTTCTTAGAGCTGCTACTTATTCCTGTTCAAATCAATCACCACAGGAGTAGCTATAAAGATTGATGAATATGTCCCAACAACAATACCTATCAACAAGGCAAACGAAAAACCCTGCAACACGGCACCACCAAATAGAAATAATACAAGTACCACGATCAATGTTGTGACTGAAGTAATGAACGTTCTGCTCACGGTATTGTTCAATGACTCATTGAATACACCAACCAATTCTGAACCGGACTTGATACCCATATTTTCCCGAATTCGATCAAAAACCACTACTGTGTCATTAATTGAATAACCAATAATTGTGAGTATAGCGGCAACAAATACCTGATCTACCTCAAAAGAGATTCCAGCAAGATTAGCTATGGCAAACGCTGACAAAACAAATAGTGTATCGTGAAAGAGTGCTACAATAGCTCCTAAGCCAAATTGCCATTTTCTGAATCGTGATACGATATAAATGAAGATACAAATCAGTGCAATAACCGCTGATTTATAAGATGAATTTTTGATGTCGTCCGCAATAGTAGCTCCCACTTTAGACGAGCTAGAAATGGTAAATTGCCCTTCTTCAAGTTCCACTCCATCTTGAACATAGCTAAGCCCAAGGGAGGTTGATAAGCCATTTATTAATTCTTCCCTTACCAACAAATCTGCTTCATCGGTCTCATCATCTATTTTGTAGCTCGTGGTTATTTTCAAAATATTCTCGGCTCCAAACGTTTTAACCTCTGATCCGGCATTTTCAAAATAGCCGTTTAAAGAAGTTTTAACCTCAGTAGTAGAAATAGGGTCAGCCAATACGATAACGTATGATCGGCCACCTTTAAAATCCACTCCTAATGTGACGCCTCTGGTCGACATGGCGATAATTCCTACGGTTATGAAAATTCCGCTAAACAGATAGGCTAGTTTTCGTTTACTCAAAAAGTTAAAATTCAAATTGGTTAGAGCGTTCTTTGAAAATGCATTGGAAAAAGATATTTGTGCCTTGTCTCCTTTTTTAGAGAAGGCCTCTACAATAATTCTGGTAATAAAAACTGCACTGAAGAAAGAGCAAATAATGCCTATCATCAATGTGACTGCAAATCCTTTTACCGGACCTTGTCCCAGTGTAAAGAGGATAAAACCTACGATAAGTGTAGTGACATTCGCATCAAAAATGGACCAATAAGCTTTTGAATAGCCCGAAGATATCGCCGCTTTTAAACCAGCTCCATTTCTCAATTCTTCCTTGATCCTTTCAAATATCAATACGTTAGCGTCGATAGCCATACCGATGGTCAGAACGATACCGGCAGTTCCCGGTAAGGTCAGAGAGGTACCAAACTGGGCCAGAATTCCCATGATAAAAAATACATTGAAGAAAAGCGCAACGTTGGCAATGAGACCTCCTTTTGCATAATAGATCACCATAAAAACAATCACAATAATTAAACCGATCATGATGGAATTCAGTCCTTGAATCTTGGCTACATCGCCCAAGGTAGGGCCTACTATTACATCTTCTACAATCGTAGTAGGAGCAGGAAGAGAACCTGCTTTTAAAATATTGGAAAGATCTTTTGCTTCTTCAATGGTTTCAAAACCACCCGAAATGGAAGAACTACCATTAGGGATTTCTCCTTGGACATATGGGGCAGAAAACACATAATTATCTAGCACAATGGCAATCCTGTTACCTATATTTTCCCTCGTCATTTTAGCCCATATCCTGGAGCCTGCAGCGTTCATTTGCATGCTTACCTCAGGTTCTGCACGTTCGTTTAATGAAGCAGTGGCGTTAGAAATGGTTTCGCCGGTTAAGGAAGCTTTCCCTGAACGATTGGTTTTTATTGGATATAATTCTAAAATATCCGGAGCGGTTAAGTTATCCTTTGGCTTGTCTTTGGGTTTAACATCCCAAAGAAATTTCATATCATTGGGTATGATCGCCTGCACTTCTTTTCTTTCCAATATTCGGTTGATGCGAGCAGTATCTTTTAAATCGTACAGCAAACCTCCTCCATATTGCTGATTTTGGATCAAGAGCTCAATAAGGTCAGATGATCTGGTATTCATTAATGAATCGAGTCTTGGATCTTGTTCTAATGAATCATTGCTGACGATGGCTAAAGAATCAATGTCAGCAGAATCTGAAGGGGAGATGAGTGCCTCATCATTATCAATTAGTAGCGAGGTGATATCATCATTGTTTGCTTGGTTTTCTTGAGAATCCTGGAAGTAGGAGGAATCATTTTTCATTTCTTCTACCAGCATGGAATTAATAGATAACAAAACAGGCCCAACTGTTTGTTGCTGATGAACTTCCCAGAACTCTAGCTTAGCCACTCCTTGTAAGAGCTTTCTTACCCTTTGTGGATTATCCACCCCTGGTAATTCAATTTGTATACGACCCGTGCCCTGCAGCCTTTGAATATTGGGCTGTGAAGTTCCAAATCGGTCTATTCTGGTTCGAAGAATATTAAAAGAACGATCAATGGCGCTCTCTACTTCAGTGTTAATGATATCAAGAATCTCCTCATCTGTACTTTGTAGACTAATCCTTCCTCTGTTAGCGGCAGTTGCAAATAATTGTGCCAGCTTTTTTTGCGGAGCTTTTTTAGTGAACTCATTGTAAAATTCATCTACAAAACTGAGTTGAGTGCCTCGTACATTCTCTTTAGCCTGATCAAGTGCAGCCAGGAAGTCAGCATCCTTACTATTTCCACTTAATCCTTTTATAATATCAATTGGCGATACTTCCAAGGTTACATGCATTCCTCCTTGAAGGTCAAGGCCAAGATTGAGTTCGGTCTCTTTTATTTCTTTAAAGGTGTATTCTAACCCAACCAGATTATAAACTGGCTCATTCCATATAGAATCAAGATAGCGCTGTTTTTCTATGACATTTGTCAAACCATCTTCATATTGAGTGGCTTGTGTAGCTTCTTTCTGTATTTTTTGAGAAACGTAGGTGAATGATAAATAATAAATACAAAGCAACGAGATTAATATCGTTAAGAATATGATAAATCCTTTGTTTTTCATTTTTGTAAAGGTTCAGGAGTCAAGTGACTCACTAAAATTATGGTTAATTAAAATTTAAGAAATATGTGTAATGAAAATATTCTCCTTAAGGTTAGGGTGCATTAGGAGATATGATACGTCGGAGCAGTACTTTCAATACTTCTTCTATAGAAGCAACCAATACCTCCAATGATGATTTGGTATCCACTCCTCTAGTATCCAGAACTAACTCCTGCAACAAGAAAGACTGGAATCCAAGGTTAATTTGCAATCCAGAGGAAGTAATTGCTTCAGAAACTTTAGTTTGTTCGGTTGTAGATGAATGATTGGACTCCTCTTGATTATCTTTTGCAATATCTTCACTTGAATTGATTGAGGTTTGAGTAAGGACGAATAACCCAATTAATAGCCCGATGAGAAGTTGAGTTCTCTGTGATGATATGGAATGAAATCTTTTCAAAGCGACTACAAATGTAACAAAATCATAGATGTAAGTAGGTTTTTGGTCATTTCATATAACATATATCCTTGGAGTTATAGGCTTAGACACAAAAATTTTCTATTTCCGATTATCTAAGAGATGTTGATGGAGAAATGTACGAACCACAAATAGCGCAGTATCAAAATCACTATAATTAGGTATGATCAAATCAGCCCATTCCTTAGATGGTTCTATGTAACTTTTAAATGTAGGTGTCACATGGTATTGATACCTGTAAAGTACATCTTTTAAATTATATCCTCTTTCTTCTGCATCTCTGGTTATCCGCCGGCTCATCCTAAGATAGTCAGGGGTTTCCATATATAGCTTTAAATTTATCTGTTCACGGATACGCTTGACATATAATACAAAAATGCCTTCAAGAAGTATTATGGGATTACTTTCAATTTTTATACGTTGAGATATACTTTTTTTATTGTTGAATGTATACTCATCAATTTCAAGAGACTCTCCGGAGATTAATTTTTTCAGATCTTTTACATACTTGTCAATATCCACGGATTCAAGCTGATCAAAATTCTCAATCTCATTTTTATCAATAGGCTGTTTATCTATTTCTTTATAATAGTTGTCCATGGAGTGTACAGATAATCCTGAGAGGTCTTCCACGAGTTTTTTCGTAAATGTTGTCTTTCCAGAACCACTACCTCCCGTGATACCTACAATAAATGGTTTATTCATTTGACTTTAAATGATCGATAAATTTTTTAACCGCAATGGCCCTATGAGATAGTTGATTTTTTTCCTGAGAAGAAATTTCGGCAAATGTTTTATTGTATCCTGAAGGTTGAAAGATAGGATCATAGCCAAATCCTTTCGAACCATGACGTTGTTCAAGAATTGTACCTCGGATTTCTCCATAAAACTGAACCTCTTCACCAGATTCTTTAATCAACGTGATGACAGAAACAAACTTAGCCTTTCTATTTTCAGTTCCTCTAAGCTTAGCTAACAGTAAATTGATGTTATTGTCAGCGTCTTTTTCAGGTCCTGCATATCTAGCCGAATAAACTCCTGGTTCACCATTTAGCGCGTCTACACAAAGACCACTATCATCTGCAAAAACAGCGATGCCGTATCTATCAAAAACGTATTGTGCTTTGATTCTCGAATTTTCTTCAAAAGTTTCCCCTGTCTCAGGAATGTCTTCAACAACGCCCAATTCTTTGAGTCCTACAATCGTATAGATCCCCCTGACCATTTGATTCAGTTCTTGAATTTTATGATTATTATTGGAAGCGAAGCAAATTTTCATTGATCAATCTTCTAAAGGCGGTTGTTTTATGACCTCAATAGGAAAAAACTCAAAAGATATAACCGTGTTAGGAGGAATTAATAAACCCGATCCGACCGTGCCATAAGCTTCGGCTGAAGGTATTACAATCAGTGCTGACCCATTGATGTTCATTTTATTAAAAGTAGCAGAAACCCCATCTGTAAATCCAGCAATAAACTGGCCTTCAATAGGCCATCCGGAGGCCGAATAGGTGATTTCAAATGGTTCAAATTCTCGAGACTCTGAAAAAGTATTGAGTAAACTTAATTGCACGTTGGAAGCATCCACTCCTACGGTATCTTCCTGCACAGCTAGTCGGATGCTATCCGCAATCTCTTGGATGGATGTGTCAAAAATCGTGTCGGTTAATAGTTTCCCTATGTAATCAAATGTAACAATGTCGCTTTCATCAATAAAATCACCATTACCGGTATCGAGAATAACATATCTAACACCACTTTCTGTGACGTTGACCTCATCCCCTTCATATCCCAGGTCGAATAAGTAATTCACAATAGTTGCGCTATCTTCAGCTGCTTGGATAGCGGGATCAGTGGTAATAGTCACATTACCATCCCCACAAGACATATTCATTACCATCGAAAATACCCCTAATACCAACAATAAACTTCTCATTAGAAACTACTTATTCTACTTCTACCAATTCTACATCAAAAACCAAAATGGAGTTAGCTTCAATGACCTCACTCCTTTTTCTAGGTCCGTAAGCTAGTGGACTTGGAATGTATAAGGTGGCCTTGGTTCCTTCATTAAGCAATGAAATACCCTCATGCCATCCGGTGATTACAGAACTATTATAAATCTGAATAGGGAATGGTTCGTAAGGCCTGCCTTCAGTAAATAGCCCCTGTGCTTTTGCTACGTCTTCCATACTAGTGTCAAAATACTCACCGGTCAAAAGTCTGCCCGCATAGTGCACTTTCACTCCCTGACCTAACTTTGGCTTTGGCCCATTTCCCTGATCTGAAATAGTATATCTAATGCCGGTTTCGGATTTCTCTGCCTGTATCCCATTCTCCTCCAAATAAGCATCAATGATTTCCACATCTTTTGCTACTTGTTCTTTATCTACCTGATCTAGCATCTGCTCTCTTCTCATCGCAATAGATTTTTGTTGGTGATCTTCTGTTGTTACTTGAGATAAAAACGAGGCATAGATATTTATTTTATCCTCTGCATCCACCGAATCAGGAACTCTTCCCTTAAAATTATCTATAAAAAGCTCTGATGCCGATAACTGATAGCTCAGGCTATCCCCAACAATCATTTTGCCTAAGACTTCAAAAAAAGTACCTTCGTTTGTAAAAAAGTTTGAATCTAACTTAATAGGAGTGGGGATTTCTGTTTGAGACTCGAAAAATACTTTTCCTCCAATCGTTTCATATTTTAAAAGAAAATAAGAGATAAGTGTATCGGATGGCTCATCGCCGCTTCCTTTTTTATGATAAGTGATTTTTGTCCCATTTTCTGTTTCAAATGTATTTTCTCCTCCACAGTTGATTAGCATTATGGCTAAAATGATGTATGATAATTTCTTCATTCAATTCTTGTGTTTAAAACGTTCTTCTTTATTAATCCTATGAATCTATTTTCGGTTTCTTTCAAGGTTAAACCAGATGTTCCTCCCGATGCATTTTTATGTCCGCCTCCTTCAAAATACTGTTCAGCAAATTTGTTTACCGCCACATCCCCGATGCTTCTAAATGACATTTTTATTTCATGGTCTCTTTCAATGATGATGGCTGCCATTACAATCCCCTTGATGGAAAGTGCATAGTTAACTAATCCTTCCGTATCGCCTTGTTTAAGATTAAATTTCGCAAAATCTTGGTCATTAATGATGAAATAAGCAACACGGTATTGTAAATCCACTTGTAGTTTTTCGGCAAGGGCATATCCCAAAAACCTTAGTCGATTAAGGGAGTTGGTGTCGTAGATTAGTCTGCTTACACGATTAACATTAGCTCCTAAGTCAATCAACTCAGCTACAATTCGATGAATTTTAGAAGTGGTGACCGGATGTTTAAATGACCCTGTATCCGTCATTATACCTGCATAAAGGCACTCAGCTATGTCCTTGGTAATTGCCTCTTTCCCAGAATATTCCACAATTAAATCATACACCAGCTCCGCAGTGGCTGCGGCTTGATCGTTCCAAAAGTTAAAATCTGGTTGAATCTCCGGATTCAAATGATGATCGATCAACCCGATTTTCGTTTTGGTTCTTGAGATCGCAACGGACATTTCTTTCGTACGGCTAAATCCGGAAAAATCCAGGCACAAAAGAAGCTGACAATCGGCGATTAATCGGTCGGACTCTTCCTTGGTATGCTCATAATTCAACACCTGCTCCCTTCCTGGCATCCACTCCAGAAAATCAGGATATGAGTTAGGCACTATTGATGAGACCCGGTGTCCCAACTCAGATAAAAATTGAAACATACCCAGCGTAGAACCTAGAGCATCCGCATCTGGGTTGGCATGGGTTGTAATAACAATGCTTTTAGGGGTCTCAAGGAAATCCTTTAATGCCAGTATATCCTTCATAAAAATGCCCTGACAGGCAGAAATAAATGACAAAATTAGTAAGATTTACAAAACCTTATTTGGGAATTCCAAGTGTCTCCGATTCTATTATTTTTGCGGCACTTCTTTAATCAGAAATTTTCATTATTCCCAATTAAACCAATGTTAGGAAAAACAACCTTTACCATGATTAAACCGGATGCTTTTGAAGCGGGGAACTCCGGTGCCATTATCAAAATAATAGAGGATTCAGGTTTCAGCATCAAAGCAGCTAAGCTTACCAAATTATCCGCAGAACGAGCAGGACAATTTTATGAAGTGCATAAAGAAAGGCCTTTTTATCAAGATTTGGTTTCCTACATGTCTTCAGGCCCTATTATTGCCATGGTGCTGGAAAAAGAAAATGCTGTAGAAGATTTTAGAAAGTTGATTGGAGCCACCAACCCTGCTGAGGCAGAAGAAGGAACGATTAGGAACCTATTTGCCACGTCTATACAGGCCAATGCTATTCATGGATCAGATTCTGATGAGAATGCAGCTATCGAAGCAGTTTTCTTTTTTTCAACAACTGAAAGATTTTAGATTTTTTACCTGCATTGAATATCAAGGGTTTTGGGCAATTTCCTTGCTTTCATCTCTTCTTTCTATCCAAAAATTATTGTGGCCTTCTCCGAGTTGAATCGTAATTTGTTTCAATTGAAGCAATTCTAAAATGGATAGGAAATTGAAAATTACGAGAATTTTTTCAGGCTTTTCTTTGATCATTTCTGTGAAAGATAAGCGCTTTCCATAAACTAATCTTTCCATCAAATTCGCTTTCTGCTTCTCAATAGTGTAAGGGTATTGAAGCACACGATGGACCGGTTTATTTTTCTCAAATTCGTACTTTTTTAGCGCTTTCTGGAAAGCTATCATCATCTTATAAAGATCGAGATCTTGCATCTCTGTTTCTACATTGATAGTTTCAGATAATTGCTTGATTTCTTTTTCCAGGTTACCTCTTTTTTCTTTATCGAATCGATCGGCTTCCATTTGTGCTAAAGTGGAAACCACAGACTTGTACTTTTTGTATTCCAATAAGTGCCTGACCAATTCTTCTCGAGGATCTATTTCATTTCCTTCTTCATCTACTACTGGTCTTGGTAGGAGCATTTTTGCCTTTATTCGCATGAGCGTAGAGGCTACAAGAATAAACTCACTGGCTACTTCCACATTCATTTTCTCAAGTTGGTCCAAGTAGTCCAAAAAATCTTGCGTGATTGTGGCAATCTGAATATCATATATATCCAATTCATCGCGTTCGATAAAAAAAAGCAAGAGGTCAAATGGACCTTCAAATAACGGAAGCTTTATTTCAAATTTCTCTTCTATCATGCTCCTCAAGTTTGAGTGTATTACCGCTTTATATTAAATAGTTAAGATTACAAATAATTTTTTAGAGCACTGCCCAATCTCTATCTTTCAGCCACGCCCAAGTTTGGCTATTTGTTGTTATCCATAAAGGTTTTATTGTTGACCGGAAGGTTTCATACTACTATCTCCAGAAGCATACAATAATTTATCTCATCTAAACTTCACTCAACCTCAAAACTACAGGCATCTGTTTTGGCCCTTCTTAAGACGTCAACCGTGCATCTTATTCCTCCGGATTACCTGCATATCTGAGCTTGATTTGTTGTTTTTGTTCTGCAGTTTATGATAAAGTTCACTCTATTTTAATTCTATCACAAAACTGTCACACATCTATTATTTTTTTAGTGTTAGGACTTTACTTTTCTTTAATGAATAAACCTATCGGGTTACTTGAATCCTTTCTTTTTCAGTTGTTTGTAGCCTACTTCAGTTACACACATGAAATTCAAAATAAAGATTCATCCGGCGGTTGGTATAAATTCGCTTTCGAATCTTTTATGCTCATTCCATGAACGAAGAACTTCCTTTTGACATTCGATCTACTATATTTCATCACCCAATTTGGAGTCTTTTACACTTAGAAAAAAGGAATTCTTTATTTGTTGATTGCAGAGATGAGAATAAAAAGCGAATTGAAGTATATGAATGTAATATGGAGTCTTTGATATCTAAGAAACTTGAAATAGAAGTTTCATGGTTAGAAAAGGTGGTAGGTTTTGAAGAAGATATGTTATACTCTCTGGAATACATGAATGTAGATGATCCATCTTTAAAAGTACTGAAACGCACTAACATGAATACGAAGAAGGTGGAAGTTATCGACACATTACCTGTTTTGAATAGACATATCCAAGAGGCGTTGTTATTCAAACTTGATTCGAAGGGCCATCAAACAATTGCTGACTTTTTGGCTTTGGAACTTCAACTTTCCTGCGAATATTTAGAGTTTACCAATAATATAGTAATCAGCTACTATCTTCGTTCTGGAGATGTATTTGATCGTTTTTTGCTATTGATCAAAGAGGGAAAAAAGAAATGGAAAGTACGCCAAGATCATCAAATGAAAGGTTTTTCAAGTGGTGCTTTTTTTGTGGTAGAAGGCAAATTGGTTTTTGTAAAAGATAGAAATGAGGTTTGTATTTATTCTTTATAGTACCATTATAGTTTCATCGGCAATGGCTACCTATCCGATATTGGATAGCTTGAGATTGGAAAAAAGAGAAGAAGGTATGTTCGTCATACATGAGGTAGAAGAAGAAGAAACACTCTACTCAATTGCAAGGAGATACAAAAGCACTATAGATGCGATTATAATGTATAATCAAATTGTAGATAATCGAATAGAAATCGGTCAAATATTAGAGGTATTAATACCAGAGAAAACGTCTTTGAAAAGTGATGAGATGCTGACTTCTGAAGATCTAGAGGAATTTCATATAGTCAAACAAAATGAAACGCTTTACAGCATTTCCAAAAACTACAATATAAAAATAAGAGACTTAAAAAAATGGAATGAGTTAGAAAGCAATGCCATATCACCTGGGATGTCTTTGCAGGTAACAGAAATGGCCGATAGTATAAGGCAAATGAATGTGGAGGAGAGAAATACTTTAAAATTAAAAGAACTTAACATCGAGAAGATAGAAGCAGGCCCCTTTTCAGATTTTGAAAAATATCTGGTGCAAACGGGAGAGACACTTAGGTCAATTGCGGCTAAGATTGGAGTACCCCCAGATAGCCTTAGGTATTGGAATGGACTTAAAACAGATTATTTGGAAATAGGACAAGCTCTCAGATTTAAAAATGAAGATATTGAAAACGAAGTGTCACTCTTTGAGTCTGGAACAGAAAAAATGGTAAGTATTGACGAAGACGGATTCGAAAGGATCCATGAGGAGGGTATAGCGTCCGTCATAGAATCAATGAATACTTCTCGTTATTTGGCGCTCCATCGAACACTACCAATTGGAACAGATCTGGAAGTTAGAAATTTGATGAATAATAAAATAGCTCATGTTAAAGTGGTTGGGAAACTTCCAGACACGGGATTAAACAAAAACCTTTTACTTCGACTTTCTAAAGTTGCTTACGACCAGTTGGGAATATTAGATGCTAAATCCAGGGTTGAGGTTTCCTACTACAGACAGTGAATAGAAATGAGTTAAAGTCTTTTCTAGATAGCAAGGTTCAAGAATACAACCACCCGGAGTTTATTGAATTTGATCCAATCCTTATTCCTCATGAATATGTAAAAAAACAAGATATAGAGATTGCAGGGTTCATGGCTGCTGTTTTTGCATGGGGTCAACGAAAAACGATAATCAACAAAAGTCGCGAGTTTTTAGGGTTAATGGGGAATGAGCCTTATCGGTTTGTTTTGGAATGCTCTGATAATGAGTTACGACCCTTTTTAGATTTTAAACATCGCACATTTAATGGTACTGATGCGCTTTACTTCCTGCACTTCTTTAAGTGGTTCTACGAGAGAAATGAATCGCTAGAAAACGCTTTTATCATAGGGATGGATACAAAAACAGAAACGATTGAAAAGGGTCTTATTAATTTTTTCAAGCTTTTTTTTTCTCTTCCAGACCATATGAGAAGAACGTACAAGCATATCCCGACACCCATAAGAAAGTCTGCATGCAAGCGGCTAAATATGTTTCTCAGATGGATGGTGAGAGATGATAATACGGGGGTAGACTTTGGGATTTGGTATAATATTTACCCCTCGCAGTTGGTTTGCCCTTGTGATCTCCACGTGGACAGAGTAGCTCGAAAACTAGGATTGATCAAAAGAAAGCAAACAGATTGGCAAACTGCGTTGGAGCTAACCACAGCGTTAAAGAAACTCGATCGAAAAGATCCGGTGAAATACGATTTTGCTTTGTTCGGTTTAGGGATCGAGGAGAAATTTTAACATTCGTAAATAACACACATAACATCGTTTTTGAAATAAGTAATTGATTAATCTGGATTATTTACCACAACTAGTGGCGAGTTGATTCAAGTAATTGATTTACCGTAGTTGAATATTCGTTACTGAATGATTTTGATTCCTCAAATTGGGGGAGCGATTTAGGTGTCCCATTTGAAATCAATTACCTCAGAGAATCCTTTTGTTAAACTGGTCCAATTTCTAATTCTTCAAATCTAGGGTAGAAATTTTGCTGTTCATTGAATCAATTACTTCAACACTTGATGAGTTACGGTTTCTCAATGAATATATCCTGAATCGTGCAGGTTCTAAGGCATCCAAGTAGATGGATCGTTACGCCATTTTTTTAACGTCTCGAATATTTCGTTAGCAAACATTCGTTCGTTTTGGGCATAATTTAGGAGATAATGGTAATTGCTTAAAACTACAAGATCTATATTTTTATTTTCAAAATTCTTTTTAGCTACTTCAAAACCATACGTGAATATGGCAACCATTCCTATCACATCGGCTTCTGCCTCCCTGAGTACATCAACAGCAGCCAGGGAACTTCCACCTGTAGAAACAAGGTCCTCTACTAAAACAACTTTTTGTCCCTTTTCAATTTTTCCTTCTATCATATTTTGGAGTCCATGTCCTTTTGATTTTGATCGGATATAGATAAAAGGCAAAGCGAGTCCATCCGCTACTAATGCACCTTGCGGAATTCCCGCTGTAGCGACACCTGCTATCACATCAGTCTCATTAAATTCTTTAGAGATGGCCAAGCCTAAAGCAGTTTTGATCTTTGATCGGACTTCAGGAAAAGAAAGGCTTAACCTATTATCACAATAAATAGGTGACTTCCATCCAGATGCCCACGTAAAGGGATCATGAGGACTCAACTTTATTGCCTCAATCTCTAATAAGTCTGAGGCAATTTCGGTAGCAAATTGCGTGTTATAAATCTTAATGCTCAAGAAGTACAAAGTAAGTAACAACATTTTCACAATTCAACAACCTCATTCATTTGCTTCATTTTTATTTATTCGTTTAATTACTAAATAATTTGAGTCATGAAAATTTTTATTAACGACATACCCGTTTACATCCTTTCAGAAAAGAAGATAAATATGGATAGGGTGTATGGTTTAGTCGTTAGAGAATTTGAGACCATCATTCCACGGCAACTTATTGACGATGTGTTGATTATGAATGCATCTTTTGATCAGGTAGATAAGCTACTTAAGCTTATGACTGACAGAAAGTTTAAAAGAGTTCATGCCATATTTATTTCATCACGAAAGAAGCGGGATTTAATCAATTACCTAAAAGACAAGTTCAAAGTGGTGGAAGCCGCCGGAGGAATTGTTGAGAAAGAAGGTAAATTTCTACTAATCTACCGTAAAAAAGTTTGGGATTTTCCAAAAGGTAAGTTAGATAAGGGGGAGACTATCAAGCAATGCGCAGTGAGAGAGGTTGAGGAAGAAACAGGTGTAAAAGTGAAGATTGATAAAAAGATTGATGCTGTTTGGCATACCTACATCGACAGGCGAAAATATATACTAAAAAAAACCCACTGGTACGCGATGCATTGCCAAAACGATGAAAAGATGGCCCCACAAAAAGTAGAGGGAATTAAAAAAGTTAAGTGGATGAATATTGAAGAAGTTAGAAAAGCCTTGCATGTTTCCTATAAGTCCATTCGATATATTATGCAAGAACATATAAAGATGCTGAAGGAATCCACTATTTCATAACGCAAAAATTATTAACCGCATTATTCACTACAAATAGTGGCGGGGTTGATTCAAGTAATTGATTTACAGTAGTTTAATATTCATATTGAATGATTTTTGATTTCTCAAATTTGGGGAACGGTTTTGTCATCTCATTTGAATTCAATTACCTCATTTTCAGCGTGTTACATCATCTCTATGAACAACACTCGAATTTTTCGGGTTAACCCGTAAACGCGAATAATACTTAGTTAATACTAATTATTTACCTTTAATTGTTTGGTAACAATTCCTAATCATTCAGGCGATCTATCCTTTCTACTTTTAAACTAGACAATTGATTCAGCTTTCGGTTCTTAGAAAATTTCAAAAACATAATTTGTAAGTCCATGACAACACTTTTACTAACCATTAATCAAAGGAGCGGTAGTATTAAGAGTTTGCTCTTTTTTCTCTACTCTTTTTTCTTTTTAAGTATCGGTATACCTCAGGCTCAAATAACGATCAATGAGGTAGACTCAGACCAGACAAGTATTGATACTGAGGAATTCATTGAATTGTATGGACCCGCTAGTGCATCCTTAAATGGATTAGTCTTGGTTTTTTTTGACGGGAACGATAATCTTTCATATTTGGCGGTTGATTTAGATGGTCAATCTTTAGATGAAAACGGGTTCTTCGTGCTAGGTACGTCTACCGTTGCTAATGTAGATGTAACTTTCAGTGAAGCCGATAATAATATTCAAAATGGTGCTGATGCAGTTGCTTTGATCACAGGTGACACAATCGATTTTCCGGAGAATACCGCAATTCCAACTTCAAATGTCATCGACGCTATTGTTTATGGCACTAGTGATGTTACTGATTCTGATTTGTTAACTGCATTTGGGGAATCTACACAATACGATGAAGACGAAAATGGCCTAAAAGACACACAGTCAATAAGTAGAAATCCTGACGGATCCGAAATGTTTGTGGTACAAGAGCCAACTCCTGGCACAAGTAATGCTAATATTTCGGAAACTACACCACCCATTGATGTAATTTTTGATGATCGCTTTGCTACCAATCCATTTGATAATGGCTGGACGCAATTTAGCGGAGCCGGGGAGTTTATCTGGTTATACAGTGCCAATGGGCAATCAGTAAATCTTAATCCTTTTAGTCAAACAGGTGATCAATGCACAGCAGATGATTATTTGATATCTCCTGAATTTGACCTGACAGATCTTGATGGAGTTGTACTTACTATAGAAACGGACGATAGCTTCAGTGGAAATGATCTGGAAGTATTTTATTCACAAGATTACAATCCCATCATAAATGCAGATCCATCCTCTGCCACATTAGTTTCTTTGGGAACAATCCTTGAAAATACGTCACCATTTACCTCATCTGGTTTAAATGGTTTATCGGGTAAAACTTATTTGTTCATAAGATTTTTAAATGAGGATAGTAGCTGTGCAAGCTGGTCTATTGAAGGGGTAAGCATCACTGCAGAATCAATATCATCTACCGCATTAGTGTTTTCATCGTTTACGACCACCACTAGAGAAGGTGAAGAATCAGCTATTGATCTTCAAATTGATATTATAAACGAGTCCTTAACCACAGCAACTACTGCAGATGTTGTTTTAGTGTCCGGTGATACCAGTGATATGGGAAACTACGTCACCCAATCAGTAACTTTTCCTTCTGGTTCTGTTAGTCCTCAGACCATTTCTGTGGTTATCACAGATGACTCTTTGAACGAGGGAATTGAACGTTTTGTCTTTGAACTACAAAATGTATCAGGTGGTGACAGTGCAATTGCGGGTCCTCCAAGTTCGATCACATTATTTCTGGCCGATAATGATCAAGAGATAAAAACAATTGCTGAAATACAAGGTGAATCTCAAACCTCTCCACTGGAAGGCACAGAAGTAAACGTAACAGGTATTGTCACCGCTGTTGATGGTGATGATTTTTACATCCAAAGCGCTACTCCGGATAGGAATCCTAGTACCTCAGAAGCGTTATTTGTTTCTGCTGCTGGTGATGTTGCGGTAACGGTAGGTGATGAAGTGACGATTATAGGCCTGGTGGAGGAAGGCGAGGGTGCTGCTAATGAAAAAACAAGAACACAAATCAGTGGTAATCTGCTTATCACCGTGAATTCTTCTGGCAATAACGTGCCTAACGCAACCTTTATTGGTCGAGGGGGTCGCATAGCACCAACACAATTTATTGACAGTGATCCGGATACGTTTGATCCAACCGCAGATGGGGCAGATTTTTGGGAATCCATGGAAAATATGTTGGTGACCATTCAAAATCCAATGTCCGTGACTCCTGTAGGTTCCTTTGATGTTTTCGTAGTTGCCGATGAGGGTATAGATGCGACCAATATTTCACTAAGAAAAACCATCACTTTGAGTCAAAATGATTTTAATCCTGAGAAAATCGAGATTAC
The DNA here is from genome assembly GCA_039026865.1 of Bacteroidota bacterium. Lineage (GTDB taxonomy): Bacteria > Bacteroidota > Bacteroidia > Cytophagales > Cyclobacteriaceae > Ekhidna. The sequence goes on along the minus strand of JBCCLN010000013.1, from coordinate 7,562 downwards.
TTTAAGCTCTGGCGATCTTCTTGGAGGAAACGCTTTAGTCAGACCAACAGGTGCAATAGAGAGAACCGTACCTGGAGCCAAATTTTCTGATATTACAGGTATTATAACCTATGATGTAGGTCAGTATCAACTTACTCCTACCGAGGATTTCACACTAATCGAAGAATCTACACTACCTGCTGTTACAACTACACTTGCCGGAGATGAGGATAAGCTACTAATTGCCACGTACAATGTATTAAATCTAGACCCTTATGTAGAAGTGGATGTTAATGATTCCGATGATGATATAGGAAATGGGAGATTTGCCACAATTGCGCAACATATCATAAATAATCTTAACTCACCTGATGTCATCGGCCTACAGGAAATTCAGGATAACAATGGTGGAGAGCCTTCCAGCGCTGCAGACAGCATCTCAGCAGATATTACGTTACAAACGTTAGTCAATTCCATTGCCGATGCAGGTGGTCCTACGTACGGATATTTAGATAATACGTTCTTGCTCGGCCAAAGAACCAGTGGTGGTCAGCCTAACGGAAACATTAGAACAGCGTTTCTATACAATACTGCCCGAGTTGATACAGTCACCATTCCTAACGATACAGTAGCAGTAAGAACGATTTCTTCTCAAGAAGATGGGGATGCATTTGAAGGAGGAAGGCTTCCTTTAGTAGCGGCATTTAGCTTCAACGACACCATTGTAACAATCGTTAATAATCACTTATCTTCCAAAGGTGGCAGTGCGCCTATTTACGGACAACTACAGCCATTCGTGGGAAGACAAGAGGATATAGCAGTAAATGGTGGGCTGGACGAACGACAGCTACAATCCGGTGCAGTCCAAGAGTATGTAAGAGGATACTTGAGTGATACAGAAGGGGCTCCAATTGTGGTATTAGGAGACTTTAACGAATTTAATTTTGTCTCGCCGGTGAAAGATCTCGAAGAAAGAGCCGGACTAAACAACTTAACGCTAAGAATCCCGGAAAATGAGCGATATACCTTCATTTTCCAGGGTAACTCACAATCCTTAGATCATATCTTGGTTAGTGATAACTTATTGATCAATTCAGATGTACAGATTGTCCATTTAAATCCAGAATTTGGTGATTCAGATGAGCTTGGTAGCGATCACGATCCAATAGTAGCAACCATCAACCTGGCTAATTTTGCACTATTACCAGAAGGTGGTCAGGAGGAATTTACATTTAGCATTCAAAGCAGCACAGATGATGCAGAAGAGGTAACCACGTTAGATGGCGATGCTGTGGGTGTTGTAGATGGATTTGACATTGGTTTTGTAGATCTTGGAAGTTCAGACATAGAATTGGTAGACGATGGATTTAACGGTTCAAATCAAATCATTGGATTACGGTTTGCCAATATTGATATTCCCAGAGGTGCCATTATCCTTGAAGCATTCCTCAGATTCACCAGTGACACCGATGCTCCAGGGTCAGGTGCTGATACTGTTAAAACATACATACAAATAGAGGATGCTGTTAATCCTGGAACTTTCACCGATGATTTATTCAGTATTTCATCAAGGGAGGTATTGGGCGATACCGTAATCTGGGATATTTTCGAAATAACTCAAGAGCAGGCTAATGCCAGAGAACAAATCAACTCTTCTCCAGTAACCTCATTGGTGCAGAAAATAATTGATAAACCTGATTGGGCAGAAGGCAATGCCCTTTCATTCAGAATTACCGGAGATGGCGGTGAAAGAGATTTTAGTTCATTCGATGATGATATGGGTGCTGCTGAACTTATAGTGAATATTTTGCCGGCTGCCGGATTAGTCACATCGGTCATAGCTTCAACAGATGATGCAGAAGAAATCACCACACTGGATGGATCCAGAGATCCGGCTGAAGTTGGTTTTATTGATCTGGAAAGCTCTGACCTGGAGATTGTGGACGATGGATTCAACGGATCAAACCAAATAGTCGGAATTCGATTTGCCACGCTTAATATTCCGCAGGGAGCACGAATTAATAATGCTTACTTGCAACTTACCTCGGATACGGATGGAAGTGGATCCGGAGCAGATACGGTAAGAGCTTATATCAAAGTGCAGGACGACGTAAATTCTGCGACGTTCTCAGATGAACTATTTAATATCTCATCACGACAGGTTTTCGACGATAGTATTGTATGGGATATCTCAGAAATTGATTCCATTCAAGTAGCTGACAGAGTAGCAATCAACTCTCCGGATGTTTCAGGTTTAGTGCAGATGCTGGTTAATAAAGAAGGATGGGTAGAAGGAAGTCCTATCACGTTTATCATTACCGGTGAAGGTGGTGAAAGAGACTTCAGTTCAGCAGATGATGACGGTCCCGAAGTGGCTCCCAGATTGATGGTAGACTTTATCGAAACTGAGGAGTTGGAGAGCGTGGCTCAAGGTAACGATGATGCTGAAGAGGTCACTACTTTGGATGGAGGTGCTGTTGGTGTAGTTGATGGATTTGAAGTAGGATTTGTTGATGTAGGAAGTTCTGATATTGAGGTGGTTGACGATGGATTTAATGGATCAAACCAAATCATCGGGTTAAGATTTGGAAACATTGATATCGAAAGATTAACGCCTATTGAAAGTGCATTCATTGAATTTACTCTTGACACCGACAGAAGAGGTGACAATACCATAGTTAATGCATACATTCAGATAGAAGATACAGCAAATGCAGCGCAATTTGAAAATGAGTTATTCAATATTTCAAGCAGATCAATTCTAGATGATACCGTTTTTTGGGTAATAGATACTGTTACTGAGGAGCAAGTTTTTGAGCGTGCTAGGGTTGCATCAGCCGATGTTTCCTCGTTGATTCAACAAATTATTAATAGAGAAGACTGGGAAGCAGGTAATGCGTTTGGCTTCCGGATTACTGGAGATGGTGGTGAAAGAGATTTCAGTTCTGCAAACGATGACGGTCCTGAAGTTGCGCCAAGACTGGTCATTTATTTTGCTCAATCTGAAGGTAACCTTCCTCCTGAGGTCATCGCTGATATTCCTGATATAAAGACTACAGTTGGTGGTACATTCTCAATGGATTTAAATACCTTCTTTGAAGATGAGGATACTCCGCTCACCTTCTCCGCTACCGATAGATTAGGAAATGAGCTTCCAGAATCAATTACGATCGATGAAGGTGGAATATTGAGAGGATCTTTAGATGAAGCAGCTTTCATAGCTGCCGAGGTATTTGCCGAAAGTTTAGGAGACACCGTTTCCTCAACCTTCAATATCATTGCCAGCCCGCTTTCAAAAGGTGTTTTAAAACAAATTAGCAGCATCCAATTAGGTACAGTTGAAGGAGGAGCTGCCGGGATTTCTGCCTTCGATCCTTCTACAGATCTTTTGTTTGTAACAAACGCAGAAATCAACGCAGTGGAGGTACTTGATTACTCCGATCCGATGAATCCAATGAGATGGGATACCATTGGTGTTGCAGGAAAAGTAAACAGCGTAGCAGTTGATGCTGGGAAAGTCGCAATTGTAATTGCTAATGATAACGAACAACTAAATGGAACAGTTGATGTGTACGAAACCGCAGACTTTACTGGATTAGGAACACCCTCAGGGACAACCTACACTGTAGGAGCACTTCCAAACATGGTCACTTTCGCGAATGATACAACAATTGTTGTAACAAACGAAGGGGAGCCCAATGATGATTATACAGTTGATCCGGAAGGTTCAGTATCTATTATTAATTTGACCAACGTTGATGTTGTCGCTGCTGTAGCGACAGCAGACTTCACTGCATTTAATGGACAAGAGGAAGTATTGAGAGAGGAGGGAGTAAGAATCTTTGGTCCAGGAGCCACTGTAGCTCAAGACTTAGAGCCTGAGTTTATAACAGTTCTAGGAGGTAAAGCTTATGTAACCTTGCAAGAAAACAATGCCCTTGCGGTAGTGGACTTAGCGACCGCTACCGTAGAGGAGATCGTTGGTCTTGGATTTAAAGATCATGGCTTACCCGGAAATGGGCTTGACCCAAATAGTGATAGCGATACGCCTATCTTGATCGATAACAGGCTTCCTATTTTGGGAATGTATCAACCCGACGCAATTGCTAGTGTGGAAGTCAATAACGTGACTTATTTACTTACTGCAAATGAGGGAGATGCCAGAGATTACGTCGGATTTAGTGAAGCAACCGAAATTGGCGAGATCGATTTAGACCCTCATTCATTTGCGGATGTTGAATTAATTGAAACATTAGCCAATGGATTGACGGTAAGTGCTGTTGACGCTGACACAACAGATAGTGGAGAGTACAAAGAAATTTATGCTTATGGATCCAGATCATTTACGATTTGGGATGAAACTGGCCAAAAAGTGTTTGACAGTGAGGACGATTTCGAACAAATAACAGCATCCTTGCTCCCTGAGAACTTTAACGCTTCTAATACCAACAATACATTTAAAAATAGAAGCAATAGCCAAGGACCAGAGCCGGAAGCCATTACGATAGGTCAAGTAGGAGAGACACTATTTGCATTCATTGGACTGGAAAGAATCGGAGGTATCATGGTGTACGATATTACCGAGCCGACTCAACCAGTGTTTGTTGAATATATTAATAACCGAGATTTCTCTTTAGAGGTGGTAGAAGAAGGGCACGGTGATTTGGGTCCGAAGGGTTTGGTATTTGTACCGGCAAGCGAAAGTCCGAATAACATTGCATTACTCATTGTATCGAATGAGGTGAGCAGTACGGTGACTACTTACCAGGTAGGTGAAGCACAACCTGCTCCTGATGTTTTTACACTAGAATTACTCCATGTAACTGACCAGGAAGCTGCCGGTCCGGCCATTCAGGACGCACCGAGATTGTCTGCTGTCATGAACGCTCTGGAAGCACAAGACTTAGGGGATGATAACTTGCCAGATAATACCATCAAGCTTTCTTCAGGTGATGTCTTCCTTCCCGGGTTATTCAGAGATGCTTCTGTTGATATTTTTGGAACAGGGGGAGTTGCAGACATACAAATCCAAAATGAGCTCGGATTTCAGGCGATTGCATTGGGAAACCATGAGTTTGATTTTGGAACCAGTGAATTAGCCAAACTAATAAGTGGAAGAGAAAACGGTGAAGCAATTGCGTCATTTGATAGCGCTGCATTCGACGATACAGACTTAGCCGATCTCGAGTTTACAGGAACCAACTTCCCATACCTTTCTACTAATTTGAATTTCGGTCCGGATGCATACCTGAGCCCACTGGAAATAGAAGGAGGATTGAGCCCGCTCGAGGGAAGAGTAACTTCGTCTACGATTATCGATGTAAACGGTGAAAACATTGCGGTAATAGGAGCAACAACTCCACTATTAGCAAGCATTTCATCTACTGGTGATGTAGGGATACTTCCTTCTGCGTTTGCGCCAAACCCATCAGATGAAGAATTGGATTCTTTGTCTACCATTATCCAGCAGGAGGTGGATGAATTGTTAGCAGACAATCCTGTTATTAATAAAGTGATTCTACTTGCACATATGCAGCAAATAGAAATCGAATTTGGATTAGCAGAGCGACTGAAAGAGGTAGATATTATTGTGGCTGGGGGTTCCAGCACCCGATTATTTGATGATAATGACAGACCAAGATCGGGTGATTCCAATCAAGGCATGTATCCCACTTTCTTTGAAGATGCGAATGGTGATTCAGTGGCGGTTGTTAATACAGATGCACAATATAAATATGTCGGAAGGTTAGTCATTGATTTCGATGATGATGGAAGAATTATACCTTCAAGTTATGACGCCTTTAAGTCTGGAGCTTATGCGACGGATTCAATCGGTGTTGCTGATTTGGATGCTGAGAATTTGGTAGATCCTGAAATTCAGGTATTAGCTAGTCTTGTAGAATCCACCATCGTCGGCAAAGAGTCTAATATCTTTGGAGTGGCCAGCGTGTTCTTAAACGGTAACAGATCCGGTACAGGCACAGGCACTGATCCTGACGGTGTTAGAACTCAGGAAACAAACCTAGGTAATTTAACCGCTGATGCTAATTTGGTGGCCGCACAAGCTACCGACAGTACTGTAGTCGTATCTATCAAAAATGGAGGAGGTATTAGAGCAAGCATCGGTCAGACAATCGTTCAGACTGGTAGTTCTGAAGCAGTGAGATTACCCAACGAAGAGTTGGTTGATTCTGATGGAAATATAGTAAAGCCAAAAGGGGGTATCAGTCAGAATGATATAGCTACCTCGCTTGCATTTAATGACGGCTTATCATTGCTAACGTTGACCAAGACTGAGTTAAAAGCAGTACTGGAACACGGAATTAGCCAATCTCCACTGGTGGATGGAAGATTTGTACAAGTAGCTGGTGTGAAGTTCAGTTTTAGTGATACCCTCACAGTGGGAGAAAGAATCCAAAATGCCGTGATTGTTGATGATGCGGGTGAGGCCGTACAGCAAATAATTTCTAATGGCGAACTCGTTGGGGATCCCAATCAGCCATTTAGAGTAGTTACGTTAAGCTTCATTGCCGGTGGTGGAGATGGATATCCATTCCCCACAGGGGATGTTGCCAACAGGTTAGACCTTTACGATTTGGACGGAAATGGAGATGATCAGGCCACTACTGGTGGCTCAACCTTTGCTTTTGACGGAACAGAGCAAGATGCATTGGCAGAATACTTGTTAGACAACTTCACTGAAGCCTCCCCTTTCAATGAGGAAGATACGGGGCCTGCTACTGATGATCGTATTCAAAATCTTGTGTTCAGAGCGGATGGTATTGGTGCCGCTATGAATGCAAGAACAGTAGCGAATCAGATCCCAGACCAGGTGGTAGACAAAGGAGCATCTGTAACTATTGATGTGGCCACTACTTTTGCTGATGCACTAATACTAACTACTTCAAGTAGCGATGAATCGATAGCGACTGCTTCAGTGAGTGGTACTATATTGACCGTAACAGGCATTGTTGAAGGCACATCAACTATTTCAGTAACCGCAAGCGAAAGCGATGATGGTGGTACGGTTAGTGAATACTTTAAGGTTACAGTAAATCCTGTGCAGAATATAATAAATGATCTGGCTGGTCTTTCCATTTATCCTGTTCCTGCAACCTCAAGTATCACAATCATGCATCGTATGCGAAACATCACCGAAGCGAATATCTTTAATATTAGTGGAAGATTGATTAAGTCAACAAAACTGGTTGATGATAGTCTAGATCTATCCGGGCTAAGCGCAGGCACCTACATTTTAGAATTGATTGATGCAGACGTAGAAAAATCTCTAAGAACAAAGGTCATTAAGCGATAAACGCATTCCTACCTATTCTCCTTCTGTTCGGGAGAAACAGAGGAAGACAAGCAAAAAAAGTGATTAGAATTATTACAAGAAGCAAAAGCGACCTTTTGGTCGCTTGTGTACTTTAGCCCGCATTATTCGCTACAAATAATGTTACTATTCAGCTGCCTACATAAAATATTATTTTAAAAATGAATTTGATTATCATTAATTTTGAAATAATTAACTAAGAAAATGATTTTTATAAAATAATATATTGTTCAGTCTAAGTAAATAAGAT
>JBCCLN010000012.1:0-31440 GCA_039026865.1 Bacteroidota bacterium | reverse complement strand
TTGATACCTATCAAAGTTTTGCTGTTGAGGCACCCCATTTTCAAAAGTCAATTGGCTATACATAGCATGACCAATGCCATCAATAATACCTCCTTCAATTTGATTTTTCGCGCCCTCAGGATTCACCACAATTCCACAATCTACTGCGGCAACTACTTTCTTAATTTTAGGCTGATTGTTTTCCATTACAATATCTACAACCTCCGCTACATAAGAAGCATGGCAGAAGTAAGCAGCCACTCCGCGGTAAACACCGGGTGTTTCTTGCCCCCAGTTTGCTTTTTCTTTCACCAACTTGAGCACCCCTGCATATCGCTCTGCATCGTAATCATATTTTTCACCTACTGGATTCTTTTTTGCGTTGTCGAATAATTCCAATCGAAAATCAATGGGATCTTTTCCTGCCGCCTCAGCCACCTCATCCAGGAACGCCTGCTCAGCACCTGCTGTAAAGTGTGAACGTGGCGCTCTCCACGCCCCGGTGGAAATATTGGTAGAAGATTTAATTTTTTCTGCTTTGTAATGCTCCACTGCTCCTGCAGGAAATCGGTTAGGGAAGATAGGCCCTTCCGGAAGCCCCACCCCCTTTGCTTCAAAGGCAATTAGGTTATTATTGTCATCCAGACCTGCTTTATAGACTGATCGATATGCAGGACGATACGTCCCTTGGGTCATGTCATCTTCTCGCGTGTATACCAACTTAATTGGAACCCCCATCTTTTCGGAGATGGCCGCTGCTTCAAGCCCAAAGTGAACATATAACCTTCTACCAAAGCCGCCACCCATCCGGGTCATATTGACCGTGATATTTTCCTTTGGCATATCCAAAAGTTGAGCAGCGGATTTTTCCAGCGCTTCAGGCGTTTGTGTGGGCCCAATTAATTCAGCTTTATCTAACATTACATTTGCGAAAAAGTTCATGGGCTCCATTGTATTATGCGCCATAAATGGAGCTGTGTATGTTCTTTCTATAATCTTAGCTGATTTGATGAAAGCTGTATTTACATCACCATCTGTTCTGCTATCTAATACTTCTCCTTTCTCCAGGTCTTTGATCATCCGCTCTTCGTGCATTTCGGAATTTTCCTGCGGACTTATTTTTTCCCAATTGGCTCTTAACGCTTTTTTGGCCTTCATCACCTGCCAGGTGGATTCTCCCACAATAGCAATTAAATCATGGAATGCATTCACGTCAGACCATTGTTTCTCTTTTACCTCTGTGTTGACTAAGAAGGCATCCCTCACTCCAGGCATAGATTTTACTTCCTCGTTATTAAAATCTCTTACCTTCATCCCAAATGCTGGCGGATGCGCAATCATAGCTATGAGCATGCCTTCCTGTTCATAATCCAATCCGAAAAGCGGCTGCCCAGTGACTATTTTAGGTCCATCTACATTTGCTGTAGGCTTACCAAGCAATCGGTAATCTTTAGCTTCTTTTAATGATACCTCTTCTGGCACTTCAATATCGGCTGCTTTTGATGCGATTCCTCCATAGCCAATCGATCGCTCCCCGTTCTTCTCTCTGATCTCCCCAGCTTCTACCACCAACTCGGAGGAATTTACGCCCCATTCTTTGGCCGCTGCTTCTTTTAGCATGTATTTTCCCGTAGCACCAGCCATCCGCAAAGCATCCCAGCTCAAGCGGAGGGAAAGGCTACCTCCAGCAAATTGATTTTGGTAAAATCCAGTATTTAACGGCGCCTGCTCTACCACCACATGATCCCAATTCACGTCTAATTCTTCTGCAACTACCATGGGCATAGAAGTTTTAACATTTTGACCAATTTCCGGATTTGGAGAAAAAATGGTTATTAATCCGGTATCTCCTATTTTGATATATCCATTGATTTCAAACCATTCGTTAGGTATGGCAAGTTTGGCTTCAGGAGTGGAGGCTGGTGTACAACTGGTCAGCCAATTGAAGCCAATGAGCATCCCGCCCCCTGCAGCTGCAGATACTTTTAAAAATGATCTACGATTATATTGCGTTCTAATAAGCGTCATGATTTTAATGGTTTAAAGATTAGCTGCCGCTGTTTTAATGGCTTTCTTAATTCGTGTATAAGTACCACACCTGCATATGTTTCCATTCATGGTGGCCGCAATCTGCGCATTTGAGGGATTAGCATTGTTGTTTAATAAAGCGGCAGCACTCATAATCTGACCTGGCTGACAGTAACCACATTGTGCTACATCATGCTTCAACCATGCTTTTTGAACGGGATGATCACCCTTCTCAGACAATCCTTCGATCGTGGTGATCGATTGACCGCCAACTGCAGAAACCGGCATATTGCATGAGCGTATTGCCACACCATTGAGGTGAATCGTGCATGAACCGCACTGAGCAATTCCACATCCATACTTAGTGCCGACTAATTTCAGATTATCTCGCAGAACCCAGAGAATGGGGGTATCAGGTTCTACGTCCACTTGATGTTCTTTCCCATTAACATTAATTGAAAATGTTGCCATAGCTTATTCTAATTTTAATTTAAATTTTAAGTTACTTAATTAGGTGCTCAATCACTAGTTGTAGTGATTTTCTTAAGTAAAAATTATGTAAATGGTTAAGATTGTTATCAGGATATTATTAATTTCAGTTTGATGAAGGAACAAATAGATGAGCCAATAAAAGAATTGATTGACAAGGTACCTCAAGTTGGAGCCTTGGAATGGATAGGCATTCGTCCGCAGCGAAGAGCGCCGTTAAAAAGTTTATTGGAGGTGAAGGTTACTTTGGAAGGAGGGCTAATGGGCGATCATTTTTCCACTAAGTTTAACAAGAAAAGACAGGTTACGCTAATCCAAAAAGAACACTTGTCTGGTGTAGCCTCTATTCTTGCTAGAGAGATATTACCGAGTGACACTAGAAGAAACCTGGTCATTAAAGGGATCAACCTACTTTCGTTTCGAGATCGGCAATTCAGTATTGGAAAAGTGGTATTCGAGGGAACAGGGTATTGTCATCCCTGCTCACGAATGGAGGAAAACCTAGGACCGGGCGGCTACAATGCCATGAGAGGGCATGGCGGATTAACGGCCAGGGTAATTAAGGAAGGTACCATACGTGTCGGCGACATGGTAAAATTGGTTACCCAATGAATCAAAAAGTAATCTATCTAGATTACAACGCCACCACACCGGTGGACCAACGCGTGTTAAATGAGATGATACCTTATTTTACAGAAAAGTATGGAAACGCTTCTAGTATTCAGCATCCTTATGGATGGGATGCAGAAGAAGCTGTAGATATATCCAGGGAAAAGGTGGCCAGGTTAATTGGAGCCAAGGCTCATGAAATTGTCTTTACTTCAGGAGCTACAGAAGCTATCAACCTGGCATTGTTTGGCTTAGTGGATAAAAATCCCTTTAAAAACCATATCATCACTTGTGAAACCGAACACAAAGCGATGCTTGGAGCCTGCAAAGAATTAAAATTAAGAGGTATTTCGGTCACCTATTTAAAAGTAGACAACTCGGGAAATATCAATTTGAAAGAATTGGAAAGCGAGATCACGGATCAGACATTACTCGTTTCCATTATGCATGCGAATAATGAAATTGGAGTTATTCATCCAATTGAAAAAATGGCAAAGATCACTCATCAGTGCGGAGCTTTTTTCATGACTGATTTCACACAATCTGTCGGCAAAATTCCTTTTGATGTCAGAAAAGTTGATCTGGCCGTCATGTCTGCACATAAAATATACGGTCCTAAAGGTATTGGAGCTTTGTACATGAAAAGATCCGCAAACGTTGAGATCGCTTCCAAAGTTTTTAGACGGGGCCATGAAAGAGGATACCTTTCAGGTACCTTAAATGTTCCGGGAATTGTCGGTTTTGGAAAGGCCTGCGAGCTTTGCCAGGATGAAATGAACGTGGATAGCGATAGATTGGGCAAATTAAGGGATGCGTTAGAATCAGAGCTGAATCAACTAGAAGGGACCCAAATAAACAGTTCCGATAAGCGATTGCCTCATATGACCAATATTTCCTTTTACGATATTGATGGGAGTAAATTGTTGCCTTCGCTAAGAGGGTTGGCCGTTTCCCAGGGATCAGCGTGTACCTCCTCAACCCTAGAACCCTCACATGTTTTGAAGGCAGTAGGGTTATCAGATGATTTAGCCTTCTCATCCCTCAGGATTGGACTTGGAAGATTCACTACCGAAGATGAAATTGAGCAAACTGCACAAATAATAAAGAATGCAGTGGCGAGACTCAGAATACAACCATCTTGAGGGAACTAGATGCTATATTATTTGCATATGATTCCGCCAAAAAAGAAAGGCGATCGGTTGTACTGGCAACAGTAATACACGTTGAGGGATCTTCCTATAGGCGTGCGGGAGCACGAATGCTGGTAGATGAATTTGGTAGCATAACAGGGGCAATCAGTGGAGGTTGCCTTGAAGGAGATGCACTGAGAAAAGCGCTACATGCGCTCCATCAAAATCAAAACAGGGTGATCACGTATGATACCGGCGATGAAGAAGATGCCGTGATTGGAGCACAGCTAGGATGCAATGGCATCATTCAGGTTTTATTTGAACCGATTAATTTCAATAATGTAAACAACCCTATAGAAATCCTCAAACATGCACAAGCTCATGGACAAAGCGTGGTTGCCACCTTTTTTCATTTAGACAAAACAGAAAAGCAAATAGGTACCACCTGTTGGATGGAAGAGAGAGGTAATTTAAACGGACTGGTAAATAAGGAGCTTTATAATCAGTTACTTGAGGATAGCGCAATCGCCGTCTCGCAGAAATCCTCATTATTCCGGGAATATATTTTGAAGAGTCAAAAGCATTATGTCTTTCTTGATCTTTTTCTGCCTCCTTTAAAATTAGTGCTGGTAGGGGCCGGCAATGATGCTCAGATCCTAGCGCAAATGGCAGGGTTCCTTGGATGGGATATCGTTGTGATTGATGGCCGACATACACACGCTAAAGAAGATCGATTTGCAGACTCCTGTCAAGTGATTGTATCAAAGCCGGAAGAAATACTGAAAAATATTAAAGTTGACGAAAGGGTAGTTTTTGTGCTAATGACGCATAATTACAATTATGACTTGGCAGTACTAAAGCATTTGATTGAAGAGACGGATTCAAAATATATAGGAATACTTGGTCCCAGAAAAAAATACGATAGGATGTTGCAGGAAATGAACAAAGAACCTATTGAATTGTCCGAGGAGAAATTAGCCAAAGTCTATGCGCCTGTAGGCCTGGAATTGGGGGCTGAAACTCCCGCTGAGATTGCGCTTGCTATTCTAGCAGAGATCCAGGCAGTAATTAGAGGAACCCAAGGTTCTTTCTTGAAAAAGAAAGAAGGCCCTATTCACCAGAAGAAAAATAATGACTTCAAGCAGGTAATTATTGATTGATAAAATAACAATAGGAGCAGCAGTTTTGGCTGCAGGACCATCAAGACGATTAGGTGAGCCTAAGCAATTGGTCAGGTTTAAGGGAAAATCTCTGCTTCAGCACACCATAGATTTGGTTGTAGAAGTTCAAATCGATGAACGAATGCTTATCTTAGGAGCAAACGAACGAGAAATTAGGCATTTTATTAATTTTAAGTCTTTTGACGTTATTCAAAATCAACATTGGAAAGAAGGAATGGCAAGTAGCATTCGATTAGCCGTTGAAGTAGGATTAAAAAAGGAATTAGACGGTTTGCTCATTCTACTCTCGGATCAACCGTATATTGACTTGGAACTTTTAAATAATCTGATTGGGTTCTATAAACCCAAAAAAGAACTAATCATGGCAAGTGAATACAATAATGTTTTAGGAGTCCCGGCACTTTTTGATAGACATTATTTCAGAGAGTTAATGGAATTAACTGGTGATTCAGGCGCAAAGAGATTAATCAATGCTTACCGCGAAAAGGTAAAAGAGGTGAAGTTTGAAAAAGGCCTCATTGATATCGATACACCCACAGACCTTGATCAATTAAAAAAGCATTAAAACATGTCCATAACTATTAAATATTTTGGAGCGATTGAGGATGTGACCGGAATCGCAGAAGAATCCGTTTTATTGGAACAAGTAAGCTCTTTAGAAGAGCTAAAAGAGCATTGCCTGGCTAAATATAGTGAAATTAAAAACCTTTCGTTTCGATTAGCAGTGAACCAAGTCCTCACGGATTATGCCAATTTGAAAGAAGGTGACGAAGTTGCATTTCTTCCTCCATTTGCCGGTGGATGAATCATTCAAATAGATATATCCAACAAACCAAATTACCCGAGATCGGTGAAGATGGTCAGGAAAAACTAAGGAATGCACGTGTTCTTATTGTAGGTATTGGAGGGTTAGGTTGCCCCGCAGCCCAATATCTTGTAGCTTCTGGAGTTGGTCGCATTGGTTTGTTGGATCATGATACGGTGGATTTTTCAAATCTGCATCGTCAGATTTTGTTTTCTGAAAAACATGTGGGAAGTGCTAAAGTAGAGGTGGCGAAAGAGGTCTTAAGTCAGCTAAACTCAGAAGTTTCATTCAGATGTTATAACCTACGACTAGACGAAAATAACGCATTAGGTATCTTCAAGGATTATGACGTCATATTAGACGGAACGGACAACTTTCCAACCAAGTACTTAATTAATGATGCCTGCGTACTGTTGGAAAAACCATTTGTAGGCGCCTCGATCTACAAATACCAAGGCCAATTGTCCGTCTTCAACTATGAAAATGGACCAACCTACAGGTGTTTGTATCCCAATCATCTTTATGGAGATACTGATAATTGCGAGAATACAGGGGTGCTAGGCATACTTCCCGGATTAGTGGGAGTGGCTCAGGCAACTGAAACAATCAAGATGATTGTAAAAATTGGCAAAGTACTATCCGGAAAGATGAAACTCTTGGATGTATTCAATATGACTGAACAACATATACGATTTAAGCGAAATGAAAAACACGTTATGTTGGCTAAAAAAAGGCCCCTGCAACTCGAACAACTCACCTGCAAGGTTTTAGATACTGAAAAAACTTATCTGGATGTTCGTGAACGCTATGAGGAGCCTAGACTAGTCCATTCTTCTTTAATCAGTATTCCACTCAATCAATTAGAGGACCGATACCCGGAAATCCCCAGAGATAAAAAAATTTATGTTTTTTGTCAATCAGGCATCCGTAGTGAAAAAGCAATAGCACTACTACGGAAGGCATTCGATTTCAATAACTTAATAAATGTAGCAGGAGGAGTTGAACACATAATTCAGGGCTAGAGAACTTTATCTTCCAGGATTTTCAGACGTTTTTCAAACTCTTCAATCCCATCGATTTTTCTTTCCAAATGTTCAAGAACATTTATCATTCGAAGATTAGATTGCCTCATTTCACCTAGTGCCAGGTTTAACTTGCTAATAGATTTATTTGTTGCTTCTTCATTTTTTATAAGATGTTCAATAGCTTTTGAAGTCGCCTCTTCATTTTTTATAAGATGCTCAATAGCCTTTGAAGTCGCTTCTTCATTTTTTATAAGACGCTCAATAGCTCTTGAAGTTGCTTCTTCATTTTTAGCCATCTGATCTACCGTCGGTATCAAATCTGCCATTAAATCAATAAGCTGTTCAACTTTTTTTTCTAAATCCATTTAGAATATCTTACATCTATTTGTTAACATTAAAGATACAACTTACATTAAGATATCATTTGATTGAATGAGTAAAACGAAAACGAAGAAGGTATTTATTCAAGGGCCTATCTCACCTGAAAAGATTGCAAATTCCATTGCCAATCATCAATCCAAGACAAATATTGGAGCGCATGGTATCTTTCTTGGACAGGTACGAGCGGATGAAATCAATGGCAAATTGATCACAGGAATTGACTACGTGGCTTATGAAGAGATGGCGGAGAAAATCTTTCATGAAATTCGGGAATCGGCGTTTGAGAAGTATAATATGACTTGCTGTCACATTTATCATAGCTTAGGAATGGTAAAAACAGGTGAATTATGCCTATTTGTTTTTACTTCTTCGGCACATCGAAAAATTGCTATTGAATCGTGCGAATTTTTGGTTGAAGAGATTAAAATCAAAGTACCTATATTCGGTAAAGAGATCTTTGAAGACACGTCTCATCAGTGGAAAGTCAATCGGTGATCTGGTTTAAGCCAAATAATTTCTTAGGCATGAAGTAAGAAAAGAAAGGCAATTCATCAGGAAACCTACAGATATAAATTAAGAACAATTGAAGACTCAATACGGAATAGAGACTGTTTGTACTTATTATTATCTTTCTGTTACCGATACAAAGAAAGTTGATAAGGCGACATAAACGGCCCAAGAAAAATGAATTAGATTATGATAAAAATCTTCTCATTTCTATAACAAATTCAGTTGACTAACTCCGATACTGATTACGGAAAAGAATGGTAGACATCACATACAAATCAAGCACTCTTAGAGAAGCAACCGCGCAAGCTATTGTTAAAGTTGGCAACCAAAGAACCATTGATTTGATTCAAGCACACAAAATCCCAAAAGGCAACATATTTGAAATGTCAAAAGCAGCTGGATTACTAGGGGTCAAAAAAACACCTGATCTTCTTCCGGACTGTCATCCATTATCCATTGAATCCGCTGATATTAAATACGAAATAGAAGATCTGGAAATTAAGATTTTAATGACTGTTAAGACCATATACAAAACAGGCGTAGAAGTAGAGGCCATGCATGGAGCCAGCGTCGTAGCTTTAAATATGTATGACATGTTAAAGCCTGTAGATAAAAATATCGAGATCAGTCAGATCAAATTATTGAAAAAATCAGGCGGTAAATCTTCTTTTAAACAACCAATAAACGACTTGTCTTGTAGCGTCGTAGTTTGCTCAGATTCAGTTTCTCAAGGAGAAAAAGAAGATAAAAGTGGAAGACTTATCAAAGCTCGAATGAACGAATTTGGCGTAGAAACCACAATCACTGTTATTCCCGATGAGAAAGAAGCTATTGAAAATAAAGTCAGGGTTCTGGCAACAGACCTATTGATTTTCACCGGAGGAACAGGCGCAGGCCCAAGAGATGTTACTCCAGATACAATCAGGCCTTTGCTAAATACAACCTTACACGGTGTGGAGGAAGAAATGAGGAGATATGGTCAAGAGCGTATGCCAACCGCTATGCTGTCCAGGTCGGTGGCTGGAATTAGGGACAAGAGAGTTATTTTGGCGTTTCCAGGTTCCATTGGGGGTGTGACAGATTGCATATATGCTATCTTTCCTTATATATTTCATGTTTTTCATATACTAAAAGGAGGCGGCCACGAATGAGACCTCAGATTGTAGATACCTTTGGGAGACCACACACCTACCTCCGCATTTCGCTGACCGATCGATGCAACCTGAGGTGTTTTTATTGCATGCCAGAGGAGGGCATTGAGCTGACAGAAAAAGAAAACATCATCACGCTGGAAGAGATTTTGGAAATCTCTAAAACCTTTATTGAATTGGGAGTGAACACCATCAGATTGACAGGTGGAGAACCTTTGGTTCGGAAAAACTTCGAATACCTTGTTCGTGAATTGGCCAAACTTGGTGTAGAGCTAAGGTTAACCACAAATGGAATTTTGCTGGATAAATATTACAATCTCTTTAGAGAAATCGGTTTAAAGAAAATCAATGTTAGTTTGGATAGTTTAGATAAGGTAAAAAACGCCTTTATCACTAAACGTGATTATTACGATCGTATCATGAACAACATTCACAATGGAATAAATTTTGGATTTCAAATCAAGCTAAATGTAGTGTTAATCAAAGGAGTGAATGATAATGAAATCCGAGACTTTATAGAACTTACCAAAAATCGAGATATCACGGTAAAGTTCATTGAATTCATGCCATTTGCGGGTAATAAATGGGATTGGAGTAAGGGTGTAAGCGAGGAAGAAATTTTAACCCAGGCGCGCAATCAATTTGGAAAGGTGAATACCCTCAAGAATCCTAAGCATAATACCGCTAAGAACTTCAAGATAGCCGGTTATCAAGGCATTTTTGGTATCATCAGCACCATTACAAATCCCTTTTGCGCTGACTGCAATCGGCTAAGATTGACCGCAGATGGCAAAATGAAAAATTGCCTTTTTGCAAACTCTGAGACCGATTTACTGACCCCTATTCGATCAGGCAAAAACATCGATTCACTCATTCTTGAATCTATTAAAAGGAAAAAATTTTCTCGGGATGGCATGAAATTGAAGATGAAGGCTGAACATTACGAACGAAACCGATCCATGATTGCAATAGGTGGTTAATGATTAGCATAGAAGAAGCATTGGCGAACATAAGAGGTCAGGAAGTCTTGTTGAAAAGCGTCACGCTTTCATTGCAAGATGCTTTAAATCATTACCTGGCCCAAGAGATTAAAGCACCATTTGATTTACCCTCTTTTGATAATTCTGCTATGGATGGCTATGCTGTATCCGGAAGTGAAAACGCATTTGAAATCATTGGGGAAGTAGCAGCAGGGGATGTATCCAGTCGTTCTCTCTCAGAGGGGCAGGCGATGCGCATTTTTACCGGAGGGAAAATCCCGGAAAACGCAACTGCCGTGATTATGCAAGAACACACTGATGCAAAAGAAAATAAGTTGACTCTTCGGGAGGAGGTAATAGAAGGAAAAAACATTCGAAAAAAGGGTACCGAATTAGCTAAAGGCAGAATGGTTTTTAGCACTGGACAAAAAATTAATCCAGCAACCATTGGGATGATTAGTTCATTGGGGATTTCAGAAATTGAGGTTTTTAGAAAACCAACTATTCGGATTATTGCGACTGGCAATGAACTAGTCAAACCGGGACAGGAGAAAAAAGAAGGTCAGATTTATGAATCGAATACAGATACACTCATTGGGGCATTAAAAGATCACAACTTTTCATATGATCGCTGTCAGATTATCCAAGATAACCTGAATAGTATTCAAAATGCAATTACCACAGATTTGGAGCGATGTGACGTATTGCTATTAAGTGGAGGTATTTCTGTGGGTAAATATGATTTTGTAAAGCAAGCGCTAGAAGCGAATGGAGTTCAAGAACAGTTTTATAAAGTTCAACAAAAGCCTGGAAAGCCATTGTATTTTGGAAGAAAAGATCACAGATTCGTTTTTGCCCTGCCCGGAAATCCGGCTTCCTCGCTGACGTGCTTTTACATTTATGTGTTGCCTTTGCTGGGAAAATTATCAGGGGGGAAAGGAAAAGGCTTGTCGCAAATGAAAATACCTCTGAAAAAAGAATACCACTTCAAATTTGACCGACCGACGTTCTTAAAAGCCTTCATAGAAGATGGAGAAGTTAGTATTTTGGATAAGCAAAGTTCATCTATGCTACATTCCATGGCAATAGGAAATGCGTTGGTATTGTTAGATAAGGCAAAGCTGGTCATGAAAGGGGAAGTGGTAAATTGTTTTTTGATATGAAGTACCTCTATTAAAGATTTCAATCAACAATCCTTTCGGTTTTTTTGAATAAACCTTGTTAAAGAAATTAAGTGGGTTAACCCGAAAAATTCGGGTGTTATTCATTGAGATGAGGTAACACGTTGAATATAAGGCAATTGATTTCGAGTAAGATGACAAAATCGTTCCCCAAATTTAAGGAATCAAAAATCATTGTTACTATTCAGCTGCTTATATAAAATATTAATTTAAAAATGAATTTGATTATCATTATCATTGAAATGATCAACTCAGAAAATAATTTCCATAAAATAATATATTGTTCAGTTTTAAGTAAATTAGATGGTTTTAATAAAATCTAATTCCCAAGTATTTGATAATCAATCTATTAAGCATCTGAATAGTAACAAATCATTCAATATGAATATTCAACTACGGTAAATCAATTACTTGAATCAACCCGCTACTATTTGTGGTGAATAATGCGGGCTAAGAAAGGCCAACGAAAGGAACAAGAAAGGCCGCTGGAACAAGCTCCGGCCTTCAAAAGGTTAAAAAACAAACATAACGAGGTAGAGTCTAACATCAACGACGCCTTACCATCTCCGTAAGATAGGCAGGATATTACCACAACGTGCCCCGGCAGCTGAGTCAGATTGCCTGATAGAAACAGACTGATCAGAAGCACCGGCGGATGATTACTTTTTTACACACCTTGAATGGTAGAGGTGCCCTAAATATATTTTCTGATCTAACCTCCAATACTTCCTAAACTTTTACTCCAAATCCGTATAGCAGTATCAATCTTAAACCAACATAAGCAACCAAGATAGCAGTTAATACACGTATGAGATGAATATTGAATCTATTATTGGATAGATAAGAACCTAAGCTACCCCCTCCTATTACCGCAAATAAAAGTGGCAAAGCAAATTTTTTATTGAACTGGAAAGAATCGGCTATTACTAATCCCACTAATCCGGCAGCTGAATTAAATAAAATAAAGATCGAAGCCAATGAGGCGACTATTTTAGGATTCGCCCATCCAAGAAGATTTAAGAGGGGAGATAAGAAAATCCCTCCTCCAATCCCTGTTATTCCGGAGAGAAACCCTACTGAAGCACCTAATCCACTTCTTTTTTGCCAAGAAAAGGAGCGATTTTCACTTTTTCTTTGCATGGCTTCTTGTAGCATCATAAAAATAGCAGATAGTAACAGAGAGATTCCAAGAAAAAGGAAAAAACCTTTTTCAGATAGTTTTAATTGAGTTCCAATAAAAGCCATTGGAATACTTATTATCAGAAACGGCCAAAAGTTTTTCCAGTTGACCACTTTTTGTTTTATGTATACCACGGTACTAATTGTCACTACAACGAGATTGAATACTAAAGCAACGGTCCGAATCTCGTAAAATTCGGTTAATACCACACTGAGAATAGCAAGATAACTGGACCCTCCGCCAAAACCTACGGAGGAATAAAAAAAGGCAATAGCAAAAAAAAAGACAGGGAGAATGAATTCACTCATAGAAGTAAAACTAACTTCCTTTTAGGTTAACTACTAAGGCAGGTTAGCCCGAATTTCAAGACATTGCATCACTGAGGCGGCTGTATAACATAAAATAGCGAACTAAAAGTGTATTTTGTAAGCTTTTGATTTTCAAATAGTTGAATTTTAGTTAGATGGAAAAATTCGGGTGTTATTCATTGAGATGAGACAACACGATGATAGGAGGTAATTGATTTTGAATGGGATCACAACATCGTTCCCCAAATTTGAGGAATCAAAAATCATTAGTATGAATATTAAAATTCTGTAAATCAATTACTTAAATCAACCCATCAACCAACCACTATTTGTGGTGAATAATCTGGATTAGGTCTAGCATATTGCCGATAAATTATAGGTTTTGGAATCTAAAGCTTTACAAAAACGTTTATTAGTTCACTTCTAGAATAAAAATCACGAATGACATACAACAATAAAGAGATCGAATTTCCTGCAATCTTGCAGGTCAGTTTTTTCAAACTTGTAGAACAATTGGAAAAACAAGCTAAAGGAGAAGAGGATGGGGTGGCAAGCTATGCAAAAGAACTCCTGGAAGAAGTTGAGAAATACCCTGAGCTAAGAGATGGCATTACAGACATTTCCGCACTTAGCTCCTACCAAAAATCCATTGATAAATTGGCCAAGCCTTTGTTTCCTGAGGTACTTACCAACAATGAAATAAAGATTCTTAGTCCTCCTTTTCACCTCCAGCCAATGTATTCCTCTCAGCGATTTAAAAATATCGTAGAAGCTTCAGGCGAATCCTTTTCTTTTACCATGAGAGATGTGGATGAGAATTTGCTTTATCTATATTGCTGTTATTTCATTTTGAAAACCTACTATGAATACCCTGTTGTAGGGGCTACCCCTCAGTTTTACGAAATTGAAAACACCTCTCAAGGGCTCAATAGAGTTTACAAACTTCTGATCAATGTAGATATGTGTGAATTCACTCCTACGGATCGAGCAGTTGATATAAGCAAGGAAGATTACGAAGAGTTAATTGACAATTTTGGTGATTTAGAACTTTGGAAAAAGAAGTTCCCTCCTAATAGCTGGATAATGAAAGGGCTAAGTATTATTAATTTGGTAGATGTTACAGCAGATCAATCCATCAACTCCATTACCTCTGATCTCCTAAGCGCTGATCTTGATACGTTTAAAAAAATTCAACTCGGCATTAAAAAACTTCTCAACAACTCTAAATTATGTATAGGTGTAATGAGCCTTCAAAATGACCAGCTGGTGGCTATGGAAAAAATAAAGGGGAAATCTATGAATAGCTTGTTGCTTTCAAGTGGAAAAAGCCTGAATTGTGAATTGGATCTGTGCGATTACAGCTTTCATCAATTAATTTCAAAAAAAGAGCCTGTTATCATCACGGATATCAAAAAATTTCATGCAAACGATCCCAGCAACTTCTCGAAACAATTAATCAAATCAAAATTTGAAAGCTATATCATTGCCCCTGTAGTACATGAAGACGAACTCTTGGGCTTTCTTGAAATAGGATCTAAGAATAGATATGAATTGCATGAAGGTTCATTAACTATTCTTAATCAAATTCTTCCGATCCTATCGATGGCCAAAAAACGCTTCCACACGGAAGCTCAAAATTTGGTTGAGGCCATTATCCAGCAAGAATGCACAACAATTCACCCTTCCGTTAAATGGAAATTTGAGAAAGAAGCGACAAAATTCATGGAACGTCAAAAGCTTGGAAAACAGCCTATTTTCAAGGATATCGTTTTTGATCAGCTCTACCCGCTGTATGGACAACTAGATATTAAAGGTTCTTCAAAAAGAAGAAACCATGCAGTATGCGCTGACTTGATCAAACAATTGAAGATGGTATTAAATGTCATTGAGGAGATCAGTAGTAAAAATTCAATGCCTATTCATGAAGAATTGATCTATCGAATACATGGTTTTATTGATGAATTAAAAGAAGATCTTGCCGCTGGTAGCGAACACAAGATTCTAAATTTTTTGAAACAAGATGTTTATTCAGTATTAGACTATTTTAAGAAAACAGACGAATCCCTTAGATCTAAAATTGAGAATTATTACCGCGCACTTGATACAGACATGCATACTGTCTATGAAGAGCGGAAAAAGTACGATATCAGTGTAAATAAGATTAATCAGCATTTGGCAGCTTTTATTGATCAAAAGCAAATAGATGCTCAGCGAATGTTTCCTCACTATTTTGAGCGCTACAAGACCGACGGAGTTGAGTTCAATATATACATTGGTCAGTCAATTACCAAGGATCATGATTTTGACATGATTTTTGTAAGAAATCTCCGTTTATGGCAGCTCTTAGTGATGTGCGAGATGGAGATTGAGTTTCAAGCAATAAAACAAGAAATAGGTTTTTCAATTGAAGTAGCATCATTGATTTTGATTTACAACACACCCATTGCTGTTCACTTCAGGATGGACGAAAAAAAATTTGATGTGGAAGGAGCTTATAATGCCAGATATGAAATTATCAAAAAGCGCGTAGATAAAGCACATATCAAAGGAACAAATGAGCGAGTGACTCGTCCTGGTAGTATCGCAATCGTTTATTCACAGGATCAAGATGCCAAAGAGTATAAAACCTACCTTCAGTTTCTTGCTTCTAAAGGTTACTTGAAAGAAGGAATAGAAGATTTGGAACTCGAAGATCTTCAGGGTGTTCATGGATTAAAAGCGCTTCGTGTGGATGTAGATTATTCGGAAATAAATCTTACTGTTGATGAATTTATTGAAGAGATGGAAAACAGTATGACAGAAGATACTTAACCCTCATTATTCACCACAAATAGTGGTGAGTTGATTCAAGTGATTGATTTACCGTAGTTGAATATTCATGCTGAATGGTTTTTGATTCCTCAAATTTGGGGAACAATTTTGTCCCATCATTCGAAATCAATTACCTCCTATCAGCGTGTTACCTCATCTCGATGAATGACATCTGAATTTTTCAACTTGATCTAATACTCACTGTTGATTCTGATAAAGACCATAAGCAAGCTATAATTTGCCTATGCCTAAATGTTAAGAAGTCCTAGGGTCATGGCCTTTTTGATCAATTCGGCCATATTTCTGGCTTGTAGCTTTTTCATAACGTTTCCCCGGTGAGCTTCCACCGTCTTTTCGGTTATAAATAATCTCTGGGCTATTTCTTGATTTTTTAATCCATTTGAAATATCAATAAGTACTTCCAACTCTCTTTTTGTGAGTTGAACCTCTTCTTTTTTCTTCTGTTCATGCTTAATCTCCCTGTAGGAATTAATTGCGGTATCAATCACTTCTCTACTGAAATACTTGCCTCCGCTTAGCACTTTGTTAATTGCCACTATAATTTCTTCAGCTACACTATCTTTCACCACATACCCACTGATATTAAAATTGAGGCCTTCCATCACATACTCTTCATCCTTGTACATACTCAAAATGATAATCTGAACTTTAGGAAATTTGGCTCCAATAATTTTAGCAGCCTCTAATCCGTTCATTTCAGGCATAGAAATATCCATAAGTATGAGATCGGGTATTTTATTGTTATCCAAAGCATCAATTGCCTTTTGCGCCCTATCAAATTCTGCAATGATCTCAAGAGATTTTTCTTGTGTGATAATACTACGAATACCTTTCCTTACCAACTCATGATCTTCAACTAAAAATAATTTACTTTTCCCCATGCAGCGGAATTTTAATTAATACAAAGGTACCTTCTCCTACATTCGATTCTAGATCACATTCCGCATGCAATGCTTCCGCGCGTAACATCATATTTTGAATTCCACGATAAGCATCATTATCATCATAATGACCTGATTTAAACCCAATTCCATCATCTTCAATTGTCATTTGCATAAAATCATCAAAGCCATAAAGCTGAACGGACGCGTTTTCAGCTTTTGAATGCTTAATAATATTGGAAAGGTTCTCTTGTACAATTCTATACAAATTCACTTTACATTTTAAATCTAAGTTATCTGGTACATCCTGAGCTTGAAAGCTGAAATTAATTTCAGATGCATTATTAGCCTGCTCAACTACCTTCTTGATACATACTTCAATCGGAAAATCTACGAATGGTAAAGGTAAGAGTCCATTAGTTAACTTTCTCATCTCTTCTAAAAACTGGTTGATCATCTTTAGCAGACCTTCTCCCCTATCTCCTTGTTTTACGGCAAGTTTTATCATGTTCGCAATTTGTCCAACTCCATCATGAAGATCCCTTGCAATACGTTCTCTTTCTTTTTCCTGGCCTTCTATGAAAATGGAAAGTCTTTTCGTTTTAAGGCTCTCCTTAGCCTCCCGAATTTTTACTTGCTCGGTAATATCCTTGAAAATAAAGAGATGATAAATACTTTCTAATTCCACTATTTGGGTGTAGCAATCCCCGTAAATCTCTTCTCTGTCTTTAAGATAAAGTCTATCATTTTTATAGTCTTCAATGGAGTAGATATCTTCCACCTGATTACCGTCTTTATCAAAGAACTGAAGAAAATTTTGAATAGGGGCATTCATTAAAACATCAAAAGACTGATTAGTGATCTTTTCCCCAATAGAGTTAGTGTATTTGATTTTGCCAGAAGAATCAAGCAGAAAAATGGCTTTATCTATAGCGTTAATGATGGCCTGAAATAATTCATTGTTTTCTTTTATTTTCTTTTCTGCAGAGGCCTTGTAAAGGGCTACATCAATGTTTGATAGCAGTTCTGCTTCATTGAAAGGTTTTACTACATAGCCGTAAGGAAGACTTGTTTTGGCTTTATTGATTGTGGGTTCATCTGTAAGTGCGGTAAGAAAAATAATGGGTAAGTCAATGGTATCTTTAATTTTAAAAGCTGCATCTATCCCATCAGATTGGCTTTCCATCATGATGTCCATTAGGATTAAATCAGGACGGTGTTTAAGCGCAAGATCCACCGCCTCTCTCCCTGAATAAACCGATACAGCATCGTGACCCCCTGACTTCAACGCATGCACTATATGTTCGTTGACAATCAGTGAATCCTCCGCAACAAGTATCTTTCCCATGGCTAGTTTAAAGTTTGCATTTAAGTTATAGAGTTTTTAAAATATTACGTTTGATACTTTGTATTTGATATGAGTCTATGAAAAATCTCTTTGTTGCAACAAAAAGTTCTGGCCTGAGTAATTACATTCTTTCTATTTTAAAAGAAATAACACCTAAAGAAAACTGGAACTTGTCGTCAGTGTTCTCCTTGAAATTGGAGTTAATAATTTTCGACACTGAAACGATGGATTTCAATGAATTTCACAAATTCAAATCGGAAATGCCGGTTCTACTTTTTTCTTATGCACTGAAACCTTTCTTACTTCAGTTTACCACTAAATTTTACATTAATGGAATTTTTTCTTTAGAAATGAGTCAAGAAGATATAATAAAAACATTAGAAGCCATTTCCATGCGCACTATTTACTACTCAGAAACGATGATTTCAATGCTCTTTTCAAATAAAATCAACAAACAAGTAAAAAGCATTTCAGCTCTTACAAATCGCGAAAATGAAATCTTGATCATGATGACAAAGGATATGACCAATAAGGATATCGCGTTAAAATTGGACGTTAGTATAAAGACGATCAACGCTCATAAAGGGAATATTATGAGGAAAGTGGGAGTAAAAACAACCAGTGGCCTTATCAAAATAACATTAGATTACTCTGCAGTACTTAAAACTCAACTTTAAAGCCGTTTTTTTCGTCGATTGATAACGTGCCATTTAATTGCTTCGCAAACGTTTTGATTAAGGAAAGGCCCAGACCAATATTACCAGACAACACATTATTAGAGATTTTTCTTCCATCATTGGTAACACTTAGATAATATTTACCTTGCTTTCTTTTATTAAGTTGTATTTCAATAGTCCCTTTTGATCGCTCACCAAAACTGTGCTTAATCGCATTTGAAACCATTTCACTTACAATTAAGCCAATTAGGAGTGCTTGATCAATAGTCACGTTTTCGGGTATTACTTCGACGTTAATAGCTATTTCGCTAGTGCTAAGTAGCACATAGAGTTGTTGCGCTATGTTTGTTAGAAAGTCTTTAATGTCTATTTCAGATACACTATGAAATTTATAGAGCCTATCGTAAATAACAGACATAGTCTTGATCCTGGTATTAATCTCTTTGAATAGGATTTTAGAATTTTCGTCTTTTAAGTCATGAGCTTTTAGAGCTAAAATCGAGGAAATAAGCTGCATGTTATTCTTTACTCTATGATGTATCTCTTTGACAAGTATGTTTTTTTCATCTAAAGATGTTTCAAGTTCATTCTGCAGCTCTTTATCTTTAGTAATGTCATATACTACACCTACTATTCCTTTGAGGGATCCGTTCTCTCTTCTAATTGCTTTGGTAAAGGTTCTCACATATTTAAAGGTATGTCCTACTTTTACCGTTACTTCAGCTTCAAAAAAATTTATTCCATCTTCAATTAAAGCCAACTTTTCATCTAAGAAGTTCTTGTCCTCTCCAATGATCATATCTTTAATCTCAGACCTTGGAATAGGATCTTGGAAATCTGAAAAAATCGCATACATTTCACTTCCCCAGTAAATTTCATCTGAATCTATGTCATATTCCCAGACACCTAGGTTCGCTATTTCCGTAGCTAGCAACAGCCTGTCAGATAACCTTTTATTCTTGTCTTTGATGTTTAAAACCTCATCTTCTCTGTTTACAACTATAATTCCATCTCGCAGAGCATTCAGTATTTCTTGTTTAAGTATTTCTTCTCCCTTTTTGTTATCACTTGTAAAAACATTTTTAGTAGCATCTTTGATGAAGCAGACCACTTTGTCAAACGCTCCTTTTTTATCAAAAAGCGAATAATAGTTAATTCTAAAATGGCGTTCTCCATCTTTCAGATGGGGTAAATTGATAGCTGTTGTTATTTCACCTTCATTTCCCTGAAAAGCATCATCGATACACTTTTTCGCTTTTTCGTGATTAAAAATTTCAGACTTGAATAGATTAAATTTTCCAATACAATCTGAGACAGGTATTTCCCAATATTCTTTACACTTCTTGTTTGCTTTAATAAGCAGCCCTTCTTTATTGTAGATGGTAATAGCACATGGAGCTTCTTCGATTAATTTTTCACATCGCTTTTGGCGTTCCTGACTTTTAAATTCAATTTCTGCCTTTTGAGTTATATCTACAAAATTAGAAATAGCACCAATCAAAAGTCCGCTATCATCATAAAAAGGAGAAGTGCTCACTGAAAACCACTTCAAATTGTTTTTTATTCTTAATACTCGAACTACTCCAGCACTTGTTTCTCCTTTCAAAGCTTGGTATATGGTATGCTGTTCTTTATTAAGCGGTGTATAATCTTCATTGAGCTGATCCCACGGTAGTTTATCATAGGGCAATCCAATAAGCCGATCTGCCTCTAATTCAAGGAGCTTAAATGCCGACTTGTTAGCGTAAACAATTTGACCATTTAAATCAACTTGAATAAACCCAAAAGGAATAGATTCCAGCATTCTTTTTTGTAAGATATGAGATGCTAAATCACTCAACTTGATCGTATTCGGCTGTGAAAAAATGCCTCCCCACAAATACCCACGAAAAAATTAGGCATAATCACTAGGTTAATATTAGGTATTCCCCCTATTATATTAGTTAAAATAAATATATCTATTTGTTGTATGATTTTGAAAATTGCTGTGTTGTTTTGATAATCTCCAAATTACTATGAAGCAATACTCGTTTAGGATTATGCCAACTAAATATACCCCGTTCTGCCAACTGGATATGTCCAGAAAACGACTGGATTTCAAAGGAAGATCCTCTCCTGAGTCATCTCTTAATTTCTATACACCAATAATGAAACGTTTAGATAGAGTATTTAGAAATGGAAACAATACTTTAACCGCCAATTTCTGGTTTGAATATTTCAATACCAGCTCTTCCAAATGTATCTACGATCTTTTAAAATTACTCGCCTTATATAAAGAAAAGGGTGCAGAAATTGTAATTAACTGGTATTATGAAGAAGATGATATAGATATGAAAGAAGCTGGGGAGGACTATGAAGATATCTTGGGCATAAATTTCAACTATGTACCCAGATAGGAGCATAGTGGATCCATAATATGATTAAGGCTTTGGGTATCTTCTATAAAGATACTCCTTATTGTTCTGTATATACATTTCCACCTGTTTTCCCTATTTTAAGATTCCCACTGTTCATTAAGTCTAATCTGTTTGTACATATATGAACAGAATTTATCTAAAGGAAAAAATATTTATCTCATTGTCAATTACTTACAAAGTATGGCATAGGTATTGATAATTAATAGTGTATGTCTGCAAACCGATCTAACATAAGCATAAGCCGTACTTTACTCATTTTATTGGGTATCATATTAGCGTGCTTAATAGCGCTCAATGCCAGGTCTTTCTATTCAGTGGAAAATTTATCTTTCCCCAAGCAAAATCAACCTAATTTTCTTGATAAAAAAGCGAGCGTTAACTTTTTAAAAGACGCAAGTAAGATTGCACTTGAAAAGTTTGGAGAAAAAACATCATCTTTAAAGTAAAACATAAGATACGATGACGAGACGATTATTCAGATCCCAAGATCGATTGTTAGGCGGTGTGTGTGCTGGATTAGCAGAATATTTTAATTTAGATCCGACACTTATTAGAATAGGCTATCTGGTATTGTCTGTGTTAAGTGCTGCTTTTCCTGGAATTTTGGTGTATATCATATTATGGATCGTTATACCTCCTTCTTAGGTATTAGAATCCTTTGCAAAACTGGATTTTTGGTTCAAATCGAGGCTTTCAGAATTTCAAAAACGTAGTTTGCTGGTCGTAAATGAGGCTTTTGAAATTTTGAAGAATGAAGAATTGGGTTAAAAGGCGGGTTTTTCAAAGGATCTATAAAGCTTTATTATGAAAATGTATCCATCGGTCTGGGATTTCTCCTCTTGTAGCTAATTCATAATCTGAGTAGCTGCATGCCAGCATCCTATTGCGATTAAATAATCCTGCATCCTTATCGGCTGGAACTTCCATCCACCAGCGCTCAGAAAGCTTACTTTTATAAAATTTAAGCGTATTCGGTTCTCCACCTATATGCACTTCGTATTTAAGATAGTCATTGGATTTAAAGTTTTTGTCTCCTTTTCTGTGATAGTAACCTTCTATGAAATACCAAATCATTGTACATATGACAAAAGCTGTTTTTCTTTCATTTGTATCAGAAACTACAGAATAATTATATAGCCCTATCGAACTTATCTTTTCGTTTTGCCCGGCATACCATGCAAGTTGACATGCTTCTTCTCCCGTAAGACCGTAAGCTTTGGAATCAAAAGCTCCCGGAGAGTAGCTAGATTGGATGGCCGAGATATCGATTGTGATCATATCCGCATCTCTTATCATAGGTTCTATGTTTATTATGTTTTCTTTAATGGCCCCTAACCGTATCGCCTCAAAAGATAACTTATCAATTAACTGCAAAACTTTCTGATCTGTCAAGTAACTTTGATAAGCTAGATGGTAATAATTAAAGAGATAATTAGGACTGTGTTGAAACAACTTAGTGAGGTATTTTTCCACATCTAATTCCCCATCGATATCAATTTTGTTATCCACATTAAGAACCGATATCAATTTTTCACTATCCTCAAAGGCGTAATACTGGCCTAAAGTCAAATCATGACTTCCACCAAATAGGATTGGAACAATTTCTTTACTCATCAAATAAGAACAAACCTCTTTAAGTCTTAGGTAAGTATCTTCTAGCTCGGGGCCATTCCTAAAGTTTCCCAGATCTATAATACTATACTTTCCAAAACCTTTTTTTAGGTTATAAAGCTGCTTCCTGATCTCATCAGCAGAGCTACCAATTATTTTATTTCCACAACCACGATATTCATTTAAACCAATGAGGGCCATATCTAGACCTTCATGATCTGGCATTTTATCCTGATTGATGTAGATGGAGGATTGAAAAGAGGAAACAGCTACATTAGCTTCAATTTCAATAGGGTCAAAAAAAAGTTTTAGATCCATTGAAATCAAGTTAACCAAACCGTGAACATTAGCATAAAAAAACCTCACCAGGAAGTGAGGCTATTTAAGCGATGGTTTGACGTTACCCTCCGAAATCGTCAAATCGAATATTTTCATCAGGAATACCGAAGTCTTCTCCCATTTTCTGGACAGCCTGATTCATCAGTGGCGGACCACAAAAATACAATTCTATTTCTTCAGGCTCTTCGTGTTTGCTTAGGTAGTGGTCTATTACTGCTTGATGCACAAATCCAGTGAATCCATCCCCTTCATCTTCCATGCTTTTCTTCTCTTTCCAGTTGTCTTCAGGGAGTGGTTCTGAAAGAACAATGTGAAATTGAAAATTGGGGAATTTCTTCTCCAGATCCCCAAAGTGATCTAAATAAAAAAGTTCTCTTTTTGATCTACCACCATACCAATAGCTAACTTTTCTTCCTGTCTCCAGCGTTTTGAAAAGGTGATAGAGGTGAGATCTCATGGGAGCCATGCCCGCACCTCCTCCGACATACAACATTTCCGCCTCAGATGGATTAATAAAAAATTCTCCGTAAGGACCTGAAATAGTCACCTTATCTCCTTTTTTTAAGTCAAAGATGTAAGAAGATGCTATACCGGGATTGACATTCATCCAAGCGTTTTTTGATCTGTCCCAAGGGGGTGTAGCAATACGGACGTTTAGCATAATTTCTCTCCCTTCTGCAGGATATGAAGCCATTGAATAAGCACGTTCGATTGTCTCATCGTTTTTCATTTTAAGATCCCACAAACCGAAGTTATCCCACTCGAGTTTGAACTTTTCCGGATCGTCTGGATGCTCATCAGGATGAGCACTTATATCAATGTCTTTGAAATTAACCTCACATTTTGGTACTTCAATCTGTATATAACCTCCAGCCTCATAATCCATCTCTTCTGGTAATTCCACAACAAATTCCTTAATAAAAGAAGCCACATTGTAGTTTCTTGCCACGGTGGCTTCCCATTTTTTGATTCCAAAAATTTCTTCTGGAATTTCTATCTTCATGTCATTTTTTACCTTTACCTGGCATGCAAGTCGAACATTTTCTTTCTGTTCGGTTCTACTCAGATGACCGGTTTCTGTCGGTAAGACATCACCTCCACCTTCGATCACTTTACACTTACACATAGCACAGGTGCCGCCTCCACCACAAGCCGACGGAAGAAATACACTTTTTTGAGAAAGTGTTGACAACAGCGTAGATCCAGCCGTGGTTACCATAGGGTTTTCATTATCACCGTTCACAGTAATTTTAACAGGCCCCGATTGCACTAACTTAGATTGCGCCCCGAGCAAAATTAGAACTAATAATAGTATTAGAACTGTGAATGCAATGATAGCAGTTACTATAATTGAAGACATACCTAATTTTTTGGTCTAGTTAAACATCAAATTTAAGTGATCAGATCGTATCATAATGTTATAATCGTATGTTTTACGATAATGTTTTAAAACTGTAAACTCTAAAGTTTAGTATTACTTTAACATTTTCAAAAGCTGTGTTAGCCGTGTTTTAAGTTGGCGCCTATTTACTATAAAATCAAGAAATCCATGATCTAAAACGAATTCGGAACTTTGAAATCCTTTTGGCAGATCTTTGCCTATTGTTTCCCTTATTACTCTAGGTCCCGCAAACCCGATCAATGCCCCAGGTTCGGCAATGTTGAAGTCTCCCAGCATAGCATAAGAGGCAGTGACACCCCCTGTTGTGGGATCCGTGAGCAGGGAAATGTATGGGATTTTTTCTTCAGAGAGCAAAGCCAATTTCGCGGAGGTCTTTGCCATTTGCATTAATGAAAAACCAGCCTCCATCATTCTGGCACCTCCTGATTTAGAAATCATTAAGAATGGAATTTTATTCACTAATGAATGATTAATAGATCTAGCTATCTTCTCACCAACGACAGAACCCATAGAGCCTCCAATGAAAGAAAAATCCATACAAGAAACAACCAGGTCGAAACCGTTCACTTTTCCATAAGCGCTACGAACCGCATCTTTAAGTTGTGTCTTCTCTTGACTCAATTTAATTCTATCCGAATATTTTTTAGTATCTGTAAACTCTAGTGGATCAATTGAACACAAATCAGCATCCAGCTCAGTGAATTCATTACTATCAAAAATTATTTCAAAGTATTCCTTAGATCCAATCCTAACGTGATAATCATCATCCGGACATACATATGAGTTATTTCTTAGCTCTCTCATATGTATAATATTTCCTTTTGGGGTTTTATACCAAAGTCCGTCCGGTACTTCTTTCTTATCTTCTGTTTTAGTGAGTATTCCTTTATTCTGTCGGTTAAACCACGCCATTCGATTATTCTCTCGATTGAATCATCAAAACTAAAT
This sequence comes from Bacteroidota bacterium, assembly GCA_039026865.1. Taxonomy (GTDB): domain Bacteria; phylum Bacteroidota; class Bacteroidia; order Cytophagales; family Cyclobacteriaceae; genus Ekhidna. Next base: position 6,048 of record JBCCLN010000012.1, on the reverse strand, counting down.
GATTAATTGTTAAAAAAGATGGCTTGAACTTAGGAGCTATTTCAACTCTTCGAAGTCCACGTACTCTCCTTCATCATAGTTCATGTTTTTCTTCGACTGCTTATGAGGCATGTTATCAATGTTCAAGTTACTGTCTGGGGCTTTTTTTGAGTATGGGTGTTGCCTGGTTTGAAAATGCCAAGAATCGCTCTTTAATCCACTAGATAATATTTTAAATATAAATCTGGCTGTTTTGTAAAAAACATAAATAATAAGAATGAGTATAATTAGAATTCTCATAAGTAGGTTTATAACCTATCTACTAAGATATAGGTTTCGTTCGGAGTATATTTCCATAAAATAGTCATCCATTAGATCATCTATAAAATAAATCGCTTCACCGGTAGATTTCATTTCTGGTCCTAATTCTTTATTCACATTAGGAAATTTATGGAAAGAAAAAACGGGTTCTTTTATTGCGTAACCCTTTTTGAAAGGATTAAAATTAAAATCTGATAATTTTTTCTCCCCTAGCATCACTTTCGTCGCATAGTTTACGTACGGCTCTCGGTAAGCTTTGCAAATAAATGGTACTGTCCTAGATGCCCTTGGGTTTGCTTCTATGATATACACCTTGTCATCTTTGATTGCAAACTGAATATTGATAAGACCGACCGTTTCTAACGCTAACGCAATTTTCTGAGTGTAATCTTCTATTTGACGAATGACAAAATCACCCAGGTTATAAGGGGGAAGCACTGCGTAAGAATCTCCGGAGTGGATACCTGCAGGTTCGATATGCTGCATAATTCCAATTATGTAAACATTTTCTCCATCGCAAATGGCATCGGCCTCTGCTTCAATCGCACTTTCTAGAAAATGATCTAACAGAATCTCCCCATCAGGTTTGTCTTTTAAAATATTTACTACATGCTGTTCAAGCTCGGTCTCATTAATCACAATTTTCATACTTTGACCTCCCAAAACATAACTGGGTCTTACTAGTAATGGAAACCCTAATTCTTTAGACAACTCAACTGCATCTTCTGCATTTTCGATGGTTCCGTAAAGAGGATATGGGATATCATTTGCTTTCAGAAGATCTGAAAATCTTCCTCTTGCCTCGGCAAGGTCGAGTGCTTCAAAACTTGTCCCAATTATTTTGATACCATACCGCTCTAGCTTTTCAGCTAATTTCAAAGCAGTTTGCCCTCCCAATTGAACAATGACTCCCTCAGGCTTCTCATGAAGAATGATGTCATAAATATGCTCCCAGAAGACAGGTTCGAAGTATAGCTTATCTGCTACATCAAAATCAGTTGAAACAGTCTCCGGGTTACAATTGATCATGATCGTTTCATAGCCACATTCATTTGCTGCTAGCACTCCATGAACACACGAATAATCAAACTCAATTCCTTGCCCTATTCGATTAGGTCCAGATCCTAAGACGATGATCTTTTTTCTATCAGTGACTACTGACTCATTCTCCTCTTCAAATGTGGAGTAATAGTAAGGTGTTTGGGCTTCAAACTCTGCTGCACAAGTATCAACCAATTTATAAACTCGTTTAATGCCAAGGTCATTACGTTTTTTATATACCTCGCTTTCTAGACATTGCAGAAGATGTGCAATTTGCCGATCAGCATAGCCTTTCTTTTTCGCTTCTCTCAGAAGTTCCTTTGGTACAGTGTCGACGTCGTATTTCTCTATCTCTTTTTCAAGCGTTATAAGTTCCTCTATTTGGTTTAAGAACCATGGATCAATTTTGGTGAGCTTATGTATGGTTTTGAAAGGTATCCCTAATTTAAAAGCATCGTAAATATGAAAAAGTCTGTTCCAGCTTGGATGCTCTAAACTATGCAGGATTGCATCTTGATCTTTTAGCTCCCTACTATCTGCCCCCAACCCATTTCGTTTGATTTCCAAAGATTGACAAGCTTTTTGTAACGCCTCCTGGAAGTTCCTGCCAATACCCATCGCCTCCCCTACGGACTTCATCTGGAGCCCAAGTTTTCTATCTGATCCGTGGAACTTATCAAAGTTCCATCTGGGAACTTTTACAATCACGTAGTCTATTGCAGGCTCAAATAATGCGGAAGTGGTCTTTGTAATCTGATTTTTTAACTCATCTAAATTGTATCCTATGGCTAGTTTTGCCGCAATTTTAGCAATAGGATACCCTGTAGCCTTGGAAGCAAGAGCAGAAGATCTGGAAACTCTTGGATTGATTTCAATTCCAATGATATCCTCCGTATCCGGATTTACAGAAAACTGAACATTACATCCTCCTGCAAAATGGCCAATCCCATTCATCATTTTCTTAGCCATATCACGCATTCGCTGATAGACCGTATCCGAAAGCGTCATGGCAGGTGCCACAGTTATTGAATCCCCGGTATGAACACCCATTGGATCGAAATTTTCTATCGAGCAAATGATAATGATATTTCCGGCATTGTCTCTGAGCAGCTCCAGCTCATATTCTTTCCAGCCAAGAATGCTTTGCTCCACCAGTACTTCATGAATAGGCGAAGCTTGTAGGCCGGCATTCAACGCGGTGTCAAATTCTTCTGGTGCATTAACAAAACCTCCACCATAGCCTCCTAGTGTATAAGATGGACGAATGACTAAAGGGAATCCTATTTTTTGCGCAATTTCTTTTCCTTTCAAAAAAGAAGTCGCTGTTTCTCCTTTACACACCCCAATGCCAAGCTCAATCATTTTATACCTGAATTTTTCTCGATTCTCTGTAGTCTCAATAGCATCAATATTCACCCCGATCATTTTAACATTATATTTTTCCCAGATTCCGGCTTTATCACAATCTATAGCCAGGTTCAAAGCGGTTTGACCTCCCATGGTTGGAAGCACTGTATCAATTTTCGGATGAGCCTCGAGAATTTCTCTAATAGATTTTTTGGTTAATGGCTTCAAGTAAATATTATCGGCCGTCACCGGATCTGTCATAATAGTGGCAGGATTGGAATTAATTAGGGTTACTTCAATTTCTTCTTCCCGCAGAGACCGGGCGGCTTGTGATCCTGAGTAGTCGAATTCACATGCTTGACCAATGATGATAGGACCGCTTCCGATAATTAGAACAGATTTGATGTTAGGATTTTTGGACATTCAAAAGGAGTTAACACCTCTTAGTTGAGGTTAAAACAAATTGCAACAAAAATAAATCATCAAGAATCTGCCACAAAAGGAATTGGTATTTAGTGTGGTGCCCAATTGGAATGAAGTATTGTAAATCAAATATTTGCGCAAAATATAAAAATATAAAACCTTATGAAGCAAGCTTACATCATTGACGGCATTCGAACTCCTGTAGGAAGTTTTAGAGGTGCTCTTTCGCACATTAGGACTGATGACCTGGCAGCCTTGGTTATCCAGGCACTAATCAATAGAAACTGTACGATTGACCCAAACCAAATCGATGAAGTAATAATAGGCTGTGCCAACCAGGCAGGAGAAGACAATCGGAATGTTGCCAGGATGGCCTTACTTTTAGCAGGTATTCCATTCACTGTTCCTGGTGAGACAATCAATAGACTGTGTGCATCGGGTATGTCGGCTATTATCCATGCCAACAGGGCCATAAAAACCGGAGACGGAGATTTATTTATTTCGGGAGGCGTAGAAAACATGACCAGAGGCCCCTGGGTCATCTCTAAATCAGCCAAACCATTCGGAACCGATGCCAAAATGTATGATTCAAGTTTTGGCTGGCGATTTATTAATCTTAAAATGGAAGAACTATACGGTACGGATGGGATGGGACAAACCGCTGAGAATCTGGTAGAGAATCATAAAGTTAGCCGAGAAGATCAGGATGCCTTTGCTCATTGGTCTCAGATGAAAGCCTCCGAAGCTCAGAAAAACGGAAGATTGTCAGAGGAAATTGTCTCAGTGGAAATCCCACAAAAAAAAGCCGATTCTATCTTATTCAGTGATGATGAGTTTGTAAAACCCTATACTACACTAGAGGTTCTCAGAAGGTTAAGAGCTGCTTTTAAGAAGGACGGTTCGGTTACTGCCGGAAATTCATCAGGATTGAATGATGGTGCGGCAGCGGTTCTTATAGCTTCAGAAGAGGCAATCAAGCAATACAATCTTGCGCCAATGGCTCGAATTGTTTCTTCCGCGGTAATCGGAGTTGAGCCGAGAATAATGGGAATAGGACCAATAGAAGCAAGCCAAAAAGCGCTTGAAAAAGCAGGCCTGAGCTTAGATCAAATTGATGTTATTGAAATAAATGAAGCGTTTGCCGCACAATCTTTAGCTTGTACAAGAGCACTTGGTCTAGCTGACAATGATGAACGCATAAATCCTAATGGTGGTGCCATTGCAATTGGCCATCCGCTAGGAATGACGGGAACACGAATTACCTACTCTGCCGCACTCGAACTGCGGAAGAAAAGTAAGAAATACGCTCTGACTACTATGTGCGTCGGCGTGGGACAGGGATACGCTGTTGTTCTAGAGCGTAGTTAGCGTCTGGAACTTTCAGGACAGAGATGGACTCTGTTGGGAGCCCAACAGATTATCAATCTCAGAGTAGCCGAAAAAAGCGGAAACTGGAATCTGGTAAAAAATCTGATCTGCAACCCAAGTTAATAAATGCAAAACGGTCGTACACTCTGTTCAGTCAGATATCAATGCTGCTTTGACTTTTTTGTGATAGTTTTCAAGCGTAAGTTGAACAAGAAATTATTACACTGGATTTTAGTCTTGTATTTATCTTATCACTAGAAGTAGTTATTGCAATACTCACTTACAAAATAGAATTTTACAATTCACGAGAAGATGTATAAGAATTCTTTGTAAAACCGGATTTTTGATTCGAATCAAGGCTTTCAGAATTGCAAAAACGTGGTTTACTGGTTGTAAATGAGGCTTTTGAATTCTGAGTAACTAAAGAGTTGAGCCAAAAGACAGGTTTTTCAAAGGATTCCATAAATAAAATATTATAGGATCTGCTAAAAGGAAAGCATGCGGGCTAGAAAGTTAGAAGAAGCGAATTTTGATATTACTACCACAAAGGGCTTTAACCGGTTGTATGATTTATATGCCTCTAAAGTTTTCGGGTTTCTCATGCACAATCTTCAAAATGAAATGGCTGCTGAAGATCTGTTTCCCTGATATTTCAGGGTCTTCCTGGGTAGTGAATTCACTTAATAACTATATGGATGAAAGCGGAAATCTCTATGCTTTAGTGTCAGGGGCCACTATACCTTTTAGCCTTCTCAAAATACCGGTAGGCTTTGATGATTTTGATCTGGGCTATGAGTTTGTACCTACAGCGGTAGCTAATCCCCAGAATGATCTATATCCGGCAAGTGCGGGCTTTAATTACATAGGAAATGATATAGCCGTGGCCCGTGCCGTTACGGAGGTTCCGCGGGCTCTTATAGACCTTAGTGAATCCTTAGGCAGATTAGAAAATGTTACTATCGGCGGGCCGGTTCTCCAGATTTGGAGAATCGTAAATGAGGAAGAAGCAGGCAGATGGGTAACCATAAACGTAGTGACTCAAGACGTGGAAATTATTCAGGGAGTACCTGCACAAGAGGGAAACGGGGCCGCATTTTCTGTTGTTATTAATGGAGAGGTCTACCTTTCTTCAGTGAAAGATTCCGAAAATGCCAGGTACAGGTATAACCCTACTACAGGTGCCGTTGAAAAAGCATTTGATGTCATCAGGGCACTTTAGATAGGTTTATTAACCTTTCGCAGTAATCAAAGCGATCATGCTTAATCAGACCTTTCCGTCCTTAAGGGCGGAAAGGTCATTTTTAAGGATAAGTGTTACTATTCAGCTACTTTATCAAAATTTTAATTAGTGTCTCTAAGAAAAGACGAAAAATATGCTACTGATGCTTATAGCATAGTTTTTAGTGAAAGACTCAATCGTAAATCAATTACTTGAATCAACCCGCCACTAGTTGTGGTGAATAATGCAGTCATCCAAAAAAAGGGTTTTTCCCTAAAACAAAATACATTGATAAGTTTGAGTTATGGTGCAGTAGAGGCCGTTTTTAACACGGTTAGGTAAATAACCTT
>JBCCLN010000011.1:0-31898 GCA_039026865.1 Bacteroidota bacterium | reverse complement strand
GTAATTGATTTCGAGTAAGATGACAAAATCGTTCCCCAAATTTGAGGAATCAAAAATCATTCAGAATGAACATAAACTACTGTAAATCAATTATTTGAATCAACTCACCACTAGTTGTGGTGAATAATGCGGTTAAGTGCGATGCTTCATCTCCAATTACTATTTCAAAGCCCTGATTATTCTCAATCAGGGTTTACATTCCATCCAAAATTCGGGTAGGGATCCAATCACCATTAAATTCATAGGCTTGCATGGCTGCTACAGGAAGTAGCTGCTCTATGTTACTTTTACAATGTTCTGAAATTCTGATTAACTATCCAATGGAGGCCATAATAAAATTGTATGGTCTGGTTCAGGTATTTCTGAAGTTAATCAGTGAAATTAAGTTATTGAAGAAAAAATACCATCAAGAATGACTATTTGTTGATTTTAGTCTTCAATGTATTCTGTATTCTGGCTTCATTACCATTTCTCTAATGTTGTTTACAGCTTCTAGAGGGCTGTCAAAAAGGAAGATATTGATGATCCAGATCGGAATACCTCCAGGTTCGCCTATTGCGCTGTAGGTTAACTTTGTCTTATTTTCATCCTCCTTTACAATAGACCAATATCCTTCCGTTCGGCCAACTCTGTATACATTTTTCAGTTTTGGTAAGTATTCTGCCTCATTAATAATATCTATCCAAATACTATCAGGCATTTTCGTGACTACCATCTTATTTACTGCATCACGATTGTCGAAAGGCCAAGGCAGTTTAAATTCTATTCTTCTTAATTGCTCCAACTCATTCGGTTCGTTCAGTAACTCTCCAATTTTACAATTCGGATACCATTCAGTGTAATTTTCAATATCCATCACAATTTTATAAACAGACTCCATCGGAGCATCCACCAGACCACTTGCTTTAAAAGCCTCCACCTTATAGCCTGAGATGCTTTTACTGAATACTTTAACATTGTATTTCTCTTTTTTGAATTCCCAACCATCTTGCGCTAGGATCTCAGGATGCTGTGAAAGACAAACAATGGGAAAATAAATTACCAGAAAATAGGACAAATATTTAGTTAGAGGCATTATATACTGAAGTACTGGTCATCCATTTTCTGTAAAATAAGTTTGATCTCATCTGCTTTTTGATAGTCTCCTAGTTTTTCAAAAGAGACGATTAAGTTTCTTAGTGTTCGAAGGACAATATCTAAATTATTACAAGGCTCGTAAAAAATGTCTTGTTTTTGCAACCGTAAATTCTCAAGATAGTTGTCAATGTCTTGTTTAGTAAAGACGAGTCCTCTATTAAACACATTAATATAAAAAGCTTCTTCACCTATTTTGTAAGTAAGGATAAATAGATTGGGTAGATTAACTCCATATATAGGAAGTTCCATTTTCTGTGCTAATAACAAATAGACAGAACATAGAGAGATAGGATTTCCTTTTTTGGTTTCTAGTACAACATTGATCATAGAATTAGCTGGAGAGTGAAAGTTTTTTGTATTGGGACGAAATCTAAACTGATTGAAAAAAATATCATTGAAGACCTTAATTCTTTGTTGAGGAGACATTTGGTCTTCCATGTGCCTCCAAAGTTCGTGATATAGCTGTTCCATTTCTCTAACTAACTCATCCATCTCAAGGTCTGGATATTGATAAGTAGCTACAATCCAGAGACCTTCTAGCAGACTTTCTGCTCCTGAATCTTTCCAGTCTAGAAACCGTTCTTTGAGTAACTCAAACTGAAGTTCGTGTACTAAGTCCTCAATTTTATTTTGAATGATGGGATTGAAGGTATTTCCCCACTCCTGCTCAAGAAAGGGTATTACTTGAGTACCTATAGACATTATTTTTTCTTCTACATGAGCAACAACCTCATCATCCTCATCATCTAAGAGTAGGATAAGAGCTTTTATTTCGGAATCTTTTAACAACCTAAATAAATCATCTTGCGTAGTGAATTTTCCCTTGATAAATAGGCCAATAACATCTATTCTAGAATCCTAATCCTTGGATTTTACTTTAATGCAATGTACTCCTCTGTCAAGAACCTCTTTTAACTCTTCAAACACTTGGTCTGATAACTTACTTTGATGTCTAAAATACTTCATTTTTTTTCTGTGATCATAATTATACTGCATTATTCAACACAATTAGTGTCGGGTTAATTCAAATAATTGATTTACAGTGGTTAAATATTCATACTGAATAATTTTTGATTCTTCAAATTTGAGGAACGATTTTGTCATCTCATATGCTTACTTAATAATTATAGAGCTAACTCTTCACTTTTAAAAATGATAGTCTTTCATTTAAGTATTCCATTGTTAGATTACGTTTGAATCACTCCAACGTTCATCTGTTTTTCAATAGGGGCATGATTGGCCATTTCAATTCCTTTGGAAATCACTTTTCTGGTTTCAACAGGATCAATAATCCCGTCAACCCAAAGTCTAGATGCTGCGTAGTATGGGCTGAGTTTTTCATTATAGGAATCTTCTATTTTTTTGAGTAGCGCTTTTTGCTCTTTTTCAGTCATTTCTTTTCCTTTTGCTTTTGCTGATGCAATTTCTATTTGTAACAGTGTTTTTGCAGCGGATCCGCCACTCATCACTGCTATTTCAGCGGTAGGCCAGGCAAAAATCAAGCGAGGATCGTAGGCTTTCCCACACATGGCATAGTTTCCCGCACCGTATGAACTGCCTAATATGATGCTAAATTTAGGAATAACCGAATTAGAAACTGCATTAACCATTTTTGCTCCATCTTTGATGATCCCTCCATGCTCAGATCTGGACCCTACCATGAAACCATTCACATCATGTAAAAAGACAAGAGGAATCTTTCGCTGATTACAATTCATAATAAAACGTGCAGCTTTATCTGCCGAGTCAGAATAGATCACTCCTCCCATCTGCATCTCTCCTTTCTTATTCTTAACTACTTTTCGCTGATTTGTTACAATGCCAACACTCCATCCTTCAATTCTTCCATATCCGCAGACAATTGACTTGCCATATAGGGCTTTATACTGATCAAAATCCGAGTCGTCCACCAAGCATTTTATTATATCAACCATGTCGTATTGGATACCTCTTTTAACTGGAAATTCTCGATAGATGTCCTCTAGCCTCTTTTTAGGGAATGAACTTTCCACTCTGTTAAAACCTGCTAAATCAGGTTTGCCTGCCCGATCAAATATTTTCTTTATTGCCTCTAAAGCAGCTTCATCATTTTCATACTTATTGTCTGTCACACCCGATATTTCACAATGTGTCGTAGCTCCTCCCAGTGTCTCATTGTCTATATCTTCACCGATTGCTGACCGCACAAGATAGCTTCCGGCTAAAAAAACCGAACCTGTTCCATCTACAATCAAAGCTTCATCTGCCATTATCGGCAGGTATGCGCCTCCTGCTACGCAACTACCCATAATAGCGGCGATCTGAATGATCCCTTTTGATGACATGATTGCGTTGTTTCTAAATTGTCTTCCGAAATGTTCTTTATCAGGAAAAATCTCATCTTGCATAGGTAAAAAGACTCCTGCGCTATCTACTAGATAAATAATTGGCAGGTTATTTTCTAGTGAAATTTCTTGCGCTCTCAAGTTTTTCTTTGCTGTCATTGGGAACCAAGCACCTGCTTTGACAGTAGCATCATTAGCAACCAACATACACAAACGGCCTGAAACCTTACCTATTCCTGTCACTACTCCCGCGCTAGGGCATCCACCAACCTCCTCGTACATTCCTTCAGCAGTAAAAGCACCTATCTCCAAAAAATCTTTAGGGTCGTCAATTAAATAATCAATTCGCTCCCTTGCAGTCAGCTTTCCTTTTTTGTGGTGAGATTCGATCTTTTTTTCGCCACCTCCTAGTCTTACTTTTTTGAGACGTTCGTTAAGTTGGTAGACCAACTGCTTATTGGCATCTTCGTTTTTATTGAACTGAATATTCATTCGGAGTTTTGATGCTATTTATCTTCATGAGATACTCCTTTTAATTTCTTGTTCTTTCTCCCGAGGGGTTTCATGAAATCTCTTGGATAATTATTTAAATGGATTGCCAAAGTATCGAGATCAGCCAATAATTTATTTAAATTATTATAAACAGAATCATTGCTTAGGAGCTTCCCAATGGTACCTTTTTCTGAATATAAAGTAATTAAAAGGTTATTCAATTCATCAAACGAAGTGTTTACTTTTTCCAATGTAGCGGCCAGCGGTACCTGGTTTAATGAATCGATCAAAGACTTAGAGCTCGCAAGCAAACCTTCTAATTGTTCGGATCTCTCTTTAAACTCCAATATTAAACCATTGGTATTTCCAACTATACCTTCAATATCTAATTCACTTGCCTTCTCGGTTAAAACTGCAAGAGAATACTTTAAAGTATCTATTGCTCCTTGGATATCGGTACTGTTTAATTGATCTAAAAGGGCATTGATTTTAATAATTGTGGTATTAAGATTATCCGCTACCGGTTCAAATTGGGACAATAAGTCATTATCATTCTTTGCTTTTAAAGTGTCTCCTGTAGATAATGGTGATCTAGCGGAACCCGGACGGATAATAATTGCTTTGGTTCCAAAAAAATCATTATTAGCAAGACTAGCTGTGTCGAGTGCGCCTACAAAAAAACTAGCGTCTATGTCAACTGCTACTACAATCCTATTTTTTTCTTGCTGAAGTTTTAATTCACTAACTCTACCAATGTTTAAACCATTGAAAAGAACGGGGTTTGAAACAGTTAGGCCTGCTACGTTTGGATATATTGCATAATATCGATTGGTTGTAGAAAAGAGATCAGAACCCCGAAGAAAATTAAATCCGTAGTATAAAAGAGCACCTGAAATAATTGCAATAAGTCCTATCTTGATTTCTTTTGACACAATTTTTTTGTTTAATTCTGAGCGTCTATCGCTTCCTTATATTCTTTAATTGCACGGTAGATTCCAGAAGCTATGTATGACTGCACGGTAGGATCATTTAGCTCCTTCTCTTCCATAGGATTGGAAAGGTAGCCAATTTCTACTAACACACTAGGCATTGCTGTACTCCACATCATGTAAAGACTTGATTGCTTTACTCCGTAGCTTTTTCTACCCGCTCTGGTCTTAAGTTGATCATCAATTAGGCGGGCTAACAAAAGGCTATTGTCCTGGTAGGCTGATTGGGTCAGATTAAAGAGGATATACGATTCTTCTGACTGAGGATCAAAATCATAATTTTTCTCATAATCTTCTTCAAAAAGAATGGCTGAGTTTTCACGCTTAGCAACTTCTAGCGCTCTATTAGTATTTTGTGCCCCCATAACATATACCTCCACACCCTCTATCGATTTCTTCTTTGTCAGCGAGGTGTTTTTTGGTAAGGAGTTTGCATGAATCGAAACAAAAAGGTCAGCACTATGTCCATTTGCCAAAGAAGCTCTGGTTTCAAGCTTGATAGATTTATCTTTTTTTCTAGTGTAGATAACCTCCACATCATTTATATTTTTTTCAATGTATTCTCCGGCCTTAAGAGAAACAGCCAGAGCTATATCTTTTTCTTTCGAATAAGAACCGACTGTACCTGGATCTCTCCCTCCATGACCGGCATCTATGACAATCCTGGTAATACCAAAATTTTTCTTACCTATTGGTTGAAAAGAAGCCAGTACTATGACTAACGAAAGACTAAAAAGTAATGCAAGGTTCCTCACGTTTTTTATATTCTAAAATGAAATATTTTTACGCAAAATTCGAATCTTACTCATTAATCAAAGACTTAAGACTGCTCTGCACGCATAAAATTTGCCTCTCATGCAAAATCTTAAACGTTTCAAAGATAATTTGGTCACAGTTCATTGTCAAAAAAGCGTAGAAGGTTGAAGTGTTCTTTCATCATTTTGTTTCTCACACTTACTTTTACTTGTTTGTCACAAGAGGTAGATAGTTTAGCTGCTGACTCTACTTCTTTGTTTATTGTCAAAGATACGATTCCCCCGGATTCCACTATTGTTCAAGCAGATACTACCAAAAGCGCTACTACCTACTCAAGCGATGTAGAAACCACTATTAATTATAACGCTAGAGACTCTTTGTATTTTGATGTAAAATCACAAGAATTGTTTTTATACGGTGAAACTCATATTGATTACGGAGAAGTTACCTTAGAAGCAGAACGAACTGACGTAAATTGGAGTAGACGAACCATTCATGCAAAATTTAGAAGTGATTCATTAGGGAAACAAATTGGAAAACCTGTCTACTCAGATGGGAAGGATGTTTACGCTACTGATGATATTATATACAATTTCAAAACCAGTAAAGCACTAATTAGAGGTGTGGTCACCGAACAGGATGGAGCCTTTATGCATGGCAGTGATGTAAAGAAAAATTCACAGGATGAGTTATTTATCAAAGGCGCCAGCTATACAACCTGCAATCTTGAAGAGCCACATTTTGAAATTAAATCCACAAAACTTAAAGTGATTCCAGGCAATAAAGTGGTCTCAGGACCATTTAATATGAGGTTTCGTGACCTACCTACACCTCTTTTCTTTCCTTTTGGTATGTTTCCTCAACCCAAAGAAAAGGCTTCTGGTATCATTTTTCCCTCCTACGGTGAAGAACGTAGAAGAGGATTCTTTTTACGCGATGCCGGGTATTATTTCGCAATTAATGATTATGTAGACGCTAGGATTACCGGAGATATATACTCTAAAGGAGGAAATGCCCTCAGTATAAATTCCAACTACTTTAAAAGGTATACATACCGAGGAACTTTAAATTTTTCTTATACCAGGACGGTCACTGATGAATTAGAATCTGGTTTAGAAACAAATGATTACAGAATCAGATGGAATCACAATCCTCAATCAAAAGGAAACTCATCATTTTCAGCATCAGTCAATGCAGCAACTCAAAGTTATAATCAAAACAATAACCTTGTCGTAGAGGACTTTTCACAGTCTATTAATTCTCAGCTTTCTTCTAATCTCTCTTACAGAAACTCCTTGAGCGGGTCACCTTTTAATATGTCTCTGAACGTTCGCCACAATCAAAACCTAAGGACTGAAGTCGTAAATCTAACCCTACCGGATTTCACCTTAAATATGAACAGAATCTATCCCTTCAAGAATTTGGTGAAATCAAGTAAGTCACCTCTATCTAAACTTAACTTTAGTCACAACTTTGTTGCGAGGTATGAGGTCACGAACTCCCCGATTAGTGATGGAGCATTTAGTAGTTTTACCATTGCAAATGAAGATCCGCTGGCGGATTCTGTGTTGTCTTTCAATGCAGACAATCTTGATTTAATACTCGATAGATCCAAACTAGGCGGAAGACATACCATTCCTATCTCCACATCAATGAATGTGCTGAAATATTTCACTTTGAGCCCATCGTTTAATTATGAGGAACTATGGTACATGCAGGAGTTGAGTTATACTTTTATTGAGGAAGAAAATGCTGTAAGGATAGATACCGTGCAAGGTTTTAGCAGAGCCGGTAGTTGGTCTACCGGAGCTTCATTAAATACCCGATTATATGGTTATGTAGGCTTTGGGAATGGTAAGATACAGGCTATCAGGCACGTGATGACACCAAGTGTTTCTTTTAGTTTTAGCCCTGATTTTTCGGATCCTAGGTATGGAGTGTACCAAGAAATACAGACAGATACTTCAGGAACCACCAGAATACTCAGTCGCTATGAAGGATTCGTCTTCGGCTCACCGAGAGGAGGAGAGAGTAAGACGCTTAGTTTTTCCGTATCCAATAATCTGGAAATGAAAGTAGCAAGCAAAAAAGATACTGTTAGTGGCACCAAGAAAATTAAATTGCTAGACAACCTAGGGTTAAGTTCGGGATATAATCTAGCTGCAGATTCATTTAAATTGAGTAATATAAGTGTGAATGCCAGAACCTCATTTCTTAACAATAACATTTCCTTAAACTTTACCGGAACACTTGACCCTTATGAATATTTGCTGATCTCCGAGAGTGTTGGATCGGATGGGTCCAGGACTGTCCAGCAAAGACAGCTGGATCGTTATACCTGGAATAATGGAAATGGAATTGGGCGCCTTTCTAACATGAATATCTCGGTAGGAATGAATCTATCTCCAAAGGGCAGCAGGTCTGGTAACAATAACAATGGAGCTTACGATGAATCAGATGCAATTCGCCAAGGGACAGGATTGGCCCCACCAGGAGAAAACGTTAACTTCGAAGGATATACTGAGGAAGAACAAGAGGAGATACAACGAATTCAAGATAATCCAGAAGAATACATTGATTTTGATGTTCCATGGACGTTACGAATGCAATATTCAATCAATCGTTCAAAGACAGGTTTTCAAGACCCGACCATTAGGCAAAGCTTTCAATTCAGTGGTTCTTTGGGACTTACTGACAAAACACAAATTACGTTCAATTCCGGCTATGATTTTGAAACCAAAGATTTCACTACAACGCGGATTGGAGTGAACAGAGACTTGCATTGCTGGACCATAAATTTCGACTGGGTACCCTTTGGGAGATTCCAGTCATACTTCTTTTCCATACGGGTAAAATCCTCAATCCTTCAAGACTTAAAACTTGAAAAAAGGAGGAGCTTTCTTGATTTCTTCAACTAAGTTTTATGAAGCAATCCAGCGTTAGAAAATTTGTAAAAAAGCATTGTAACTTCCTCAAAAGTCCAATTCCCTTATAGTTTAAGGCTTTCTTTTTTACAATTTTTAAGATTTTTTCAAAGCTATTCTTACGCGTTTGTAATCAATTTTTTAACAAACTAATCATGCTTATGAAAAATTTTTTCTTTTCTATGATTGTATGCCTTTTGGTAAGCACACAAACTCTTGCACAAAAGACGGTATCTGGAAAGGTCACCGATGATTTAGGTGGAGGACTGCCGGGAGTCAACGTACTCATCAAGGGGACAACGAACGGTACTCAGACCGATTTGGATGGAAACTATCGGTTGACTGTTAATGATGGAGAACTATTGATTTTCTCTTATGTTGGTTTTGAGACTCAGGAAGTGGATCCTGGCGCCAGGACAGTGATAGACATTTCCATGGGGGGAGCTACCGAGCTTCAGGAAATAGTAGTAACTGCTATTGGAATTGAGCGAAACAAAAAATCCCTGGCGTATTCAGTAGGAAACCTGGAATCGGAAAAAATCCAGCAAATTTCCGAACCAGATGTTCTTCGTTCAATGCAAGGTAAAATCCCAGGAGTCCAAATTGCAGGTTCCTCAGGTGTACCGGGCAGCGCTACCAGAATAACTATCAGAGGGAACTCTTCCATTTTCGGCGATAACGATCCGTTATTTGTTATTGATGGTATACCTTACAACAATACACAATACAACACAAGTAACCAACTAGTGGGTGGAGGAGCTTACAGTACACCTTTGTCTAACTTGGATCCTAATTCTATCGCATCAATTAGCGTGCTAAAAGGAGCTGCTGCAGCTGCTCTCTATGGTTCAAGAGCAGCAAACGGAGTAATTTTAATAACCACAAAATCTGCAAGCGGTGGTTTATCAAAAAAAGGGTTAGAGGTGCAAATAAGCTCTTCTTATTCCGTGGAAGAAATTGCCAACTTACCTAACTATCAAAATATTTATGGTAATGGATCTGAATTTAATTTTCAGAATTCAAATGGTTCATGGGGGCCTGCTTTCTCAGAACTTGATTCTATCCCAATGTGGGGAACCTATGCAAACGCTTTTCCTGATCTTCCAGCCAATATTCCATATGAAGCAGATCCGGATAATGTGGAAGAGTTATTTAGAAAAGGAAGTGTAATTGAAAACTCCATACAGGTGACCGGTGGGAATGGTCAGTCTACTTTCTCTGGTGGAGTTTCCCACCTTATGCAAGAAGGATATATTCCACATTCCTCGTTCGACCGGACAACGATCAATATTGGAGCCAGGACGCAACTTGATAATGGTTTTAATTTCGGAGGAACGGCTACCTACAGTACCTCCGAACAAAACGGTCCTTTCTTTGGTGAGAATGGGGCTGCAGGTGCTGAAGTAGCGTCTTCTTTTGCTCGTACACTATGGCTTGGAAGGACCTGGAGTAGTGATCTTCCATACGAAACCCCAACGGGCGGTAACGTTTTCTATAACACCAATGCAATTGATAATCCAAGATGGTCCTGGAAAAATAACAAAGTGACTGAGCTGACCGATCGTATCACTATGGCTTTCGATGCAGGCTACGATATTACAGATTGGCTAAGCGTAACCTATAAAATAGGAACCAACCAGTATACCATTCGAAGAGATCAAATTTATAATATAGGATCAAATGCATTTAGCGGAAATGGTGCCATAACCTCAGAGGATATTTCTTTTGAGGAGCTAAATTCTGATTTTCTTGTGACAGCCACCAGAGATATCGGATCTAACCTTGATTTACGAGTTATCGTAGGGCAGAACCTAAACCAACGAACTACCGATAGGCAATCTACTCAAGGAGTTGGTTTTGTAGTTCCAGGAATTTTTGATATCGATAATACCAGTACCGTAACACCAAATGGAGGGACTTTTTCAAAAAGACGCCTAATGGGGTTGTTTTATGAAGCCTCCATTGGTTTCAATGATTATTTATTTTTTAATACTACTGGTAGAAATGACTGGTCATCCACGCTTCCTGCCGACGAACGAAGTTTCTTTTATCCAAGTGCATCTCTTTCGTTTGTGTTCACGGAGGGCTTAAATATTGATAGCAAAATTTTGAGCTTTGGGAAATTACGCGCAAGTGCCGCTAAAGTTGGTAACGATGCCCCGGTCTATTCTTTAACCAACACCTTTATCGTAAACCAAGGACAATCAGATACAAGAATCGGAGCACAACGAGACATTGACTTTCCTATTTCAGGACAATCAGCGGCAACATTATATGATCTCGGCGCAGACCCGGAGCTTACTCCTGAATTTACTACAGAATATGAATTTGGAGTTAATCTACGCCTGTTTAAAGATCGGGTAGACTTAGACGTAACCTACTACGACAGAAATACTACCGATCAAATTGGAAATATCTCTGTCCCCTCAGCGACAGGATTCCAGCAGATTACCACAAACTTTGGCGATATAGAAAACAAAGGATGGGAAGTGGGTCTCAATGTGGTTCCAGTTCAAACAGCAAGTGGGTTCGTGTGGAATATGTTCGTAAATTATACTCGAAATAGAAATACCGTAATTGAACTAGCCGATGGTGTAGAAAGAGTTAATATCCGTAACCTTTTTGGTGGTGGAATACGTCCGATAGCTGAACCAGGTGAACCTTTAGGCGCATTATATGGAACAAGGTCAGCAAAAGATGATGAAGGCAATATTTTAATTGATCCAAGTACAGGGTGGCAGTTTCAGGCAGTGGGAGACGAAAGATTCGGCATCATAGGTGATCCTAATCCAAACTATACGTTAGATGTTACAAACACTTTGAGCTTCAAAGGAATAACACTTAATTTCTTAATCTCTTATAAAGATGGAGGTGACATTTATTCTACAACTGTAGAGCGGTTGATGGGAAGAGGCGTGGTTGAAGACACCCAAGACAGAGAAGCATCAAGGATTATTCCTGGTTTCCTGGGTGATCCCCAGACAGGAGAACCCTTATTAGATGAAAGTGGTAATAAAATTCCTAATACGATTCAAATTACTGCTAATGATCTCTTCTTTGTGTCTGGCGGAAACAATGAATCTTTTTTTATCAATAGCGCTGACGAGGGATCTGTTTTTGATGGTACTGTAATCCGCCTTCGAGAGATTAGCTTAGGGTATGATATCCCTCAATCATTTCTTCAGAAGACACCTTTTGGTAGTGCCAATGTTTCTATTAGTGGAAGGAATTTATGGTATTTCGCTCCTAATATTCCACACTCCACAAACTTTGATCCTGAAGTTAATGGTTTTGGAGCCACAAATACACAAGGTATAGAATATGCAGCTGCTCCTCAATCTAAAAGATACGGGGTCAATCTAAGGTTTACATTCTAAATAGTTTCAGTCATGAAGATTACATATCTATACAAATTAATTGTATCATTATTTGCAGTATCAATACTGACTTCCTGTGATGATTTTTTCGACATTAATGAAGATCCAAATAACCCGACTGAAGCTGCACCAAACCTCTTGTTGACAAGTGCAGAAGCTGGCATTGCCAGTGCAGTTGGATTTGGAAATGGATTAAGTCGATTATCATCTGTCTTTATGCATCAAGCTGTTAGGAGAGGTGAAGGTGATCAATATGCCATTTTTGGTAACGATTTTACTATCGGAGCTGCATGGAATTCTTTTTATACGCTTGCCCTGGCAGATTTAGAGTCTATGATTGCCACAGAGACAGAAAATGGAAACTTGACTTACGTTGGAATTGCAAAAATATTAAAGGCCTACAGCTATTCGGTGATCGTAGATGTATGGGGAAATGTGCCATTTACTGAAGCCAATAATTTAATTGACATAAGATTTCCTGTATATGATGAAGACGCAGAAATTTATCCTCAGCTTCTGGATCTATTGGATGAGGCGATATCCGACATCAATGATCAAGAGGCAACCAATATGTTGGTTCCAGGAGCAGATGATCTTATCTATGCCGGTAATACAACGCTTTGGATAAAGTTTGCTAATACTTTGAAATTTAAGCTTCTTTATCAACTTCAGGATGTAAACACCATAACCGACAGGGATGCACAACTCGCGGCTTTACTATCAGATCCTGATAATCTAATAAGCGCTATGGCTGAGGATTTCGAATTCTGGTATGCAGCGCCAGGGCCTTCTCCTGAAAACAGGCACGGGCTATTTGTATCGGAGTACACTCAGGCCAATCCCGGATTTTACGTAAGTCCGTGGTTGTACGAAACCATGACGGGACAAAATCCTAATTTTCTTACAGGGATTAGTGATCCCAGAGTGCCCTACTATTGGCATAAACAGTTAACCCCTGGAGAGGATCCTGAAAATCCCTTTGAATATTTAACCGAAGATGGATTTTTAACCATCCATTTTGCGTCCACCCATCCAAACCAAGCTTCCGGACAGCAATCCTCTCAAACAGTTTTCGGTTTGTACCCCGCAGGTGGATTCTATGATGATGGTTCTGGCACAAAAGTCTCCGCCTCTTCCGGAAATGGAGTTGCCCCCGAGAGAATGCTACCTTATTTCAAAGTGCTTTATATGCAAGCAGAGCTAGCACTCGCAGGTAATATTAGCGGAGATGATAGGCAATTATTAAGTGACGCGATTCAAGCTTCTTTTGACAAGGTTAACCAAATGGTCGGATTAAACGGTCAAACAGGAGTTCCCAGCATTGATCAGGCTGATATTGACACCTATATCACCAATATTTTAGGTTTATATGATGCGGGTACTGATGAGCAAAAACTTGATGTCATTTTAACTCAGAAATGGTTAGCTAGCGTGGGCAATCCTAATGATGCTTACGTTGACTACAGAAGAGAAGGGTATCCATTATTGTTTGATCCAAACAATTATAATGGGGCTGATCCGTCTTTTAATCCGACAACAGGAACAAACCTTGCTTTTCCCTTGAGTTTACCTTGGTTTCAGTCAGATTTGGATATTAACCCAAACGCACCTTCACAAAAAACTGTGGGTTCGGATGGAATCTTTTGGGATATTAACTAAAAATACTCTTGCTAACATGAAATGAGCATAAAGATTCCAAGGCGAATTTATCAACCGCCAGATGAATCGGCTAATCGCGAATTTCAGGTGTGCAATTGAAAATAAATTATAATACGTATGAAAAAAATATTAAATACAGTTTTGATGTCATTTTTACTTGTGATGGTTGCATCATGTGTGGATGACGAGAAGCTCTGGGAGCTAGATGATTTTGAAACAGGTGCACTGCCAAATATTCAACAAACCAGTAATGATCTGGGATTCATCGATTCATTTGATTATGATGGTACCATAATGGAATTTACCATCGATTTTTTAATTAGTGAGGATCAATCTGATGATGGCGGTTTTACTGACCAAGGAGATGGACGTATAGAAGAGAATACCGCATTTAGTGAGGTAGAATCGGTTCAACTGGAAGTTTCTTACCTAGGGACTTCCAGTGGCGGTGTCACTCAAAGTGCATTCATGCAGGATATTACTTCTTGGCCAGCTACCGTCACGTTAGAGGTAGATGATTTAATTGCGGCACTTCCTTCGTTGAATTCCACTGCTGATATTGACGTTGGTGATGTCTTCACATTTATATGCGGAGTCACACTGGCAGACGGTAGAGTTTTGCCTGCTTTCGTAACGGATCCTTCAGGAAACCGTGTTCCAAATTATAGTGTGAATTTTTCAGGAACCCTAAATAATCCAGGTTATGACTTCCAGGCTATTTATTTCGTGTCATGTTCTTCCAATTTGATCTCTGGGGGGTCGGCTGTTTACGATCTAAGTACGGATGTGACTTCAACATGTTGTGGCCTTCCGCTTGGTCTACAGCAGTCCGGAAGAACAGCTATCATAACCGACCTAGGGAACGGTAACTATCAGATCTCTGATATTCTGGCAGGACATCTTGTACCGTTTAATATAGACCCTGAGGGAATAAATTTCACAGATGTTTGTTTTAATTTGACTTTGTCACCGGGTCCATCAACGCTTAATTATCTGGGTCCAGGGTCGGCAATTTCCCTCGATCAATCAACAGGAGTTTTTACAGTCAATTTCAATAACACAGGAAACGCAATCGTAGGAACAACGACCCTTACGCCTCAGTAAAATAAATATTTATTGAACTAGGCACTTAGTAAATATAAAAAATGTGGTTTAGCATGCATATGAGCACATGTTGGATTTAGAAATTTGCTGATTTGTAGTGCTTGTTTTATCTGAATAATCCATTTTCTCTGTTTGCGGCTTGCTAGAGCTATTTATTAAGAGCCTACTTCAAAATATTTATATTAGTGTTATAAAGAGCCAGCCTCAAAGGCTGGCTTTTTTCATTCAATGAAAGAGGCATATTTGGCCAATGATGAATAGAATAGTAAAATCTTTTGCAAAACTGGATTTTTGGTTCAAATTGAGGCTTTTGGAATTTCAAAAACATAGTTTACTGGTCGTAAATAAGGCTTTTGGAATTTTGAATAACGAAGAGAGGTTCCCTTAATTGATTTGAGCTTTTGGGCAGCTAATCATATCATTAGTAGTGAACATTATTCTACTTTCTTAAATAATTCTTCTTGCTGTGCAGGTACTATGTATTGATCAAAATACCACGAAGATAATTTTTCTAAAGAAAGGTATATTCCCATACCGATGACACAAATCGTAACTATAATTAATACTAGGTTCTTTTGTTTCCGTTTAGGATCAATCGAACATTGATTTTGCCTGGTTTTAAAACGGTATATACCATAGGCGCCAATTGCAACTGCCATAATTCTGAGTATCCAGGCCCCAACACCTGCAGCTCCCGTATCTGTGTAAAAAAAGTCAGCAAAAGAAATGGCGTATACCCCACCCATAATGCCAAACATAAATAGTATAGCCGGTGCTACACAGCATAACATTCCAGCTAGTCCAGCAGAGGTGGCAACTCTCAAAGCCCATTTGATTAAGTTAGGTTCTTGTGTTTTATTTTTAACATTACTCATATATTTTTCTTTTTTAAATGTTAAGCGAATTCATAGTTTTTTATAATCTATTCATAACGTAGGCCATAGATAGAGTTTCCCAGAATTCGGTTTTTAGATTTTGTTTGTCTGTTATCTTACAAGTGAAATCGTGAATAGGTCTTGCTTAATCCAGATTATTCATCACAAATAGTGGCGGGTTGATTCAAGTAATTGATTTATAGCAGTTAAACATTCATAACTGAATGATTTTTGATTCCTCGAATTTGGGGAGACGATTTTGTCCTCTCATTTGAAATCAATTACCTTCTATTTAACGTGTTACATCATCTCAATGAATAACTCCCGAATTTTTTGGGTTAAGACTTATTTGTTTGGTAATAGACCTATCTGAAACATCTGATTTAATTTTTCTTATAAAAAAAGGCCTTAAAGGCCTTTTTTTGATGTATGAAGAGAGATATAAAATTTTCAAAACCTACAGGAACTTACTTGTATGTGACAATTCTGCCCCATATATCATTTGTTCCCCAAATGCCTTGACGAGTACACTCAAGCTGAACAATCTGACTGTGATCTACAAACACATTTACCTCAGGGCCATAATTTTTGATATACCACTTGAATACCTGAGGATCGGCTGCTTCAAACATTAAGTTTTCAAGCCCTACTTCGTTGATAAAAGTAGCAGGAACATCTACCCGCCAAGGGTTGGCGTTTTCGGTAATTCCTTCAGACTCAATCATGATGATGTAAGCACCTGCATCAATAAACTTTCTCGCTTGTTTTACTGCGTAACCAACATCCTGAACGCCTTCACTTTCCAGTTCAGCACTTGTTGTATCTCCACCCGCGCCAAACTGTATTCCTATCTCAGGCTTGGCCTTTAGACCAGCTTTTTGAACATCCTCTATTACTCTAAGCCAGTCATCTGTAGGGATAGAAATAAATCCGGTAGATATCTCAATAATATCAAAGCCCATTTCCTTGCATTCATTGATATACTCCTTCACTGCATCTTTTCCTTTGGTCAACACATATTCAATGAATCCGCCAGTAGAAACCAGCGTGCCGTATTCATGTGCCAGATCGTTAATCTCGCGAATTTTCTCCGGATTCATAAAGGTGAAAGAACCTCCTGCAAACTTGATGCTGTCTACATAATTTCCAGATGTTTGAAGGATATCTTGAAAATAGTTGATCCCAAAATTGGAATAATAGGCTGCACGAATTTCAGTGAGTCCTGTTTTTCTTGGTTTGGTGCTACGTTCATTTCGTTGCAGCCATTCAAAAGCAATAGGGTTTGTTGTGAATTTAGATGTATCAGACATAAGATATTTCTTGATTAGAAACGGAATTTACTTTACTTAATATTTGCATAAGGTCTTTAATGGAGTGATCTTCAAGGTATTGTACTATCTCCACGATCTTAATTCGTAATTCTTTATCTGCAAAGTTTTGTGACAGGTTATTGAATTTATCAATGATAAAACTCCAAGAGGCAGGGCGAGTATGAAAACCTTCATAGTCCTTCTTTTCTGTTTTTATGGTTGCTCCATCTTTCAAATGGATCGTAATATCACAAGCTTCTTCATTAGGGAACCTATCAGAATATTCTTTCTTTTCATGAATTTCTACTTTCTTGAGTAATGTTTGAATGTCCTCTTTAAGAATACGCTCTTGCTCATATTGGGCCGGAAGTACATTGCCGTCTAGTAGAATCGCGGCCATCATATAAGGCAAACTGTGATCTGCTTCCTCTTTGGTCCTTATATTTTTTTTACCTCCTTCTTCTCCACCTCCTATGATGTGAAAAGCCACATCAAATGTGTTGAGAACTATTTTTTCAATTTTTTCGGGTTCAAATTCATATTCATTTCTAATTTCAGCCAATCCTTCCAAGGTAGCTTGAGAGTGTATTTCAGCATTATATTTTTTAATAATAGTATTTGTGACACGTTCTAAATCTTCCTTAGACCAGTCGATGTCGAATACACCTGCGATGCTGTCTTTAAATCCTTTGTTTCCTTCAAATACTTCTTCAGGGCCTGTAACACCGCGCATAGCAAGAAATGCTGAATGTGTAGAGGTCCATCCGGTAGAAGGAAATGCTAGCCCTTTCCAATTAGAGAGGTTTCCTGTTCTCGTTACACGTAATGCATTGTAAGCCGTAGCAGCTATTGCAATTGCATTAGCCGTTCGGTTTTTATCTAATCCGAGTGCATAGGCAGAACCCGCTGCACAGCCATATGCACCTTGTACCGTGTGGTCAAATCCTTTATGCCGTACCGGTGCCACATCACTTAGTCTGCATTGTACTTGATAGGCAACACCTAATGCCGTGAGGAAAGTCTTACCATCAATATCATTGTAGTCGCCTGCAGCCAGTACCGAACCGATATTATCCGAAGGGTGACACGTTTCTCCCTTAGTGAGATAACTATCGTTATAATCTAGGTAACGCACTAAGGCAGAATTATAAAATGCTGCCCTGTCTGGTGCGGTTTTATGGCCTGCAATGATAGAAACAAGAGGATTTCCACCAAAATCTTCGTTTTGCTCTCTAATCCTCCTGATTGGAGGGCCTTCCAATGCACCAATTGCACAACCTAGTGAATCTAATAGTCTTATCTTGAGCTCTCTTATAGCTTCTTCCGATAAATGCTCATACGTCCTTGTTGAAACAAACTGAGCTAATTTTTGAACTTCAGTCATATAGATCAATTTTTATTTAGAGTAAAACTATTAGAGAGAATGTTCAAACATGATAGGTAAAGTCGATTGAATCAATAGTCATTTGCCATATAGTAAAACACAGCAAACCAGAGATCTTAACAAGCTAGTCCTATGTAAGTACATTAAATACAAAAGAGAAGGCCTTATAAAAGATTATTGAATTAGGCCTTTAAAATAGCTCAGGCAAGCTGCAACAAAGAAAATGGATCGTATAGCCTGCGTTATTCACTACAAATAGTGGCAGGTTGGCACTTTTAGTTAGCTAATTTTATGTTATATGGTCACCTCAGCGGTGCAATGGACTTTACTTGAAAATATAAGTCCGCACCTATCTGCATAAAATGGTACCTGTGCCGCCTTCAAAAAGCAAGCAAGTCTGATAATTTGTGAGTAGCAGTAATATAATTGCTTTGAAGCGCAAACATCTAAATATGAAATCTCCATTAGCCACCAATTAAAATCAGGATTAATGATAATTCCGGGTTGAAAGTATACATTTGAGGAAGGGTAGTAGAGAAAACGCTGGTGAAAAAATGGGCCTTTTTTACATAATAATTTTGCAACTCTGTTGCATATGTTTTCAGCAGAATTATACATTTGTAGAAATAAAGTTGCATTTATGAAATCATACATGTCTACAGATAGATTAGGTATCTGTGTTTCTTTTCTTTGTTTTATCCACTGTCTTTCCATTCCTATCTTCCTGATCCTTGGATTAGATTCACTATTGCTCCTTGTAGATCAAGAGTGGATAGAATGGATAATTATCGCCACTGCGCTGATCATTGGGTTGGTTTCATTCATTAGTGGATTTCTTACTCATAGACAGCATTATATTCCTGTGCTCTTTATCGCTGGCTTTCTTTTATTGATTAATGGTGAATCTGTCGCTAATACCTGGCTTTCTATAAGCCTTTCTTTATCCGGGGCGCTATTGATTGCTTATGCTCATATTCAAAATCTAAAATGGAAGCACGGTGCAATGGTTTCTTAGTTTATTGATTACAGTAACATCTCAAACGTCAGGCTGGGAAATTTTTTCTGAAACCCGCTTTAAATGGGAATATAGAAAAGAACTAGGCCTTCAGGTAGAGATACCCATTTTTGACGAAGAGATAAAAGAATTAGAAGGGAAGGAGATCCTATTAACAGGTCATTATCTTCCATTAAATATAGAGGGTAACCGAATCATTATTTCCAAGTTACCTTATGCATCTTGTTTTTTCTGTGGTGGAGGAGTCGGGCAGGAATCGGTTGCAGAAGTAATCTTTAACTCTGCACAGCGTCCTTTTAGAGGAGATGAGTTAGTCACCGTCAAAGGTCGCTTAAGGCTTAATAAAGACGATTATGAGCACTTGGTTTTTATACTCGAAGACGCCAGAGTGATTCAATTGTAAGAGATATATAAAATATAAAAATTGACTTTCTGTTTAAAATGAAAAAATTATTATTGATTGTTTTGATAACTGCATGTGCATCCTCTCAAGAGGAAAAACTGTATGATCAAAGCATAGAAACACATGATTTAGCAATTAAAATCGGGGAACGTGTCGGTGAAAAAATCAAGCAGATAGAAATACATTCACAAACGCTTGACGAACCGCTGAAAACCCTCTTGCAAGATTCGCTTAAGATTTTGACCGGAGATTATGCTTTTTGGAAATCTACTATAGTAGAGGTGCCTGGCCATGAACACGATCACCATGAAGATGATCACCGTGAAGATGATCACCGTGATCATGACCATACGGAACATGATCATGCAGAACACGAACATAATCATACTCCAGCCGCAGATCTCACACCGGAAATGATGCTGGATATTCAAAAAGACTTAAGAGGTAGGATTTTGGGGCTAAATATCAGAGTGCAAAAAATCCTGGAGATACTTGAAGAAAACAATAAAAGTGAGTAATCACGATGAATACTATCATCTAATCATAACACTAAGCTTTTCGGTTTTTAGCTTCTCAGTAAAGCTCCACGCGCAAGAAGACCAAAACTTTTCACCGCCGAAAAATCCACCTGTGGTGACCGCACATCTCGCGACAAATCGTATTAAAATTGATGGAAAACTAAATGAACCTGATTGGCGACAGTCAGAGGTCATAAAAGATTTCTTTAGAATGGAGCCACGTCAGGGAGGTTCCTATCTCTATGATACGCAAGTAAAGCTACTCTATGATGAAAAGAACTTGTATGTAGGTGCTTTTTGTAAAGACTCCCTCGGACGAAAAGGAGTGAGGGTGCAGGATCTTAGAAGGGATTTTAGCTGGGGAGAAAATGACATTTTCTTCATACAGCTTGACCCCCAGAACCTGAAGCAGTATTGCGTTTCGTTTCAGACTACTCCCTACGGCAATCAACGTGATATGCAAGCTTTTAATGATCAGAACTATGACAATGACTGGAACGCATTGTGGTCTGTTCGCACTCATCGCACAGATTCAGGTTACTATGCTGAGTTTGCTATCCCTTTCAAATCCATTCGTTATGAAGAAACGGTGTCTGACGAATCACCTACCTGGGGGATCACCTTTAGTCGATTAGCAAGGCGAGATTATGAACAAACCGTATTTCCGGCGATTCCGCAATCTTTTTCGCCTTATCGGATGACCTATGCCGCACAACTAAGAGGATTGAAACTTCCCGAACCTAGTGCCAATGTTAGAATAGAACCTTATTTTTTGTATCAATATGATAAAGTAGAAGATGGGGAAGCAAGCACAACGGATGGTGACGTAAAGCTTGGTGGAGATGTAAAATGGGCCTTAAATCCAAGATCGATACTTGACCTTACTTTTAACACCGATTTTGCGCAGGCAGACGTGGACAGGGCGGTAAATAACCTGGAGCGGTTTAACATCTTCTTCCCAGAAAGGCGACAATTTTTTTTGGAAAATTCTGGTATTTGGGCAGGAGCTAATAATAGTTCAGTGGTGCCATTCTTTAGTAGAACTATTGGTTTACAAGGTGACTTCGATGCAGAACCTGCGCGTATCGACGCCGGAGGACGCTACACGATGCGCAACGAAGACCAGTCCATTGCAGGCTTGTATATTCACCAGGCTGAAACGGACAATTCGCCTGGGGCTAGCTTTATGGTAGGCCGGTACTTGCAGAATTATGGTAAAGAGAACAACATCGGTGTGATGGTTACCCACCGTATAGATGAACGGTCTGGTGAGTTAGAGACAGAGCAGAGTCACAATACTACAGTTACTGTTGACGGGTTTATTAGACCAAAAGATGAGTGGAGTGTTTCATACATGATTTCCGGTTCACGGGATAATTCCAAAGATACATTAGGCGTTGCAGGACGCTTTTTTGCAGGAAACAGTACCAATAAGTATTATTTAGGCTGGCTTACCAATTTTGTGTCAAACGATTATCATCCTGATATGGGATTCGTTTTCCAGAAAAATGTGATTCAGCACAACCCCGGAGGATACTATATTTGGCGTCCTAAAAATATTCCGTGGATCAGACGCTTTGATCCGGGAGTTTTTTTCGACTATTATCACGATTTTAACGATTTAGGAGAGTTTCAGCAAGCCAATATTTATATTTTCCCGGTCTATCTTATTTTTACTGATGGTAGCTTTCTGGAGTATGCCATATTCCCCACCTGGCAGAACATCAATTTCAATTTTGCGCCACTAGGAATTCCTATTTCTCAAGGTGATTACTACTATACACGTCATGAAGTTAATCTTAACACCGACCGATCAGCTAAGCTTTCTGTATCCGGAAGTGTTAACTGGGGTCCGTTTTATAATGGTAGACGGACTACTCTCGAAGGAAGTATTCGTTTTGCCCCGATTCCACATACAGCTTTCACCGTAGACTATGAATACAACGATTTAAATAGCCTGGGTGAAGGGCAGGAAGATAAAGAGACGCATTTAACCACGGTTGGTTCCCGATTTGCCTTGAATCCCAGATTGCAACTATCTGCTTTCTATCAGTATAACACCTTTGATGAGCAAGGGCGGTGGAATATTCGAGCAAGTTGGGAGTATCAGCCGCTCTCATTTGTTTATCTGGTTTTTAACAATACCAATATTGATGGATTAGAAACTTCATTTCAAGAAACACAATTTATTGGGAAAGTAACTTTTCTGAGGCAATTTTGAAGGAAACTTAAACTATTAGACAAATGAAAAGACAATCGGTATTTTTTATCATCATTGCATTGATCTCAGGGGTAGCCTTCATTCGATGCACGCCAAATCCTGCAGAAACAGAGGAACACAAACAGATGGTGAGCGAGCATGACGAAATGGAAAAGGAGCACCAAAGCATGGAAGCATTGCATAACGAAATGAAAACCAAGCACGATCAGCTAATGGCTGAACATAAGGAGATGAGTGCTGGAGAAGTAGATAGTACTCACATGGCCATAGAAGCTTCCCACCTAGCTATCATCGCAAGTCACGAAGCGCTTATTTCCAAGCACAATGAGCTTATTACTAAACATAAAAGCTTGGAAGAGAAACACGCTTCAGGGGAGATAAGCCTAGAACAAATGACAAAGGATCATGAAACGATGAAAGAAGAGCATGAGGCTATGAAAGAAGAGCATGCTAAGATGGCCGCTGAGCATGAACAAATGGAAGAAGAGCATGAACAAATGAAACGAGAGCATACTTCGGATACAGAGTAATAGCTTTCGTAGTAAAGACCTATGCCTACTGTCCCAAGACTATAGCCTTCCGTAGGACAGTGGGGATAGGTTCTGTTCATAAAATTCAATTTAGCAGTTTGCCCAATCCTAATCATTGCCTAACCAGGATTATTCGCCACTATGAGCTAAAAATTGTTTTCTTTCAAAAGATACTGTTTTCTTAGAGATACTAGTTAGTTATCTATGTTCAGATTATACTCAGAATAATAATTTTATGTGTAATTATTGTTTTTAAAACTTCACAAAGAAAATGACCAAAAGTTACTTTTACTGGTCAAGAAGTTTCCTCCCTTTTTTCTGACAAAAAGTTCAAGTCTTTTTCAATGATAGTATCCAGTTTTCTACACATATTATTTTCCTAGTTTAAATAAGCTATATCCAATTGAAAGCTGAAACATTCTGTTTTTGATATCTTGATCAAAAGCTGAATCATTAATATCACTTAGCCCAAGAACATATCTGGCATCTACCTTCAGTCTAAAAGGGAGATTCACCCCAGCGCCAAAAACTGCACTCAAATCCGAACTCTTCAATTGTTCTTTTACACCGTCATCGTTTAAGTCCTTCAAATCATCAGTAAGTATTCCGAATTGAGGACCTACTTGAAGATTTAAACCTAATGGAAGGTAGAACTTAGCTATTACAGGAATATTTATATAATCAAGATTGATGTCTCCGACCCCATCAACTTCAGAACCTTGACTTGAATATAAAACTTCGGGTTGAATACCAATATTGGCTATTTTTAATAGTAAGAATGCTCCACCATGAAATGCGGTTATTGATTCAGAATTACCAAAATCTGTATTTGAGAAATTAGCACCTGCTTTTAATCCCAGTTCAATTTTAGCTTGACTGTAAGAAAGATAAGATATGCCTATCATCATCAATGAAAAAAGGATGTTTTTCATAGTATTATGTTTTATTGTGATTTGATGTATGTCAATTCTGCAATGAAATACACCTAAAAAGGTCAAAAAAAAAGGGTGCTTTCACACCCTTTCCATTGCAAATGCTTTTCCTTTCAGATAGATACTCCAATGAATGATTTAAAAGCCAATCCCATGAGACCAGTTATTAACATTGTTATTCCAAGGCCTTTTAAACCATCAGGAACGTGGGAATATTTAAGTTTTTCCCTAATTGCTGCTAATGCAACAATAGCCAGAAAAAAACCCGTTCCAGAACCAAACCCGAAGGCTGTCGCTTCTACCACGGTATAGTCTCGTTGTACCATGAATAATGAAGAACCTAATATGGCACAATTTACCGCTATTAGTGGCAAAAAAATTCCTAATGAACCATACAATGAAGGTGAAAATTTTTCAATGATCATTTCAACTAATTGAACCATCGCAGCTATTACGGCTATAAATATAATAAACTGCAAAAAAGTCAAATCAATGGATGCAAAATCACTACCGAGCCAAGCTAATGCACCTTCTTTCAACACATTCTCTTGTATAAGCCAATTAATTGGTACAGTAATACTAAGTACAAAAATAACTGCCATACCTAAGCCAAAAGCAGTTTTTACTTTTTTAGAGACGGCCAGAAAACTGCACATTCCTAAGAAATAGGCAAAAACCATATTATCTATGAAAATCGCCTTGATTGCTATGTTAATCGCTTCCATAACTATTTAGTGTTCTACGTAACCGTTTTTAGTTCTTTGAATCCAAATGATAATACCTAAAATTACAAATGCCCCGATCGAATCAACAAAAAGTCCATTTGTTTGAAGCGTTGTTCCAAAAAGATTACCAAGGGATCCATACACATCAAATTCAAGAGGTGTTCCAACAAAAACAGTACCTCCACCTAACAATTCTCTAAAGAAGGCAACTACTAGTATTATCCAAGCATATCCAAATCCGCTACCGAATCCATCTAGAATAGAATCATAGGGTTTGTTTGCCATAGCAAACGCTTCTAACCTTCCCATTACTATACAATTAGTGATTATTAGCCCCACGTATGCACCTAGCACCTTGTACATATCATAACTGTAGGCTTTTAAAACTTCACTAACCAGGGTTACCAAGGTTGCAATAATTGCAAGTTGAACAATAATCCTTATTCTATTTGGGATCATCTTCCTCATCAATGATGTAATTAAATTCGAGAAGACGATAACAAACACCACAGCGATGGACATGATCATCGTTGGTTTAAACTGAACAGTTACTGCTAATGCTGAACATATCCCTAAAACCTGAATAGTAATAGGATTATCATCATTTAACGGATCTGAAATTATCCGTTTGCGTCTCTTTGACAAGAGCGGCTCCGATGCTTCTTTTACGGGAAGCGATACAGCCGATTCTTCTGTAATTTCTGCGACATCTGAACTCATAGACTTGCTGTTTTTTGAGATTTTCTTTTCGCTATAAAAGCATCATAGCAACCTAAATAACTTTCAAGCATGGCATTTACTCCTTTTCCTGTTATAGTAGCACCAGACATACCATCTACCTGATGCTCAGATAATCCTGTATTTCCTTCACCTTTTAACATTTTAATACTCACCAATTCGCCTTGCTGATTATATATCTGCTTTCCAATATATCTTGTTTGTACCTTTTCATCAGTGATCCTGGCACCAAGACCAGGAGTTTCTCCTTTGTGGTCAAAAGCTATTCCTAATACGGTATTTAAATCTTTTTCTAATGCAATATAACTTGATATCCAGTCCCAAAGGCCTGAACCGAATGTTGGAAATATGTATGCATCAACTTCGCTACCACCTTCGCTGAACATGAATACTGGATAAAACCTATCATCGGGATGAAACTTAGAGTTTTTTTGAATATTTACCTTTTCTGCTATTAGAGGATTCCCCTTTTCGTCTTCTTTGATCTCGTTCCCATTAATATCCACAACAATAGAAGTTACTTTTTCAGTGTAAAGATTAAGCAACTCATTGGGATCTGTTATTTTGGATATGTCCATTACTGCTCCTAAAATCTTCTTTTTCGTATCGATCTCAACTTGTTTCTCTTGTAATGGCTTCAATCCTACCGAAGCAATGGATAAAGCTCCACCAAAAACTATGGTTAAACCAGCAGCAAATAATATTACATATAAATTAGACTGTCGCACGTTTTAATCTCCTTTTTTTGTTTGCTTCTACTACATAAAAATCAATTAGAGGGGCAAATACATTCATAAACAATATTGCCAACATAATACCTTCCGGATAAGCTGGGTTAATAACTCTAATTAATACGGTTATAACTCCAATCATAAAACCGTAAATCCACTTTCCTGTTTCCGTATGGGATGCGCTTACAGGATCTGTAGCCATAAAAACAGCTCCAAAAGCCAAACCACCTATCACTAAATGATAATGTGGAGGCATTTGCATAAAGCTATTTGATCCAGCAAGATTAAATAGAGCACCCATAAATAACGTTCCAAGTACCACGCTCAAAATAATTTTCCAGCTACCTACACCCGTAGCAATTAATACCACGGCTCCAATAAGACACATCAAGACAGAAGTTTCGCCAATGCTTCCAGGAATAATACCTATAAACATGTTCCAAAAAGTAAACATTCCGTCAGCCCAATGATTGGATGCAAGTTGCATCATGTTCGTGCCATTGGCTGCTGCTTCTGCTCCATAGGCTAAGATAGTAGCACCTGAATAACCATCCACTGGCGTTTTATCACCCAGATACGTCCACACATCGCCTGAAATATCTGTCGGGTAGGCAAAATATAAAAAGACTCTAGCCGTGAGAGCAACATTCAATATATTCATTCCTGTACCGCCGAAAACTTCTTTACCAATGACTACTGCAAATGCTGTTGCAAGCGCAACTTGCCATAAAGGAATGGATGCAGGCATAATTAAAGGTATAAGCATTCCACTCACCAGATATCCTTCTTCAACAGGACGCTGCTTAATAACGCAAAAAGTAAATTCTATAGATAAACCTACTATGTAAGAAACGACTAAGATTGGAACTACCTTCAAAATGCCAATCCAAAACTTATCAAGCATGGTAGCCTCAATACCAGTAGCCAAATAATGTTGATGCCCTACATTCCACATTCCAAAAATTAAGCACGGAACCATAGCAATAATAACTGTCATCATCACTCTTTTTAGATCGGCACCGTCTTTTATCTGTGTTCCTTTTTTATCCGTTGTAAGATCAGGAGCAAAAAATATTGTTCTGTTACCTTCATAAATAGGATAAAACTTCTCGTACTTTCCACCCCTTTCAAATAGAGGTTTAATCTGGTCAAACTTTTTTTGTAAAAACTTCATTCTTATCCTTCTTTCATTAAATCAATTCCTTCTCTTAAGATTTCCTGAAGTGGATTCTTAGAAACATCTATGAATTCACAAAGCGCTACATCTTCTTCTATTAATTCATAAATTCCTAAGGCCTCCATATCATCATAGTCCTCAGCCATAATTGCTTTAAAAAGATACATCGGTAGAATATCCATAGGAAGTACATCCTCGAAACTTCCCGTTACAACGAAATTTCTGGGTTCTCCGTTGGTGTTTGTGGTAACATGGTATTCTTTTTTTCCATTCAGAAATGAAAATAATCCAAAGGCTCTGTGAAAACTTAATTTTGTGGTCGAAGGCTTAATCCATCCTAAGAACTCTTCCTGGTTTCCTTCAGGTATAACTGATACTTGGTTGTGATAATGTCCTAAATAACCATCAAACCCTACACTTTCACCTGTTAAGACATTACCGGATATATACCTGTTGCTTTCTCCAGTCACATTATCTACTAAAAGCTTATTTAGACATGCGCCAGAATATGTTTCTACGTAAGCTGGCTCTTTAACTTTCTCACCTGTAAGAGCTATCAGCCTTGATGTATCATATCTTCCTTCAAGAAAAAGCTTGCCAATCTGAAATACTCCCGGAGGAGTAACGGTCCATACAATTTCTCCTTTATTTATTGGGTCAATGTGGTGTATTTGAATTCCAACATTTCCAGAGGGATGTGGCCCACTTATCACGTTTTGTTGTACTCCGCTGACCTGGGAGAAAACCGATGGTATTGTTTCTTTCTTGTTTACATTAAGATGTACCACACCATTAGTAAGCTTCTTAAGAATGTTTATTCCTGCCTGGAAGTTTTGACCTTCTTCTTTTAAAAGAAATTCGTAATCAGGAGCTAAAGGATTAGTATCAAAACAGGATATAAAAATTGATTTTGGGATATCGTCAGGACTTGCGATAATACCATAAGGTCTTTGAATGATTTGAGACCAACATCCTGACCTTTTAAGTTGATTTAAGATTTCCTCTTTAGGCAGGTTCTCTATCTCAGAAATAGGATATTTCTTGAAACCTTCAAATTCTATCTTTTTATCGGCAAGAATTTTGACCTCTAAGACTTTTCTTTTTTCTCCACGCTTAATTTCAATGACTTCTCCACTAACAGGGGATGTGTATAGAATATCATCATTACCCCTTTCATAAAAAACAGGAGATCCTGCTCTCACACTATCGCCTTCTTTCACTACTAATTTTAGCCTTTCAATACCTGTAAAGTCACTTGGCTTTAAGGCAAAGGTGTCTGGTTGGATAATTTCTTTTGTTTTGTTATCCGCCTTACCAATTATGTTTAAATCAAAACCTTTCTTTAACTTAATTGTCTGTGACATATTCCCTTTTAAAAAGAATCTCCTATAAAATTAAAATAAATACAAGTAGCATTAGCATTCATTTTCTAAGAAAACCATACACTTGTTATCGATAAT
Source organism: Bacteroidota bacterium (assembly GCA_039026865.1). Classification (GTDB taxonomy): domain Bacteria; phylum Bacteroidota; class Bacteroidia; order Cytophagales; family Cyclobacteriaceae; genus Ekhidna. Next base: position 3,117 of record JBCCLN010000011.1, on the reverse strand, counting down.
TTGACATAAAACAAGTTAAAATCTTATTGGTTTAGCTAATTTCTACGATAGTTTTCTCTTCTAAAAAATTAGCTATTTGTTCCATAAGCCAAGTAGGTGTAGAAGTAGCACCACAAATCCCGATCGAATCTCCGTGTTTTATCCATTTTTGATCTATTTCTTTTTCGCTTTCTATAAAATAACTACGAGGATTGTTGGATAAGCAAACATTGTACAACGCTTTGCCATTAGAACTTTTTCTTCCGGCTACAAATAAAATGACATCATGCTTTTGGGAGAAATGCTCCATATGAGGTTCTCTATTAGACACTTGCCTACATATGCTATCATTTGAATTAAAGTCTTCTATTAGTGATAGCATATTGGCATCCTTTATTTTTTTCTCAATAATCTCTTTGAGCGCATAAAAGCCCTTAGTGCTTTTAGTGGTTTGAGAATAAAGCGTTATCGGCCTCGTAAAATCTACTTTGTGTAGATCCTCTTCACTGGTAACAATTATTGCCTCGTTATCTGTCTGTCCTGTAAGACCTATCACTTCTGCGTGACCTGGTTTTCCATAAATGACTAACTGTCCATTTTTCTTCTTAACCTGATCGTAAGAATTTTTTACTCTATTTTGAAGTTTTAATACTACAGGGCATGAAGCATCTATAAGTTCAATATTATTCTGCAGCGCTGTCTGATATGTCTCAGGCGGTTCACCATGAGCTCTGATTAACACTTTGCAATTCTTTAAATCTTTAAGATCGTCTCTGGTAATAGTACGGAGCCCTTTGTTATAAAGGCGTTCTACTTCCATGGAATTATGAACTATATCTCCTAAACAATATAATTCCTTTCCTTCATCCATCTCATCTTCTGCCATTTGAATGGCAAACTCTACCCCAAAACAATACCCTGAATTTTCGTCAATCTCTATTTTCATGAATCATCCTATTAGCTAGATTAACTATTTTTTTCACTTGATCATCTAAAGTTAAATGAGAAGTATCAACCACTACCGCATCTTTCGCTTGCCTGAGAGGACTATCTTCTCTTGTAGTATCAATTTGATCTCTTCTGAGTAAATTTTGTTTAATAACTTCTTCACTTTCTATAATCCCTTTTTCAGCTAATTGTTTCTTTCTTCTTTTTACGCGCGCATCTATCTCAGCTATCATAAATAATTTCAATTCAGCTTTTGGGAAAACAACCGTACCTATATCTCTTCCGTCCATAACTACTCCCTTATTTTTACTTATTTCACGCTGTTGTTCTACAAGTTTCTTTCTTACCAAAGAAATGGTACTTACATCGCTTACGAACTGATTGACTTCCATTGAGCGAATTTCATTTTCAATGTTTGCGCCATTTAAAAAAATTTCGTTTTTATTGAATCTTACCTCACATAGAGCTAATGCATCTTTAACTTGCTCATCATCAATTATATCAATTTTTTCCTTCAAAAAATAAAATGTTACAGCTCTGTACATAGCCCCGCTATCTATATAGCTGTAACTTAAAGCTTGGGAAGCCATCCTCGCTGTTGAGCTTTTACCGGTTCCAGAATAACCATCTAAAGCAATAATGATCTTTCTCACTAGCAGTCTTTAATTGGACATGGAATAGGTTTTCCTTTTTTAACTTTTTTATTGTTCTTTTTAGTTGATGATGGTCCCTTTCTGCATCCTTCACTTCCAATAAGGACAATTCCTAAAATAGACATAATTAAAATCTTGCTATAGTTCATGAAATACCTTGCACTTTTATGTTTCTGTCAATTTTCTTAATTAAGCCTTGAAGTACTTTACCAGGGCCACACTCTATAAATAAATCAGCTCCGTCACGAATCATATTCTGAACACATCTGACCCATCTTACTGGTGATGTGAGCTGTTTAACTAAATTATTTTTCAACAATTCAATATCTGTATACCCATTGGCATCTACATTCTGATAAATAGGGCAAGTTGGATTATTAAATCTTGTCTCTTTAATTGCATGGGCAAGCTCTTCACGCGCAGATTCCATTAAAGGGGAATGAAAGGCGCCTCCTACCGGTAAGATTAAAGCGCGCCTTGCCCCTGCTTTCTTTAGTGATTCGCATGCTTTTTCCACCGCATTTGCTTCGCCACTAATTACCACTTGCCCTAAACAGTTATAATTAGCTGCAACAACTACCCCTTCTGTTTTGTCGCAAATTTCTTCTACGATTACATCATCTAGATCTAACACTGCAGCCATCGTTGACCCTTGCATCTCACAAGCTTTTTGCATGGCAAATGCTCTTTTCGAAACTAAGGAAAGTCCATTCTTGAAACTTAAGGTCTGATTAGCTACCAGAGCTGAAAATTCACCAAGAGAATGACCAGCAACCATCTGAGGTTGGAAGTTTTCTGAGGTCAAAGCAGCAACGACACTATGGATAAAAATTGCTGGCTGAGTAACCTTGGTTTGCTTAAGCTCTTGTGCAGAGCCCGTAAACATGATTTTTTTAATATCAAAATTAAGTATTTCGTTTGCTTGATTAAAAAAGTCTTTAGCCTCCTGATGATTTTCATAAAGAGCTTTGCCCATGCCAGGAAATTGAGCCCCCTGTCCAGGAAATATATATGCTTTATTCATAGGTTAGCTAATTGAACCAGAAAAGTAAAAACCAATCAATCAATGAATCTTAGCTTCATTTCAGGACTTGGTATCATGCATTGATCTTTTTTACCAAACCATCTGTATCTATTCCTGGCAATAAAATCATAAATTTTATCTCTTATGGGTTTAGGAATAATAATAAATACATAAAGTATAGGCCACAGCCCTGATAGTTTTTTTGCAACCAATAGGGCGGCCGTACTCTTTTCATAAAGCTCCCGATTTTTAAGCAAGACGATACCTTGAAGGTCATTTTCCTTGGTTAGATGCTCTGGAAGGAGTTCTTTCGCCGTATGAGATTGTAAAGAAGCAAATCTAAAAAAATCATTCTTATCATGCCTTATCACGAACTTTACGGAATCATTACACAGATTGCATACCCCATCAAAAAATAAGATGGGATATGTTACTTTATTACTTGTATCCACCCTTTGAGAACTTGAATTTTATCGTTGGAGTTCAAAGTTATGAAATCCACCTCTGCTGAAT
>JBCCLN010000010.1:0-33186 GCA_039026865.1 Bacteroidota bacterium | reverse complement strand
GTACTGAAGGTTTTAATAAAGTTAGTTCTAAGAAGTGCAATTTTTTGTTGTTCGCTCTAAATGTAGGGGAGGTATTATCTGCAAAAATTTTGATATATCATTGATAATCAGTATATTGATCTTTGTTAATCGGGTATCATTTACGGTGAAAAAGTTCACGTATTAAATGTAAAACGGCCCGATTTTTTTAAAAAAACACACACATTATGAGACTTAGGGTATCCCTTAGTTGGGATACCTTTATGTACGGGTATTTGTGATTTATTTAAATGCGATTGCCTTGCCCTTGACGTGAGTTTCTTTTTCTTTCGAAAGTTTCATTGATACGATTAAAGTAGGATGATTTATTGGATCCATAGACCACAGACCATTAGTAGAAAATGCTCACTCAAACCGTATAATTTCGCTTTATTATATGTGTTACGATTATTTTCAAAGATAGATCGTTAACGACTATCACCTAATGAACACTAAGAATCAGATCATTGAAATATTAAGAATGGATGTATTCTTTTTAAATTTACTTTTTTAATGAAAAAAGTCGCATTTTATACACTCGGATGTAAACTCAATTATTCAGAAACATCATCAATATCTAGGATGTGTAAAGAAAAAGGCTATCTGAAAGTTGATTTTTCAGCGAATCCTGATATTTTTATTATAAATACCTGTTCAGTTACGGAAAATGCAGATAAGAAATGCAAGAAAATCGTCCGAGAGGCAAAGAAACAGTCTCCAAACAGTTTTGTAGCTATTTTAGGATGTTATGCTCAGTTGAAGCCTAAAGAAATAATAGAAATTCCAGGAGTAGATGCAGTATTAGGGGCAGCAGAAAAATTTAGGTTGTTTGACTATCTAGATGATTTCACGAAGGGCGGAGTCTACGCGTCAAATATAAAAGAGGCAAATGATTATAATGCCTCTTATTCCATTGCTGATCGCACCCGTACCTTTTTAAAAGTTCAGGATGGATGTAATTATGGTTGTGCTTTTTGTACAATCCCTCTGGCGAGAGGAAAAAGCAGAAGTGATTCCATAGAGAATATTGTTAAACAAGCACATGAGATTGCATCTAAAGGAGTAAAAGAAGTAGTGCTAACCGGGGTTAATATTGGTGATTTTGGTATTCAGGAGGGTAAAAGAAAGGAAAAGTTCCTTGACCTAATCAAAGCGCTAGATATGGTAGAAGGAATAGATCGTTTCAGAATTTCTTCCATTGAACCCAACCTGCTATCTGATGAGATTATTGAATTTGTCGCAAGATCCAAGCGGTTTGCTCCTCATTTTCATCTTCCATTACAGTCAGGCAGCGATAAAGTCTTGAAGAAAATGAATCGTAGATACCTAAGTGGCTTATACCAAAGTCGCGTTAAAAAAATTAAAACGTTAATGCCTTATTGCTGTATAGGAGTAGATGTGATCACTGGATTTCCCGAAGAAACGGAAGATGACTTTTTAACTACCTACCAGTTCCTAAATGAATTGGATATCTCCTACTTACATGTATTTACCTACTCGGAAAGACCAAATACTAAGGCAATACAGATGAATGGTACGGTAGATAAAGGAGTGCGAAACAGAAGATCAAAAATGCTGCGAGGACTTTCTGAAAAGAAGAAAAGATATTTCTATGAAACGCATCTTGGTGAAACGTTCCGGGTTTTGTTCGAGGAAGATGTAGAAGATGGAATCATGTATGGTTTCACAGAAAACTACATTCGAGTCGCAACAAAATATGATCCAATCTTACTTAATGAATTAAGTACCGTAAAGCTATCTTCAATCAATTCAAGCGGCCATGTAGAAGTGAGAGAACCAGAAGAAATATTGTTTCACCAATAATCTGATTTTCTTTCCATACCCTCTAGCTAGCGTTATCTTTGAGGAATGAAAATTATCTGCATCGGGCGTAATTATGTAGCTCACATAGAAGAACTTGGTAACGAACGCCCTGAGCACCCTATTATTTTCATGAAACCCGATACCTCTCTTTTGAAGAATAATAAGCCATTCTACTATCCTGATTTTTCCTCTGACATTCACCATGAGGTAGAGCTATTAGTGAAAATTAAAAAAGAAGGAAAATCAATAAATGAAGAATTTGCAGAAGTGTATTATGAAGAGATAGGATTAGGAATAGATTTTACTGCTAGAGATTGGCAGTCGAGAGTGAAAGAAAAGGGTCATCCATGGGAAATTGCCAAAGCCTTTAATGGCTCAGCCCCTATCTCAAAATTCATTTCTAAAGAAGATCATGACCTGATGAATGTGAACTTCCGACTTGAAAAGAATGGTCAGGAAGTGCAAAGAGGTAATACTTCTTTGATGTTATGGCCAGTTAACGAAATCATCTCTTATGTAAGCCAGTTTATTTTATTAAAAAAAGGTGACATCATCTTTACTGGAACCCCGAGTGGAGTAGGCCCGATAGCCATTGGAGATAGATTGGTTGGATTCTTGGAAAATGAAAAGATGTTCGACTTTGAGATTAAATAATTCGTGAGAAAAATACACCTGCTTGTTTTAATACTATCCATTCACCTTTGCCAATCACAAGAACTTGAACTGCATGGCTACCTTTTTCCTATTAATCCCGGTCAACAAAACTACCTATCCGGAACAGTTGGAGAAATCAGATATTCGCATTTCCACACAGGAATTGATGTAAAAACTGGAGGAAAAACTGGATTACCTGTTTATGCGACTAAGGATGGATTTATCTCAAGGGTGAAAGTTTCCCCTGTGGGATATGGTAATACCATTTATATGCAGCACCCAAATGGCTGGTATTCAGTCTATGCGCACCTAGAGTCATTTGAAAAAGAAATCGATAAGTGGGTGACTGAGAAACAATATCAAAAAGAAACATTTGCGATAGATATCTATCCTGCTAAAAACCAATTTGCATTTAAAAGAGGTGACATAATTGGTTATTCTGGAAACTCCGGATCCAGTTCCGGCCCGCATCTACATTTTGAAATCAGAGATCCAAACAACCATCCCATTGATGTCCTGGGATTAGGCTTTGAAGAAATCTCTGATAATATTCCGCCTGTAGTTAAAAAAATTGCGTTTATCACCCTATCAGAAGATGCTCGGATAAATGATTATTTTGGCAGACAGGAGTTTGAGCTTGTGAAAAAAGGAACAAATTATACCACCTCCATTCCGGTTCATTTAAGTGGTAAAATTGGTATTGAAATTTATTCTTACGACCCTATGAATGGCGTAACTAATAGAAATGGTATTGTGGAAACAGAGCTGAAAATTGATGAAGTTACGTATTTCAAGGAAATAAAAAAACAGCTTTCCTTTTTAACGCAACGCAGTACATTAGTTCATTACAATTACTGTGCTACTAAAAAGGGGAGTGGAAAATTCAACAAGTTATACTTGTCAGATGGGAATGAATTGTCGTTTTACCAAGAAGTAAATCATGGTATCGTTTTCGAAAATCAAAACAAAATAGAAATTGCAACAACTGACAGTCATGGTAATACTTCATTTACCAAAATAAAACTGAATCCAAAGCCAGATGACAGAAAGCCCTGGATAGCTCAAATGGAGCTTATTGGAAACTACCTTCATCTTCGATCTACTCAATCAGCATCCGTAAAACTATCTGAATGGAAATCTTTAAAGCCTTACAAGTCATCCGGAATGGATAGCTACTTTATTTGGGATTTAAGAAAAGGAACGCCCAGTTCCATTCTCTTAGGTGGAGAGACCATCAAAACGGGATATACTGCCACTTTGCCTTCCAATCAGCAAATGAATTATATACATAAAGATTTTGAAATGACCCTTTCCAGTAGAAGTCTCTTTGATACGCTATACCTGTCATTCGAGAAAGAATATGATTCTATCCAAAAGCTAGAGCTTTTTCGTTACAAAAACAAAATTGATCCGATCCGATCAACCATTACTATTAAACTAAAACTAGAAAAAGTGTATCATATGGATGCAGCAGTTTATTCCGTTACAGGAAAAAGATATAAGTACATCGGAGGTGACTGGGAAAATGAAAATATCTCTTTTTCAACCAGAGAATTAGTGACCTTTACCATTCTTCACGACTCTATTCCCCCAAGAATTACTCCCAAACTTATTAGTCAGAATCATTTAAAATTCCGCATAAAAGACAACTTATCCGGTATCAAATCATTCAGAGGGGAAATCAATGGTGAATTCGTTTTAATGAATTACGACCCTAAAAACAATCTGATTTGGTCTAAGAAACTCAATAGAAACATTCCTTTTGAAGGAGAGTTTATTTTGGAAGTGATTGATAACTCCAACAACAAAACAACTTATAATAATAGATTATGATAACCCTAAAATCAGGTGATCAGGCGCCGGAATTTGAAAGCAGAGATCAGAATGGCAATATGATTAAGTTATCGGATTATAAAGGCAAAAAAGTAGTTCTTTACTTTTATCCCAAAGATAATACTCCTGGATGTACAGCAGAATCCTGTAACTTAAGAGATAATTATGAAGCGTTGCAAGCCCAAGGTTATGAAGTACTTGGTGTTAGTCAAGATGGAGAAGCCTCTCATCAAAAATTCATTGCTAAACACGAACTACCATTTAAATTAATCGCAGACACAGATCATACTGTTCATGAAGCATATGGTACCTGGGGTGAAAAAAAGATGTATGGGAAGACTTATATGGGTACTTTGCGATCTACTTTTTTGATAGATGAAAATGGTAAGATAGAAGAAGTTATCGAGAAAGTAAAAACTAAAGATCACTCTTCACAAATACTAAAATAATCGCTGGTACGTGATAATGCGTTTTTTATGACTCAGGGATTAACTTATAAACTATTGTTTTTATTGCCTTAAGATCGATTGTAATCTTTTTAGAAACTTACGGCTAACTCTGGCGACTCATTCATAGTCATTCCTTACATAGTTAAGCGAAACTATCAGATTATGTGAGCTCAACAAAGTATCTACGATTTAGAAAGCTTTTTACGAATTGTAACCAAATTTTACGAAAGAACTTTTTTGAGGATCTATCTTTTCAAGTTATAAATCAAAATATATTGATATTATTGTAATAATTAATTGTTATTAATGAATCATAACGCACATTTTTACGTGATTATTAAATACCGGTAAAGATGAATAGAAAATGCACAATTAATAACTTGTTTTCCTCTTTTCTCGCGTTATTGTAGTCCACCTTTTTGGAAACATAATCTGGAAAACCAGATTAAATTGATTTAAACAGTAAATGGTAGCTCATGAACACTAAGGTTGTTCTTAGTATGGGAATCACTCGAAATCAAATGAGACAGTTCTTCGAATCTGTCTTTTTCCAACGTTTCATCGTATCAATTATCATCATCAATTCCATCTTTATAGGTGCTGAGACATCACCTTTAGTGATGGAGTCAATAGGATTTTACATAGATTTTTTCGATTTATTAATTCTTATCCTTTTTTCCTTAGAGATCGTTCTTAAAATATTTGTTTACCGTTCAAATTTTTTCCGAAGTTCGTGGGATCTGTTCGATTTCTTTATTGTAGCTATTTCATTGATTCCTGCAGCCGGATCGTTTTCGGTATTTAGAGCCTTACGAATTGTACGAACATTAAGGCTGCTTAAAAGTATCCCAAAGCTTAAACTTATCATTGAATCTTTATTAAAATCCATCCCTTCTATTGGATGGATTACCGTTTTACTATCTATTGTTTACTATACGTTTGCAGTAATTGGAGTGAATATTTTCGGAGAAGACTATCCAAAGTATTTTGGTGATCTAGGTAAGTCCTTCTTTACCTTATTTCAAATTATGACGCTGGAAAGCTGGTCATCCGCAATAGCCAGGCCTATAATGGACGGAGTTCCTTTTGCTGCTGTTTATTTTATGAGCTTCATCCTTATTGCTACCTATACCACACTCAACATATTCATAGCTATCGTGGTCAATACTATGAATGAAGTGTCGTTAAAAGATCTGCAGCAAGAGGAAGAGCATATCAAAGATTTTGTGAAAGAAGAAAATCAAAAGCTATACGATCAACTTAAACTTATGGAAAAGAAAATAGAACAATTAACCCCGGTTAATGAAGGAAATAGCTCCTACCCTTTTAAAAATGAAAATGGGAGAACTTCAGAGCATGAAGAGCTCAAATAAATCCTATCCCTTATGAAATGGAAAAAACAGAATATCAGAAATAAAATCTCCTACCTTGAATATTATAAATTCGTATTAGAAAAAGTCAGTTTTTGTCATATTCTCTTTAATAAAGAATATAATAAAGCAAAATGTGTCATTGATCCAGGAGAACTGACCCAACTGAATAAGTGGCTGAGTACTAAGTGTTTTTATAAACGTATTAGCTCAAAATTCAAGACCTTGCGGTCACTTTGACAGGCTTTTTTTAAATGGATTACTAAAAAAGACGTGTTGAATGTCTCTTAAAAAATTTAATGATGTCTGTTTGGGTTTATTGTAAAACCACTGGGTTTTGATAATAACCACTTTATTTTAGAAAGATAACCTTTGTGATCTAACACAGACCTCCAGATCTTACCCACTAAATTCTCTAAAAAATAGGTGTGCCTTGTAAATCTATTTTGTCTCAATCCTGTATCATTTCAAAAACATCTTTTATGGTTCAAAAGATAATATTCCCTCAGACATTATTGTTTGCTTATGACAGAAAAATATAAGTCGATCCAGAAGTTCTGTAATGACTTTATTTATATATAGTTCTTTTTTTAACTTCACTTACGGCTTTTCTTGATTATTGAATCTATTTTGGAACTTCTAATAAACCCTGGTTCAACTTTCAATTCATTCAAAATCTATCTGAATTTTTGAAAATTGGTAAATAAATTCCAAAGTATAAAATGGATTCGATTCATTCTTTCCCTAAAAAATAAGCTGCAGGTGTCAGTAAGCGTGTTTTTCGTCTTTTCTTAGAGATACTAGCTCGCTCTCCGGAGCACATTTAGGAAGTGGTGTGTGTACTTTTTTTAAAGTATATCTTGAATCAATTACAAATTTAAAATCAAATGTTATCCTCATGAATAGATGCTGCTTAATCAAATAGTCCTGAACTCAGATAACGATCTCCACGATCACATACGATAAATACAATAGTGCCTTCGGTAATTTCAGAGGCTATTTGCAGGGCTGCGGTAAGTGCCCCACCACTGCTCATTCCACTTAGTATGGCCTCTTCTTTTGCAAGTCTTCTCGCCATATTCCTTGCTTGATCTTCATTCACATCAATGGTTCTGTCCACTCGATCACTTTCAAATATTTTGGGTAAAAACGCAGGTGACCACCTACGAATACCTGGTATGCTAGATCCCTCCGTCGGTTGAGTCCCAATGATTTGAATCTCAGAATTTTGCTCTTTAAGGTACCTGGAAACCCCCATAATGGTGCCAGTAGTACCCATTGCTGACACAAAGTGGGTTACTTCATGATTGGTATCATTCCATATCTCCGGTCCGGTGGTTTTATAGTGCATTCCATAGTTGTCAGGATTAGCAAATTGGTTGAGGATATAATATCCTTCTTCTTTAGCCATTTTCTCTGCTAACTCCCGTGAGTATTCTATCGTTCCGTCGGCTGGAGTTAGGATCACGTGTGCGCCGTAAGCCCTCATTGCATGCACTCGTTCTATGGTGCTGTTTTCAGGCATAAGCAACGTCATCTCTAACCCCATCGATTGGGCAATCATTGCTAACGCAATTCCGGTATTACCGCTTGTGGCTTCAATCAAACGATCTCCTTTCTTAATTTCCCCCTTTTCAAGGGCACCTGCAATCATACCATAAGCAGCCCTATCTTTCACACTTCCACCTGGATTTTGACCCTCTAACTTTCCCAAGATAGTCACATTATTGTTTTGATTTATCCGCTCTATCTTCACTAACGGAGTCTTACCAATAAGATTGAAAAGGCTATTCATGAACAGCTAAATAGCAGTTAATTATATGATTTTACTTTGTGCTCATTCGGCGCTTTATAGTAGACCTGCGTTGAAGGTGGTACGCTTTCGGTCAGCCACACATTTCCACCAATAATAGAATCTTCTCCAATGATTGTATCTCCCCCTAAAACGGTGGCTCCTGAATAGATAATTACCCTATCGTTAATTGTGGGATGTCTCTTAGTATGAGCTAAAGTTTTATTTACACTTAAAGCCCCTAGTGTGACTCCCTGGTAGATTTTTACATCATTACCTATTTCCGTAGTCTCACCGATTACTACCCCCGTTCCATGATCAATACAAAATCTACGCCCAATTCTGGCACCAGGATGGATATCTATTCCTGTTTTACCATGTGAGAATTCTGTAATAGTGCGCGGAATGAGCTGGACATTTCTTACAAACAATTCATGAGCAATTCTATAAGCTGATATTGCATAAAACCCTGGATATGTCCGAATGACTTCTTCTTTGCTTAAAGCTGCTGGATCTCCTTCATAGATAGCCTGAACATCTTCAATCAGCAAATCATATATACCTGGTAGCGCATCAAAAAAGTCTTGAGTTAGAAGTTCAAAGTTTGTGGGTGAGTTAGCCTTTATTAAGCCTGATAGTTGTAGTTTAGAAGAATTAAATGATTGTTGAAGTATTTCTGTGCTCGTAACCGGATGATTTGAGAAATTAGGAAAAAGAAGACCTAATAATTCATAAAAAAAGTTAGATATCTTGTTAGTGGACAGAGAATGATCACACCTTTGATGTTGCGTATATATTTTCTTTATAAACGATTGTTCCATGCTAGTTGGCTTCAAGATGATTTATGCCTGAGAGCGTTATTTATTGAATATAGGTTTATGGTTCAATATTAGGTGAATATATTGTACATCGCATTACTATCTTGTTATAAATATTGTGAAAAAAGTAAAAAAGCCATCGAGTTTTATTCAATGGCTTTAGTTCATAATTCCTTTATTACTTCTTGATAAATGAAGCCTACCCTTTCACCGCCTCCAGTTCATCGGATATTTTATTAGCCATGTCATCCATTTTAAGATTAGTATAGATGTAGCCGAGAGTTTCCAATACAGTCTGATCTGTACTATTCATAGCGTACAGTTTCTCCCATAGGGGGAGTGCCTCTTCTAGCTGTGCATTTATTTTTGCTGTAAGCTCGTCTATTTTTTCCTCCTCCTTATAGTTTAAAGCGTTACGTTCTTTCATCATTTCATTCGCTCTGTTGAATACATAAACGGCGTAGTTGAAATTTGAATTGAAGTGGTTTGGGTCTATGCTGATCGCTTTTTTATAATATTCTATCGCAGTGTCGACATTTCCTACCTCTTCCTGAAGTACTCCCATACTAAATAACAGATCAACATTTTCGGGATCAGCAGCAATTGCCTCTTCCAGTCCTTTTCTGGCTTCCTCTGTTCTTTTCAATTGAATATAAAGATTTACTTCATACTTCATTAAGTCTAAATCTTCAGGATATACTTCTCTTCCTTTTTGAATGGCATCTAATCCTTTTTCTAAATCTTCTTCTTTTACGGCATAGTTATACAATTGAAGGAATATATTTTTGTCTGTTGAACCTGCTTCGTAGGCCTTCTCAAAATTTGATTTTGCTTTTTCATCCAACTCTGCTGCTGCTGCTGAGTACGCTGCGTTTAGAATAGCGTTTGTATCACTTGGCATAATATAAAATGCCATTTCAAAATTCTCTGCTGCACTTTCGAAACTTTCATCATTATAGGCATTAATTGCGTTATTATAGTAATAAGAATAGTAGCCTTGTTTTTTTGATTCTACATTCACCACTGAACCTGTATTAAAATCCACACTACTTATTTTTTTCTGCTCGGGATCAAGTTCAAGTGCCTTATCAAATGCTTTAAGAGACTCTTCAAGTGCACCAGGTTCATTATTTGCTGTATCTAACGCGGCGTATACCTGACCTCTCAAAAACCATACCTCCGGATCATCTTTTGTTTTCTCATAAATAATGGCTTCATCTATAATCATCTTAGCTTCGCTATAGTTCCCTTCTTTTAAAGCAGGTTCTATCTTATTGACTTTAGGTTTTTTCTGGGAATATCCAGTAATACAGATAGTGGTTGCCAGAAGGATGGTTAAAAAAGTTTTCATTACGTTGTACGATTTATTCTTTATTCTCATTTTTGTTTTCATCTAGGTTTTCCGATTTTTCTTGGTCATTTTCTTCAATGATAGATATTTTTTCAACGGCTGAAATTTCATCGTTTTCATTAAGTTTGATCAACTTCACCCCTTGTGTTGCTCTTCCCATCACTCGCAAATTATCTATAGACATCCTGATAGCGATCCCCGATTTATTAATAATCATCAATTCATCTCCATCATTTACATCTTTGATCGCTACAAGTTCACCAGTTTTTTCTGTAACATTTAATGTCTTAACACCTTTTCCTCCCCTTTTTGTGACACGGTAGTCTTCGAGTCCAGACCTTTTTCCATACCCTTTTTCTGATACAACAAGTAAGTTAGGCGGGTTTTTATAATTGACGCAGACCATTCCAATAACAAATTCTTTATCAGAAATGCTCATACCTCTAACACCTGATGCCATTCTTCCCATGGATCTAGCGTCAGATTCGTGGAAATTAATTGCTCTTCCGGAATTACATCCAATAATAATATGATTGTCTCCATCCGTTAATTCCACATTCAATAGTTTGTCTCCATCATTAATAGTAATCGCATTAATTCCATTTTTTCTAGGTCTACTGTACGCTTCTAGAGAGGTCTTCTTAATGGTTCCCCTTTGTGTACACATTACCAGATAATTATTATTAATATAGTCTGGGTCTTCTAATGTCTTCACATTGATCACAGACCTAACCTGATCTTCAGATTCAATATTAATTAAATTCTGGATAGGGCGCCCTTTAGATGCTTTACTCCCTTCTGGTAATTCCCAAACTTTAATCCAGAAAACCTTTCCAAACGCTGTGAATATTAATAGATAATTGTGAGCAGACGCGATAAATAAATGTTCTGTAAAGTCATCATTTTTGGAGATGGCGGCCCTACTTCCTATCCCTCCTCTTCCTTGCGTTCGATATTCAATAAGAGGAGTTCTCTTTATGTATCCATGATGAGAAATGGTTATGACCATATCTTCATCTGGGATCATATCTTCCGCGGTGAATTCATCTGCGCTATGTTCTATATTCGACCTTCTTTCATCACCGTAACGTTCCTTCATCACTGTAAGCTCATCCTTGATAATAGACATGCGAAGGTCTACATCGGAAAGTATTTCTTTGAGCTTTTCAATTAATTGCTTGATTTCTTCGTATTCTTTTAAAATCTTATCCCTTTCAAGACCTGTCAGCCGCTGTAGTCTCATATCCAGGATCGCCTTAGCTTGAATTTCGGTTAAATCAAACATGCTAATGAGGCCTTCTCTGGCCTCATCAGGATCTTTTGAAGATCTTATAAGATTGATTACTTCGTCGAGGTTGTCTAGAGCTATTAAATAACCTTCCAGTATATGAGCTCGTCGTTCGGCTTCATCTAGTTCATATTGCGTTCTTCTGATCACTACTTCGTGACGATGATCAACAAAGTGCTTGATGAGCTCTTTAAGGTTGAGTGTTTTAGGTCTACCTTTTACAAGTGCGACATTATTCACACTAAAAGAAGACTGGAGTTGCGTTTGCTTATAAAGATTATTAAGCACAATATTCGGTATTGCATCCCTCTTAAGGTCGTATACAATGCGCATTCCCTGTTTATCTGATTCATCTCTTATATCTGCAATACCCTCAATTTTTTTGTCGTTGATCAAAGCGGCAGTCTTCTCTATCATACTCGCTTTGTTTACCTGGTATGGTATTTCAGAGACAATGATTTGCTCTCCACCGGAGCTGTTAATAGTGTCGAAATCCGCCTTCGCCCGCAGCACTATCCTTCCCCTACCCGTTTCATAGGCAGATCTCACCCCTTGATACCCATAGATTGTAGCTCCTGTTGGAAAATCTGGTGCGGTAATGTGTTTCATCAAACCTTCTATCGAAATGTCATTATCGTCAATATATGCGATTATACCATCTACTACTTCAGATAAATTATGAGGTGCCATATTAGTGGCCATTCCTACCGCAATACCACTAGCTCCATTAATGAGCAAGTTGGGAACCTTTGCAGGCAATACACTCGGTTCCTCTGTACTATCATCATAGTTTGGAACATAGTCTACAGTTTGCTTTCTTATATCTGCTAAAAGTTCTTCTGAGATTCTTCTCAGCCTGGCTTCCGTATATCGCATAGCCGCCGGTGAATCGCCATCTACCGACCCGAAATTTCCTTGTCCATCAACCAAAGGATACCTCATAGACCACTCCTGGGCCATACGAACCATGGTATCATAAACTGCCGTATCTCCGTGAGGATGGTATTTACCCAGAACATCACCAACAACACGCGCACATTTTTTATAGGATTTATTATAATTGACGCCTAATTCATCCATGCCGTAAAGGATCCTTCGATGAACAGGCTTTAACCCATCTCTCACATCTGGAAGTGCCCTTGAAATGATCACGCTCATCGAGTAATCAATGTATGCGCCTCGCATTTCTTCTTCTATATTAATGGGAATAATGTTCTCTTCTGAAGGTGATAAACGATCAATATCTCCGTCTGCCATTTAACCTATTTTGGGTCTCTAAAAATTAAGCCGCAAGGTACTCATTTTACTCCTACTTAGTTGCGTCTTTTTGATTTTACACGATCTTTGAGACTGGGCATGTGTTTCTTCAGTGTTCTATGATTTTCACCAATTTTTGGGTTCTGCCGCTTAGTTATTGGTTGTCCTCTGACCTCTTCTCTACGTCCTGTGAACGGATCAGTATAGATATGTTTAAGTTGCGTATGGTCGCTTTTCATCGGAGATCGACGAATGTCGGGAATATTAATGCTCACTCCAAACTGCACAAAAAAGGCCGGTTGTCTATGCTCTACAGTTGCTCCATCAGGCAAATTGACCGTATATGACTTAAAGTCGATACTTGGCCTCACAATGATTCGGAAATATTCAGACCAATTGTTTTCAATACTGACCCCAAAGTTGGTATAAATCCCTTGGCTTATTGCACCATCATTAAACTGTGATCCAGCATTGATACTTCCTACATTTACTTCCGCAACAAAATCATACCACCACCAGGAGTAAAACGTATAACCGACCATTCCATATAATCTAGTGAATCTTGTAGACTTAAAGTCAGGTTCATAATCTCTGACTCGATCTTGGAAATTAGTAGGAGCTAATGATCTTACAAATTGTCTTTCATAGGAATATCCAAACCCAACACGAAAATTAAGATATTCATAATGTAGCATTAGATTGATGGGAATTCCATGACTGGTTCCTTCAAATCCGAAATCAACGGTATCCGTATTCAATAAAAAAGTTTGATTTCCTAAAGCAGGATTATTCACCGGATTAGGCAAATAATCGAAAGGCACATCAAAAGGGTTTTCCAAGGAAGTTTGAGGACCTTGTTGGGGATTATTAAACCAATCTGTGAACCCTAAGAAGGTACTACCCAGATTTTCTCTATTATTAAATACAAATTGGTTTTGCTCATCCTGGTAAAAAAATACGCCGCTCAAATCATGCGAATAAAACGTTGCTCCATATCCTGTAGTAGCAGTTATGCTGAATTGGTTTATAAATACTCTGAAAGGATTTCGATAAATATTATATTTCTGATAAATATTTTCCTGGCTAAAAGCGCTTACAGAGGAAAGAAGAACGAATAATAAGATTAAATAATATCGTATGTAAGATACTAACAAGATGGTTTTAAAATTACAGACTAGAGTATGAACAAGTTAATTGGATCAAATAGACAAATTAATTTATTCGTGTAACGTCAAAAACTAAGGTTTTGTATGGTGAAACTTGCTCTACATAATCAGGGATAATTGCAGCTTCTATGAGTTCAGGAATGATGGATGGGGGAACGACCCTTGCGCTTTCTCTATAAGCTTGTGATGATGGGATCATGATTAATCCTCTTTCTGAAGGAGACATTAGACTTATGCCAAATTCGAAACCAGGTATTAGAACATTCGGAATAGTTGAACCGAATTGTATCTCAAAAAATGTTCTTGATTGAAATTGCGTACCATCCAGACACTCAGCATTATATTCAAGGGTAATTAAATCTCCATTTATGGGTGTAGGCCCATCCCCTTCCTCTAATCGTTTATATCTAACACCCGAACTAAAGTATAATACACTGTCAATATCATAAATAAACGTTGTATCGATGGAGAGAATAGTATTATTTAAAAAGGTAGTATCGATATTTCCGATGGTTATGCTTATTGTATCGTTTAGGTCATTTATTTTAATGTATTCATCTATTTGGTTGAGTTCCTCTGCCAGAATTTCCTCTTCGCCGAGAATACCAACAAGTGCAATTTGTAAGATGACAATACCTGTTCCATCGGATGTGGTGATTGAGGCAACATCTTCATAAGCCAGATCCGGCGGCAAGATAAAGTTAAAAACCTCACCCACTTTCATAAATGGTATCCCCTGGTCGATAGCTAATGGGTACACCGCGTTACTGGCATATTTATACAGAAGCGAATCTCCATCTATTGGTTGATGACGGGCAATGATATTTCCACTTAAATCTTGCAATTGATAATAAAAAGCCAAAACTTGTCCAGATTGACTTACTTGAGCTCCGCCGGGATTCAATGAGTCCGGGTAATAATAAAACCCACGGGCATCGGCCGTTGCAAGGATATCCAAAGAATCAAGCCAAGCGACAATCACTGAGTCTGGGTTTAAATTTTCATTAGGCCCTACATCATCACTATCACATGAGGATATAACAATGCTTGAGATTAGGACGAACAGTCCAATATAATCAGCATGTTTCATTAGCATTCAAACGATCTCACGCTCTATTAATTATTGGAATGTCTGACAAAACATTTGAAAGACTGGAATTTTATCTAATTCCAGTTTTTCGCCTATCAAGATTAGTCTTTGATATTCGGTTTTACGAATTTTATGATTACGGTTTATAATGTTTTCATCATTTTCCAGAAAAAAGCTAGAGATGAAACGAATCAATAGGTAAGGAGCTTGCAAAACCGCTTTTTTGTACTCACCATAATCTATTTCTTTAGTTGAATCAAAAGCTTTTTTAGTCTGCTGATCTAGCTGAATGGTGGTTTGTATGGTAGTTTTAAGGACATTATAAAAGCGGTCAGACCAATTGTGGTAGTTTTTAATCAAGTATTTCATTGCATATACAACGGGATCTTTTTTCATAAAATATCCCCCTTTTGATAGTTTTCTTGCCTTTTTATTTAAAGCCATTTCTTCAAAAAAACTAATGTTGCCGTCAGCCATAGCTATACCAATAGTAGGCGCCATAATTACCAAAGAAAAGAAGTCTTCATCACCGATTTCAAGATAAGGCGCTTCTTCTTTCAAAAATTCCTTTTTAAGCGTTGTTGCAGCCTCTTTCACTTCAGGATAATCCAACATGCTTTCTATCTCATACTCGGTGAACATTTTTTTTGATGTATGATTAAAAGACCAAAATAAACGCTTTTGGCCTAATTGCAAAGCCCATTCAATATGTGCTAAAAAGCAACATTGCTTTCCAGCGACTGGTAAGTCTGAAATTGTGTTTTACCAGGTTGTCCTATATATACGAATTTTTGAAAATTCTCTGACCGTGTATTGCGTGTATTCTCAGTGATCAATGCTACTTCGTTTTTCCCCTTTTTTAATGATACGCGGGTATAGTAAATGCTATGCGGAATGGTTTGCCAGTTTCTAGTGTCTGCTTGTTCTGTTGCAAAATTTATCACTCCAGCTAAAAAGCCTAAATTTTCATTTTCCTTTCTGATTTGTTGTTCTATTGCCTTCTTTAAAGCAACCCGTAACAGCCCTTTTCCAAGCTCTGCTAGCATACGTTCGTTCAGGATTTTAAATGCAATAGCGTTGATGTCCTCTGCCTTTTCTAACTTAAAATAACGGCCCTCTAGTTGTAAATCAGCATGGTTGAAATAAGGTTCTCGTTCTACATATTTTGGGAACGCTACCCTAAACGCTTTCAGATCCGTAATATCTGTATCTGAATCATCAGCGTCATAATAAAAAGGGAAGCTTAAACCTAACTCTTCGTTTTCAAAGAATACTTGTCCTGTACCTGAGGCAACCACAAAATTGATAGACCATTCATCTTTAACTGGCGCTAAACCATTATGCCAAAAAAAGACTAAATCTCCACCTTCCGGCAAATAAGGCTCATACTGCATTCCAAAATCCTTCTCATATTTATCTACTTCTTCAAAAAAGCCAGCCAATTCACCAGTTCTGATCAAATCTCTCTTTAATTGGTTAGGTATATTGAGACCGAACATTTCTTTGTATTCTAACTGATAGATATTCAAGGAATTTCTATATGCAATAAATGCATTGTTATAATCTCCTGATGCATCGTAGATGATTCCGATGAGATTATGAATAAAAGCATTTTTCTGATATCTTTTTTCAGAAGTGTACTTATCTCCTAATTCATACAATCGCTGATTTAATCTTCGGCACTCTACTAATGCCGCTTCATAATCGTTTAGTTTTAGATAGTTAAGCGCTTTATAGTAAAGAAGCATTAAATGCTCGTGATCTTCACCTGGGTAGATGATTAAGTTTGGATTTAAGAAATAGGATGCAGCAAAATTCAGATAGTTCTCTCTATAATCTTCACCAAAAATGTAGGCTTCTTCAAGCCATCTGTTGCTCTCTTCATAATTGCTTAAAAGATGCTGAACAATACCTTGATTCGCGTAATATAAAAAACGAGTTTTGCTTCTGGCCGCTTTCTTATTTTGATCTAGTACAGCCGCTGCTTCTTGAATGTTTCCGTCCTCAAACTTCTTATTGAACTCATAATTCAACTCATAATAAGAAGCGCATCCGGCTAAAACGAAAATAGCAATAATATTGAAAAGGCGATAATTCATGTGATAGAAGCAGAACTATTTATCAAACCTGCGGCCTTAGATCATAAAAGTTTAAGGAATTATATAAGAGTTAATTTTTGATATATTTCTTAATCTCCTTATCTCCAATCCATACTTTTTCGTTCGTCTCAATGCTAGATAACTCAAGATTCACTTTATAATTGACTATCTTCTCTTTTTTGTAAGAATCTGTTACCGCGGTGATCACTCCAAACATCATAAAATCAGCACCTAGCTCTTTTCCCCATTTCGCTTGTGTCTCTTGCGAGGCAAATTCACCTTGCTCTGCCCTTTCCTCCCTCAGCTTTTCCCTGAATTCTGCATTGGAAACAACTCTAACAAAACTTGAATTAATAAACTCTCGCTCAACATCTTTAATAAACGTTTCTGACTCTATATGTTCAGTACTTTTGTTCTGAACATAACCCACAATCACCGTTGGCTTGCGGCTTTGTTCTATTCTAAAATTGTTGTGCCAAGGTCGGCCTATGACATCTTTAATCATTTCCTCTGCTACTAGTTTGGAATCAGTATCGTTCCACCGACCACTAAGGTCTACCTGCTGATCAGGATTGATCCTAGTAACTTGCCTGTTACAAGAAAATAGCGTAACGACTGCCAAAACCATTAGAGAAATTTGCGTTATTTGTTTCATGTGTTTATTATTTATTTTCAACCACACACATAGAATTCACATTAATCTTATTTGTCCTTCATCAGGTATGTTAAGGATTCTAATATTTATGTTCATTTCATATGAGTTATTATTTCACCTAACAAAGATAGATGAACCACCACCTAAAAAACGGCTGATAGTTTCAAGTTCAAAAACCTTGCCGATAGTGAATTAGGAATTGCTAACTGTTCTCCATTGACATCCTCTATCCAGGAATAGGATAAGGTATTATCAGCGCCTAAAGCATTTAAAATTTCAGCCCTTAACCATATCATTTTCAAATACTTATGATTAATTAATTCAAATGATTTAGAAAGCCCAATATCTACTCTGTAGTATTCATCACCGGAGAAAATATTTCTCGCATTTGCGTTATTCGGAGGGCCTAACGGATAACCGGAACCAAAAACGGTATTTACATATACCCTTAACGTTGGGTCATTAGGAAGGTGGTCTTCAAAATAAAACGCTAGATTGACATGTTGATCGGTTGGCCTGCGAATGTATCCTTTATCATCCTCTACAATGTCTTCTTCGGTTTTGAGAAGACCTAAGCTGAACCAAGATTGAGTGCCCCTAATAAATTCTCCGTTTATGCGAAGATCCAGCCCGTAAGCTCGAGCGTCTGCATCATTATTAGCAAAATAACGGAGACGCACATTGTCTATATCATATGGAATCACATCAGATAATTTCTTGTAATATCCTTCTATGGTGAGCAAAAAGGGTCTATTCCACCTGAAAAAAACATGCTCCATCGCTCCAATAAGGTGAATGGATTTTTGAGCTTTCACCTCATCTTGGATCTCCCCTTGCTGGTCTCTCAATTCTCGGTAAAAAGGAGGTTGACTATACCGGCCAACTGAGATTCTAAAAGCTGTTTCATTTTCCCAACTTGGTTTGTATCGGTAGATTAGTCGTGGACTTACCAAAAGTTGTTCATTGTAGTCCAAATAATTGAATCGAAGACCGGCATTGATCGCGTGCATCGAATCTTTTGAAAAGACAGTAGATTGAAGGTATCCGGTATATGTATTGGTGGTTAAATTGAGCTCATTGAAGATGCTTTCGTTTAATGTAATATATCCAGCAGAGTCTAGAAGTGCATATTCATTCAACTCGTCTTCTATTCTATTTCTTGCCAAACCAATGCCCAATTCAAGCATGAACCAATTAGAAATCAGGCGTTCATTTCTCCACTCAGCATTTAAAAGTGTTGCTTCCAGTTTATTTCTTCCATAGGTATAATTGGTGCCTACTCCTCTGACCACAACACATTCGTTGAAATTATTTGAGCTAAGATTATTATCTATATCGCAAATCCGATAAGCCCCTTCGACGGTGTAATTTTCTCTTTCTATCGTATAAATTCCGGATAAAATTAAGCGACTTAAGAATTTATCAGACCATTTATGAGATAAGTTGATACCACTCTGGTGGGTATCATAATCCAACTCTTCTCTTCCCGCAAAGGCCGTTGTTATTCTAAGGTTTTGCGAAACCGATCCAAATTCTGTCACCTGAGATTCCGGTAGGGTCAAATACCTGTTTCTGCTATAAGCGAATAACCAATTTAACTTTGTCTTGTTAATCTGTTGTCTTTTTTCTGAAAGATCAAAGGTGATAAAACCTTGAGCATCTGTGTATGATGGAAGGTATTCGCCTTCAGTCTCTAACGTATTGAGTAAATATTGAGAATCACTGTGGCGCACACCAAAAAGGTACTGAACATCATTGCTGACTCTATTCCCTAAATAGCCAGCACCCCCTAGAAGTCCAAACGTAATATTGCCTTCCAAAGACTCTGGCTCTTTGTAATCTATATTTAAGGAGGAGGATAGTTTATCACCGTATTTAGCCTCCCAACCACCAGCATAAAAGTTAATATCCTGTACCAGATCTGGATTGATGAAACTTAGTCCCTCCTGTCTTCCGGCATTAGCTAAAAATGGTCTGTAAATAGGTATATCATTTACATAGACAAGGTTTTCATCAAAATTGCCACCACGTACGTTATAGGCAGAAGATAGCTCATTATTCCCCGCAACCCCAGGCAAGGTTAGCAATACCTTATTAAAATCACCAAAAGCAGATGGTAGGTTCCTCGCAGAATTAGCATCGATTTTCGCAGCCGGATCAATTGCGTCCCTTTCTCTTTGTCCCTCTACCTCTACATCATCTAAAACCCTGCTTTGTACTTTTAAGGTTACGATAAAGTCGCTTATCCCTGTAGGAATATCAGCGAGTTCGTGAAGACCGTATTGGATGTGGGAGAAAAGCAAATCATGCTTCCCCTTGTTTGCCTTAAGTAGAAAAAAGCCTTTTTCATTAGAGATGGTTCCAATAGTCCGATCTGATTTAAGGATAATACTCACACCAGGAACTGGTTCATTATTCTCGTTCACAATTGTCCCTTGAATGAACCCTGTCTGAGCATATGACGGGAATAAAATAAGAACCATAATTAACCGAAAAAAGCCTTTCAAGGAATTTATGCTTTTTTAAGATTGGAGATTGTTTTAGCAGGGTCATCCGACCTAAAAACGAAGCTTCCTGCTACTAAAATATTTGCACCTGCTTCAAAAAGTCTTCCGGCGTTTTGATCGTTTACTCCACCATCTACTTCAATCATGATGTCAAGATTAATTTCTTGTATTTTTTGCCTGAGCCTTCTTACTCGTTCATAAGTGGTTTCTATAAATCTCTGTCCACCAAAACCAGGATTGACAGACATCAAAAGTATCAGATCTACAAATGGAAGTATATCGTATAAATAGTCTACAGGTATATGAGGGTTGATTACCACACCTGCTTTGGCCCCTAACTCTTTTATTTTACTCACTGTCCCGTGCAGGTGATCGCATGTTTCATAGTGAACGGTGATGATCTCTGCGCCTGTATTCATACACTCTTCCAGATAGGGGTTTGGATCAGTGATCATGAGGTGAAAATCCATGGGTTTTTGGGCATATTGGTGGATAGCCTCACAAACAGGGAAACCAAAAGAAATATTTGGAACGAATACTCCATCCATGATATCTATATGAAAGTAATCAGCTTCACTATCATTTAACATCTCAACATCCCGCTGCAGATTAGCAAAATCTGCTGCCAGAATGGAAGGAGCAATCAATTTTTTAAACATCCTAAAAGTTGATCAGTTTCACTACCTTTTTCGTGGCTTTTGACTGCAAGAATAAATAATAAACTCCTTCATTTATTTGATCAAGGACCAATTCCATGTTGTCAGAAACCTGTTCTGGAGGAAAGTATTTATTGTAAACCTCTTTTCCATTTGGATCTAGCATTCTAGCCATTAGTCCCCCTTTAACTGCACCATTTATTTGTAAATAAAGTGTATTACCGCTAAATGGATTTGGATAAATGGTCACCTTATCTTCAAAAATATCCTGGATGTCCAGTGTTTTGGGGAGACCATTTACAGCATAACTATAATTTGGCACTCCATATCCTACCAATGAATCAGGACTTAATACTTTATGACCTGAATTACGAATCGATGCAATTACTTGATGGCTTGTCCAATCCGGATTGGATTGCCAAATTCCTGCAGCGAAACCAGCAATTAATGGAGATGAGAAACTGGTACCACCTCCTAACATAATATCACCATTTCCTTCAACAATGGCCGTTCCATTTCCAAAAGCGCTAACATCTGGTTTTATTCTGCCATCTGTGGTAGGGCCTACAGAGCTAAATTCGGACCTAGTGAAATCTACGTCAACACTGCCAACGGTTAAAACACTATCAGCATCAGATGGATGGTTTATGAGATTGCCAGGGTAAGATCTTCTTCCTGTATTGCCGGCGCTTGTTACCACAACAATGCCCTTTCTGGCTGCTAGTTGTGCCCCTGATGATATAACTGCCGTTTTTCCATCGAGGTCACTAAATGCATAATTCTGTTCTACTAGATCGAATGTTCGATACCCCAAAGAGCTATTGATGATATCAACACCCAAGCTATCCGCATATTCTGCACCCAACAGCCAATTGTACTCCTCTATCGTATTTTCACCTTGGTCATCTTCAGTAATACATAAAATGAACTCCGCTCCAGGAGCTATTCCCTGAAAACGGGTAGAATCTGTTTCAAAAAATGCTCCTATAATTGAAAAAACAGAAGTCCCGTGGCTTCCGAATTGAAATACATTTCCTGAATTCTCCACAAAATCTCTAGTGGCAATGATTTGATTCTTCTCCCAAAGGCACCGAAATGGAGAATACTGATTTACTCCGGTGAATCCATTATCTAAAACTGCAATTCTTATTCCCGCACCGTTAATACTATCCGCGAGCATAAGGTCTGCACCAAGCATAGTAAGCTGCATATCTGTGGATCCAAAAATATTTTTGGGATCTTTAAAAAATAATGGATCGGATGGCTCCTCTTGCTCCGATAACAACCGAGTCCCTCTTGCAAGTAATCTAAGGCTATCTACAAAAGACAATTGCCTGATCTCTGTTTCCAGTAAGGAACTAGCTTGAAATAGTGCTCCATTCAGCCATTTTGAAACAAAAAATACCTTTGCCCCTTCGGCTCGCAAAGCATTTACATAATCTTGATTTACAGGAAGATCACTTGAATCCAAATTAATGGTTTGTTTATTTCTTCTATCTAATGCTCTTTGGGTAAGAAACTTCAAAGGAGAGGTGAGTGAGTATGGGTATCCATCTCCTCCTTTATGTTTAAAATATGCAAAATAACGATTCTCTTCTTGACCAATTACTGAGAGAGAACTTAACAAAGCCCCAACTAATAATAATGACCGAAAATTATTCATTTACTTCAGTTTCTCTTCCCTTTTCTATTAACGATTGTTTAAGTGATCTACCAGCAATCACTTTTCCTAAATCATCACCACAATTACTTGCTGTACACTTTTCCTGGGTTAAATAATCTTTTTCTATTAATCCTATTCCTTTTGCATATATTTCACTCCTTAAATCAACCCCTGTGATGTTTTCCTGGATATCCTCGATCACAACCTTAATATGATCGGAAGCGTGTATACTATCAACTACCGAAGTGGAGACGGTCTCGTAATAGTACATTCTCTCACTACTCACATTAAGACTATTTCCGTTCCATTCTCTTCCGCTTATTACTGGAAAGATAAGCTTAATATATGGAACACTGTTTTCGCTCACTGCCACGTAAGATTGAGTGGCAGCAACAGACCAAAGAGCATCACTTGTCCATTCTACTAATTCGTCGGATCTTATCTCTCTTCTAATTAAGTAAGTTGTCCTATCAACGGACCTTATAGAGTCAAAAATCGTCTCTCTCAATTGATAGATGGATGTGTCAAAACCTGTAATTTTATATTTAATCTCTTCTACTTCATAGATGCTGTATTGACCAATTTCAAGCGGATAAAAATCATAACCTAATGTTTCAGGTTGTGCTTCTCTAGTTTCATTGCAAGATGAAATAGATGCGACAAAAACTAAAAAACCACACACCAACCTCATAGAAAAATTAAGTTCACTTACTTTATCAGTGATTTATTCAACTTTAAGTGTGATTAAAACTTGAGGTGATCCAACCACCACCAATTACATCGTTTCCTTCATAGAATACTGCCGCTTGCCCAGGTGCAATGGCATTTACACCTTTTCCAAAGAATACTTTCACCTTATCTCCCACTTGTTCAATAACGGCAGGACTACCCGGATCATTGTAACGCACTTTTGTGATGGTGTCTTTTCTGTCTCCCTCAATTGATGCATATTTTTGCATATTCAACTGGTTTACATACATGCCGTTTCGGCTTAGTTCATCAAAAGTACCTAGTAATACTCTATTTTTATCACTTTGTATTTCAGTGACATACACAGGGTAACCTAACGCAACTCCTAATCCTCTTCTCTGACCGACGGTATAAAATGGATATCCCTCGTGCTCGCCTACCACCTCTCCACTCCCTTCTAAAACGAACTCACCTCCTGCCATCCGCTCTTGCAACTCGGGAACATTTCTCTTAAGAAATCCTCTATAATTATTGTCAGGAACAAAGCATATTTCGTAAGACTCTGATTTGGTTACCAACTCCATAAATCCACGATCCTTGGCCATCTCGTAAATTTCAGATTTCGTAAGATCACCTAAAGGATATTTAGTTCTGCTTAAACTTGTTTGGGATATCCCCCATAGTGCATAAGATTGATCTTTATATCCATCCATCCCTTTAGACACTACAAAGCGATTCTTCTCTTCTCTAATATTTGCATAATGCCCCGTTGCAATAAACTCACAATCCAGTTTGTCCGCGCGTCTCAGTAAAGCATCCCATTTGATGTGAGTATTACACATCACACATGGATTGGGGGTTCTTCCAGCAATGTATTCATCGGTGAAATAATCAATTACAGCATCTCCAAACTCATTTCGTATATCTATGATATAGTGTGGGAATCCTAAACTAACAGCAATATTTCTTGCATCGTTAATACTATCAAGACTACAGCATCCTGTTTCTTTTTTACTGCCTCCTGAGGTTTGATAATCCCATGTCTTCATGGTCATTCCAATCACCTCGTATCCTTCTTCGTGTAGCAAAACTGCAGCAAGGGAGCTATCAATGCCGCCGCTCATAGCTACTAAAATTCTACCTTTTTTACTCATTACTTTTCGTATTTCACCGGGTTCACAGTCACAGTTTATACATAAAGCAAAGGTATAAAAAGATGAGTGTGTTTCCTTCAGGAAACCTTTGCGTAAACATCAGTATAATCTTAAATCAGAAATTGAAATACATCTGATTGACTCTGAGATTATTTGACAAATCGGAATCGTTCTACTGAGTTTTGCTTAAGTATAGATCAAGTCCGCCATGGAAAAAAAGGATAGTACTTTTGAACTTTTCGAGGGTTCCGCATCCATGGACAGTCATCTTGATCTCTCGCAATTTTCTGTTGAGTCTTTAGACCATTGAAGCGTATCCAAATGGCGCCATCTTTGAATAGAGCAAAAATCATAAACTACCTTATTTGACAAACAACTTTTCTAATGGACTCAAACATATGACTCAGTTTGAGAGTAATTCGCAAAAAGCAAATAGAAGAAGTTTGATTTATGTTGACATGCATGTTAATTATAACCGTTTAGCTCTCGCTAAATTCTACTATGCTTTTGCAAAACTCTTGGAATAGAAAATCAAAGTACAAGGCAGTAATGTTAAGAAATCATAATGCTTGGAATTCTTAATAAAAGTTAATACTTTCAGTTAATGTCTTCGGTAGTTTAGAATAGTTGAATAAATATTAGTTTTGATGGTTACGTTAGACGATAGAAACACTGTAATAGCTGCTATAATCACCTTATTGATAGGAAGGTTACTAACCCGGAAAGTAAAATTTCTAAACCATTACAATATACCAGATGCCGTTAGTGGTGGATTGATAGTATCTTTCTTTTTTACTCTATTATATTTTATAGGAAATGTAACGGTTGAGTTTGACCTTGATTTTAGAGACAAACTTTTAGTGATGTTTTTTACAACCATTGGTCTCTCATCAGATTTTAGTTCGCTAAAACAAGGAGGTAAACCTTTAATCATTCTTTTGGTAGCTGCAGTTGGATTTTTGTTCATTCAGAATATAGTAGGGGTAAGTGTATTGTCTTTGTTTGGATTCGACCCTAAAATGGGTGTTATTGGTGGGTCGATTTCACTAAGTGGTGGGCACGGCACAGCGATCGCATGGGGCACTAACTTCAAAGATTCATATGGTATGGATGAGGCACTACCCATAGGACTTGCATGTGCTACATTTGGCTTAACATTTGGTGGAATTGTAGGAGGCCCGGTAGCGAGTATGTTGCAGAAAAAACATGATCTGAAATCCACTGAGGAAGGTGGGATAACCGTAGGTGTTAAAGACGAGGAAGAAGAAAACATTACAGCAGATTCAATTTTCGCTTTATTGTTTATTATGTCCATAGCCATTGGGATGGGAATTCAATTATTTAATTATTTAAATAGCATTGGAGTAAACCTTCCACTTTTTGTTTGCTCATTGTTTTCGGGTATTCTTCTCACAAATACACTTCCACTTTTTTTAAAAAGATACAAAGAGCAAATACCACCTCCTAGAAAGCCCGTTCTAGGCTTGGTCTCCGATATCACATTAGGCCTCTTTCTTTCTATGTCCCTTATGAGTCTGAAGCTTTACAGTTTAGTAGAATTAGCCGGCCCGATCTTGGTCTTAATGTTGGCCCAGGTTTTGGCGGTATTTTTCTACGCTACCTTGGTCGTTTTTAAAATTATGGGCAAAGGGTATGATGCAATGGTAATGGCTGCCGGTTTTGTTGGTTTATCTCTAGGCGCAACCCCGACAGCGATTGTGAATATGTCAGCTATTACCAAGAGGTTTGGTCCTTCACCAAAGTCGTTTTTGGTAGTCCCATTAGTTGGCGCGTTCTTTATCGATATTTCTAATGCAGCTATTATTCAAATTTTCCTTTCATTATTTGGTTAGATATGTTGATAAAAATTTTAAGTAAAAAGATTTTAAGTTATGAATATGTATTTTCTAGAAATTACGAGAAACTTAATGCTATTGCGTAGCATAGTACTCATTTCAGCTTTTATATTCATCACTGCTTGTAGCTCCACTAGTATAATAAGTTCTTGGAAAGATCCAGATATAGGAGTCGATCCAGATACTTTTAAGAAGGTATTGGTTGTAGTTTTAGGACCTACCGAAGCTAGTAGGAGAATAGCAGAAGACAGAATATCATCAAGAAATGAAATATTGTATCCTTCATATAACTATTTCAAACATGAGGAGGTTGCGAAAAACCTTGACTCGGCTAAGCAAGTTGTCAGAAGTGAAAACTTTGACGGTGTATTATTCCTACGATTGCAAGCCGTAGAAAAAGATATCAATTATGTCTCTGGTAGTAGCAATTATTATCGCACTTATTGGCCTCATCATGCAGCCTATTGGGGTCGGTATTATGAACCTGGATACTACAAAGTAGATACTAATTATATCATTGAAACAAGCGCTTTTTCGGTAGAAAAAGACATGCTTCTATGGACTTCCATATCGGAAACTGTAAACCCCTCCGATATCGAAAAATCGGTCGATGATATCATGAAACAAGTGTATAAACGTATGATTAAAGATGGGTTTATTTCAGAATAAGAAGAGGATGTCTTGGGTCAGGTGATCATTATTATTACTTAACCAAGCCGAATTATGTGTTATCACCTAATCAAGAAATATTTACTTTATTTCATTATATTTTTTGTACTCACTATCTTTTCTTCCCACGCCTCTACTGCTCAGGCCCTGAATGATTCATCTTCGGTGATAGAAGCCTTTAAAAAAGTAGACTTTACAATTTACGGAAGAATAGAAATAGGTGCAGGGTTTGATGGTGATGGAGACCTCGCTGTTTCTAATAACGTCCCCAGGGCCGGTTTTAAGCTAAGTAAATCTATTTTTGATGATGATCCAGATAAGCTGAAAATAATCTCTAAAGTCGAGTTTGGATTAGATTTAGTAAGTCGAGATGAAACGATTACTTTTTCACCTGACCCCGGAGCACAAGTATCGCAAGCGGGAGATGCAGTATTCATTAGGATGGGATATGTAGGTATAACTTATAAAGATATTTCAATTATTATCGGGAAAGATAATTCCCTCTATTATGAACTTGGTGCTAGTGAAGTGGATCGTTTTTTAGCGTTTGGTGGTACAGCAATTGGAGTTTGGAATGCAGGAACGGATGGGGGCGTGTCTGGAACAGGACGAGCAAATCAATTGATTAAACTCATCTATACAACGAACAATTTGAAAATGGGAGTACAACTGCAGGCTAGAGACATTACAGACAGTAACAATAAAACCGTGGATACTTACGGACTGGGAATTAATTATTCCATTAAAGGGTTTGCAATTGGTATTGGTTACAACAAAGTGTTAGATGGAGTAACTGATCCACAACCGAATCAGGCTAATGAAAATGATGAAGCAATCGTTTTTGCATCTTCTTATGAATTCGAAAGGTACGAGATAGCTTTTTCTTATCTTAACTTCACAAAACATGAGGATACTGAGGTTAATGAGGAAACCATTTTTTACGACGGGGAAGGATTTGAACTTTATTTTAAATACAAATTAACTCCCTCCCGAAAATGGCATATTGCTACAGGTTTTAATTACTTATTCCCAAAATCAGATCAAAACCTTAATGATTTCGATTCAAAATTTGGTTTAGTAGAGTTAGGATATAATTTTTCTCAAGGCAGTCATGTGTTTATTTCTAGTAAAATTGATGATAGTAAAAACATCGATGGTTCAAACAGATTACCTAATCTCTATGGAATAGTAATTAGGTTTGCTTTTTAAAATATTGAATCCATAGAAACAAGTGTAGTAAAAAAAGTGGAATTTTATGAAAGAATTGTATAGTATAGGCACTTTTAAAATACTTTAAAACCTAGCGTCCTTCATTTAAAAAAGACGAAAAATACTCTGTTGGTGCATATAGATTAGTCTTTCAACGAAAGATTTAATTGAATCTACGTTACACCTTAAAGTCTACTCAACAATTTTCAAAAACTTATTTGGATTTCGGACTTAGCGAAAGTGAACGGATAGTTTTCAGCGTTTTTATAAAAATCCTTTATAGAGATCCAGTAGATTACTAATTAGTTGTATTAACCGCATTATTCACCAAAATTAGTGATGAGTTGATTCAAGTAATTGATTTACAGTAGTTTGATGTTCATTCTGAATGATTTTTGGTTCCTCAAATTTGGGGAATGATTTTGTCATCTTATTCGAAATCAATTACCTTATATTCAAGGTGTTACATCATATCAATGAATAACAGTTACTATTCAGCTACTTAATAGATTGATTATCAAATATTTGGAAATTAGATTTTATTAAAATCGTCTAATTTACTTAAACTGAACAATATATTATTTTATGAAAATCATTTTCTGAGTTGATTATTTCAATAATAATGATAATCAAATTCATTTTTAAAAATAATATTTTATATAAGGCAGCTGAATAGTAACGAATAACACCCGAATTTCGGATTAAAATTTCAAAGAACATATTCTAAGCTAAACATATCTTTTTATTGCAAAAGATGCACTTTTTTTAGAGAAACTGCCAAGAAATCAGAGTCCTACTTTCTCTCCCAACCGCATTGTCGCTCACCTCTACCTCACTCTATTATTTTATCCGTTAGTGAACACCATTCTTTACTTACTTAAAAAATGAAACTATCTATGATAACTGGACCAACATTGTCTTCATCATGAATACCCAACATATAAAACTGTAATACTACCTACTCATAATAATAAAACCTCCCAAAACTACAACACAAGTACAGCAAATCTGTCAGGCCACAAGCTGTAGGAATACACAAAAACGCTTGAAAAAATATGTAGTATATAACTAATTTTTTAAATCAATAAGTTTATAGTCAAATATGGCAAGTTAGGTTAAGTAAAAAAGTAAGTGCTACCGCTAAACTCTAACAATAAGTATTTCTGTTGGACTTATCTGGGCTAGCCCAAGACTGCTTCGCTATCGATAGCAATACTTCCTTTCTTATGTGAATCAGAACTTGTAAGTAACTGTCATAAGTACGTTTCTGGGTGCTCCAGGAGCTAATCTAAATTGACTCAATGCCCCTGACCAATAGGTTTTATCCGTGATATTATTCACTTTCAAAATCAACTGCAGATTAGAATTCTCCGGTTTATAATACAATGCTCCATCGAAAACAGTATAGTCAGGCAACAACAGTCGGTCACTGGAAGAACTGGAATACCAAGAGTATTTATTACCACTATACTGTACACCGAAACCAATACCCAATCCATTGAATGTATCACCTATATAATCATATCTTCCCCAAAAATTAGCACTATGTTTTGGGGCACCCCCTATTCGTTCTCCAATCAGTGCTTCATCATCATCTTCTATAATCTCTGCATCTGCGTATGCATATGAAGCAACTACCTGAAGATTGGGCAAAATGTATCCCGACAAATCCCACTCTAAACCTCTGCTCCGCTGTTCTCCTCTTGTTGTTAAATTTTCGATATCATCTCCTAAAAGTACATTTTTCTGGGTAATTTCATATACCGCAAAATTTCCTTGTACTTTACCATTAAAGAATGCTCCTTTCAAACCAATCTCCATTAAATCACTTTCTAAAGGATCATATTCACCAGGAGAGGCTGCCCAGAAAAAGTCTTCTGTAGCCGGGGACAAGGTAACAGTATTTGTTTGGGGTTGAAACCCTTCCAGATAAGTGGTATAAGCACTTAAATTATCATTTAATTCATAAGTCAAACCAATTCTGGGAATAAAGGCCTCATTATTAAACTCTTCTTCATCGCCTTCGTAATCAAAAATATCTCTGAACCACTCATACCTAAGATTGAGCAGTGCTGAAAATTTTCCTATTTTAAATTGATTTTGAATATATACACCACTAGTTGTTGTTAAGTTAGCTGGAATTTCAAATTCTCCCACAACGTAATCTTTAGTTACCCTAATGCCATTTGACGGATTTTCTAAATCGAAGTGAGGCACATTGGGTTTAGGCGCCTCTACTCCATCTATTGTGGTTGTTTGAAATTCATCTGCAATAGCAGGATCAAAACTTGCGACAGATCCATCTAATTTTAAGTAGCGTCTCGCGGTATTTTGTCCGCCACCAACAGTGCGTTCCCATCTACTACCATCATAACCGATCAGGAATACATTTTTACTCCTGCCTCTTTCAAAATCAATATTTAAAAATGCATTGATATTATCTGTATCCCAAAACTGCTCTCGTTCTACATATCGCATAGCAGCCAAAGTTGGTATTTCATTTCCGTCAATATCTACAGCAGCGCTGTTCTCCGTCCTGTGTTCAGCCAAATCTTCGGTCCAGGTCTGCTTCATATAAGAAGCATTGAACCCAAAATTATCGGTAAATGACTTAGTGAGATTTGTCATCACTATTAGTTCCTGCGACTTATAATAATC
The DNA here is from genome assembly GCA_039026865.1 of Bacteroidota bacterium. Classification (GTDB taxonomy): domain Bacteria; phylum Bacteroidota; class Bacteroidia; order Cytophagales; family Cyclobacteriaceae; genus Ekhidna. The sequence continues at coordinate 2,460 of JBCCLN010000010.1, read as the reverse complement.
ATTTGAAGCTCCAACGTTTACTGAGGTCTCTGTGCTATTTAAATCGAACTCACCATTGATTCTTCCAAAAATGGGTTGCCCTCTGTCTAAATTGCCCACACCGTTGCTATAAATAATTTCTGCATTCAGTGCCGTAGAACTGTTTGGCAAAAAACTAATTGATGGAGTAATCAAAAAAGCATTGTTCTGAACTAAATCACGAAAGGATTGTGCCTCCTGAAATGCTGAGTTGAATCGATAAAGTAACGTCTTTTCCTCGTTTAGCGGTCCTGTGAAATCTACGGCGCCTCTGATGGTTGCGAAACTTCCCGTAGAAATGGATACTTCATTTCTTGCTTCAGCCAAAGGTTTTTTAGTTACCATATTTACCGTACCGCCGGGATCAACACTTGAAAATGTGACTGAAGAAGGTCCTTTGATAACTTCTACCCGCTCAATATGGGAAGTAATAGGCTGAAGAAAATAGTATTGCCTAGTCCGCATTCCGTTAATTGCCTGACCATCTTCCGCCTGTGTAATACCACGTATATTAAAGTGATTGTAAATTCCAGTAGAGGTCACACTACTTACAGCCTTGACAGCATCTGCCAATTGAAACGCCTGACGGTCACTGATAAATTCTTTAGTAACTGATGAAATAGCTTGAGGCATTTCTCTGTTTTTTATCGCCACTTTAGAAGCAGAAAATGAATAATCACTGTTATAATCATCTCTGGAACGACCAATAACTTCTACCGATTGGAGCAGTATTTTATCTTCTTCAAGTTGAATTTCCCCTAAATCATAGATTTCATTATCGCTTATTTGCAATGATTGTATGATAGGCTTGAAGCCAAGAAACCTGAGTTGAACTTCATATTCTCCTTTATTATTCAAGGATATATTAAAATTTCCATCCGAATCAGTTATTACTCCTTCAGTTTGTGATTCCCCCGATACAGAAACTGTTACGCCAAGTAGTGCTTCCCCATTTTGATCTAAGACCTTTCCTCTCACCTGAAATTGTGCTAAAGAATAAGTCGTAAGGCCTATGAATAGTAATAGAAATACATATTTTATTTTCATGAATTAGTTTATTAAGGTTGATATTTCGATAGTTTTTTCTAAAATTTTAAAATAAAGTTCGTGTGTTTCGTTCAGATTGACTTTACTAGTTTTACTGCAGTAGAGTAGTTTTCTTCATTCATTTTGATTGGATTTCCAACATTTAATGCATTAAAAATTGAATTGAAAAGCCATAAAATGGATTCCCCTTTGAAGGCCAATTCCATACGTGTAAACTTGAATTCATTAGTGGTTGAATGTAAGCCTGAAATAGACTCATTCATATAAATAGCAAACACTTTCTTTAAAAGAGCATGTATAATGCTCCCTTTTTGACGCATTCCTTTTGAGTAAAAAGAATGTTTCTTTTTGTAATCCTTATTGTTTAATCCAACCTTCATCTGAAGGTTTGTTAGATCCATTTTCAATAGTTTATGATTTAAAAGCCTATTAAAAAATCGAAATTTTCTATACTACCTAGATTGCTGTAAATTTGCATTTTTTAAAGAGTTGTATGGAATCATCTGACTATTATCTGTTTTTATTTCTAACTTTTAGATTATTTATTAAGCTTTGATAACCATAAAGTGAACGATACTTAGAAATAACTGAGTTGTAATTGTTAAACTTATGCCACCTCATCCTAATTGACAATAGACTCCTTCCTTTCATTACCCCAAGACTTAAATTAACGAGAACATTCTGAGTACTATGTCTTTTTAGTAAATTGATTGCATTCATCGTTTAAACAGGGAGCAACTTTGCATTTATTTTACGAATATAAATGTTTTATGATAATTGCAACAGTATTGCATTATAATCTTAATGGCCATTTGTAAGGCTATCCTTCAACGTAAATACCAACTCCCGCTCAAACAATTTGTCATCTATTTGGTAGCAGAAAGGCTACAATGAAAACAGAACTGCTTACAGAGCATTAAATAAAGATCTTATAGTGGGCATTTTCATCGAGACGAGTCACATAAAATGCATCTAGTTTGGTCCATTCTTTCCATAGCTGATAGTGAACATAGCCCTATCAAAGAGGTAAATGGCTCCTTTGAGACCTCTAGCTGTCTGAGAAAAGTTTTATCGTTACAAGCTGTCTTATTCAGATGTACCAAATCGGGGACAAATCCCATGATCGGTAGTTTCGTGCGGATTTTCAATCTTCCTTTCTTCTTACCCATGGAGGGTGTTGCGACCCAATCCTTTGAAAATATCTACAACGAGGTGATAGTAGAAGAATCAAAGCAGAAGATGCGCTCTTCATATAACCCACCTTATACCCACCTTAAGCAGCCTTCTTTAGGGCAGCCAGTTGTTGTTCAAGGCATTTACTTCGTTTTTCTTTTAATTTGGTTTGGTTTAGCCGAAATATTTCGGGATTAAACGCTTCTTTTTTAGTCATCATAT
>JBCCLN010000009.1:0-35197 GCA_039026865.1 Bacteroidota bacterium | reverse complement strand
TTTTTACGTATTCAAAAATATCTACAAAGGCACGCGTTTGACCAGGGTGGCAACGCGTGCTTAAGTTAATTTACTTCACCAGAGAGGAGATAGTTTCAATAGACCTTTTGGCCTCACATCATCTCTACTGAACTGTACCAATAATGTTCTGGTGCATCAACATCGTCTCCACTGGATTTTTATGATGTATGCTAATTTCTCATCCAACAACCTATCGCTACCCGGCAGCAAAGCGTTTATTTTCATCTTGCCAAACGTCATCCTCAAGATCAAATCCTCGTAACCATGATCATAAAACGGCCATGACCGAGAATGTAAATGTTCGGGGGTAAGTGAATTACAAAATCTGTCATAAGCAGTGATTCTCTCAAGATCTTTTCCTGCCTTTTTAAATGGAATTTAAAAACTACTCCCTCAACCCTCTGTTTTTGAGCCATAGACCAAGGATAAAGGACATAATGAGTGCCTTAATAGTTACAATAAGCAATTGATTTTTGATGATTTGGAACAAATGATAAGCCTCACTGCCAAAATTGGGGGTTAAAAGACTTAAGTCATCTATTCAATGAATAACCAGAAAATAGTCAATTATCAAAACATGGCTATCGATGATAAAGTGTTCGATTAAGAACAAAATTCACGTTATGCCTACTAACCCCATTTTCATATTTACTAAGTGTCTAGTTTCAAAAAATGATACAGGAAACATTAAAATTGAATTTGAACTTATCCGACTTTGAAAACGGGATTTACATTATTCATACCAGATCCAGAAGGAGTGAATTAAGAGGATAATAAAGTAGCTAGCAATAGGTAGGTAGGCATGTGCTTAGGTGCTTTTTACAATTAGAATCAAAATGCGACCGCGAGGCTACGGCCGAGTAACATTTTTGCTGTTTGGGAGACTTCGTCTAGCTTTTCTCCTAATTCAATAAGTTTTGTGGCTAATACCAGCCTTATATTCACCACTTTATTTGCAATTATTTTTTTGAATGAAAAAGTCAGACCATTAGGTTGTGTTGGCCTGATCGTGAGCCTATTTGGGGTTTATGGTGTAACAAATTCTGGCATTGGCCTTGGTTTGTCGGTTGATTCACTGATTTTGATCTTAATTCCTATTCTATAGGGGATCTTTTCCATCGTAATTTTCAAATGATAAAGCATGAAACCTGCGATGATCTCAGCTTCCTGTTGTTGAACATTTTCATTTTTTACAGATGATGTTATTAGATTCACGTAGTTTATATGTACCCTTTTTTCGTACCACCAAATTAGAATGTATAGCTAACGGTTGCCAAGTAATTACGAGGCGCACCGGGAAATACCCTTCCAGAGTTCAATCCTCCAATGAAATAGCGTTCGTCAAATATGTTGTTCACGTTGAATGATAATTTCATGTTTTGATATTGATAGTATATCGCCCCTTTTGCAGTGAAATAGCTTGGGAAGCTGATTACATTATCAATCAGATTCGCAGCAGGGTCAATCGTCTGACTATCGCTTACATATCGGAGCCCCAAGCCTATTCCCAAATTTTGCAGAAGTCCATCAGTCAACGTATACTTTCCCCAAAAGCCAGCAGTGTGTTGAGGGTTATTGTTTTCAAGTTCTAATACAGAAATTTCATCTTCAACTTCAGTAATTTCCACATCATTGTAAGCGTAATTTGCAGTTATAGACAAATTCGGTAATATGCTACCAGTGATATCAAGTTCAACCCCTTGACTCTCTTCTTCTCCGAGCTGAATCAATCGAATAATTCCACCTGTATTTGAAGGATCCTCAATCAAACGTCCACTCTGATTGATTGCGTAAAAGGATACCTGGGCTAACAGGCGATTATTGAAGAATGAGGTTTTTGTTCCAAATTCAATCTGATCGCTTTCAAGTGGGTCAAAGGCTTCTCCCGGGTTGAGCGAATTTACCCCTGTGGGAAAATTTTGTAAGTTGAACGATTCAGAATAGCTAGCAAATAAATTGATCTGATCAGTTAATTTGTAAGTAAGACCAAAGCGTGGCAAAAGAACCGTATTGTCGATTGCATCTGATAAGTCTACACCATCACCCTCTAGTCCTGCCTGATCCAGGTCTTCATATCGAAGACCTGCGAGGATGTTTAAACGACCTCCTATTCTAATCAAGTCTTGTATATAGTAGCCCCTGTAGCTATTCTCTAGATCAAAAGCCAAAGCTGCCTCACTTAAGTTTAATAGCAACTCATCCAGACTTTCAAAGACTTCTCTATCGCTAAAAACAAGATTAGGGACACCGTTGACTTCCCCGGAAGCAGATCTGGTTACGCCTGTTTGATCATTTTCAAAGTAATCAAACCCTAATACAAGCTCATGTTTCAGAAATGATCCCGTTTTGAATTTCCCTACCAAGTAGGTCGCTAGAAAATTAGAGGATGCGGTGGTTACTCGGTCGTTTACCGCTCGAATTAACTCGGATCCGTCATCGGTAAATTGATTGGAAGATCGGGTTTCGAGAAAATTCTGATCGAAATCGGATCGTGAAAAAGAGGCATTAAAAGAAAGAAAATCTGTAACCTTTCGGTTTGCACTTACTGTGAGTAAAGTATTGGTGTTTTGTCTGTTATCATAAGGCTCTGCTGTGTTAAAGTTAATGGGCAATGCAAATAAATCACCCTGCAAAACGGGCATCCCTCTATCTACACCTGCTTGGTCATTTGCCTGCGTGCTCACCAAGTCTACATTGATGCTCGTTTTATTATCAGGGAAATAAGAGATAGAAGGTGCAATAAGTAAGCCTCTGTTGATTTGAAAGTCTCTAAAAGTCTCTGCGTTTTCCCAAGCTACATTTACACGATAGAGTAAATTCTTCTCTTCATTGAGCGGCCCGGTAATATCTGTGGTTGCTCTAAATGTATCAAAACTGCCAAAGGTGAAACTAGCAGATGCACGACGGTTTTTCAGGGGTTTTTTAGTCACAGCATTCACAATTCCACCAGGGGAACTATTCCCAAAAAGTGCCGCAGCCGGACCTTTTACCACTTCAACTCGTTCATAATGGCTTGTGAATGAAGTAGCAGAAAAATCAGTGGATACGACTACGCGATTACCATTAATGTAATCTTGTTTGATACTAAATCCCCGTGAGGTAAATTGATCTGGGCGAAACTGGGTAATTCCCGCTACATTTTCAGAAATTTCAGCCACCCTGAAGATTTGCTGATCCATGAGAATTTCTTTGTTGAGTACCGCAATACTTTGAGGCACCTCTTTTATGGTAGCACCTGTACGGGTTGCAGAGAAAGTAACATCGGGTGTGTATTCTGTTTGAGTTCTTCCAATAACTTCTACTTCCTGTAATGCATAAGCAGATTCTTCCATTTCAATATTTACGACGATTTGCTCCTCAGAACCAACTGTTACTTCTTTAATAAAAAGTTCGAATCCCAGGTAAGAAGCTTCCAGCGTGTATTTACCTGCCTTAATTTTGTCTATTATGTATTCACCGTCTGAATCCGAAACACTGCCTAGTGAAGATGGATTTAATCGTACCAACGCCCCTGGTATTGGCTCATTCTCGGTATCAGTGACCAATCCTGAAATAGCTCCGTTTTGAGCTAAAGACATGGTCACACTTAGTATTGTAACTTGTATAAAAATAATTGTCTTTTTCATCTTTACTTTGTCTAATTATTGCAAAAATTATGGTGTGAGTAATGCACTATTATTTATAAATGTGAGTGTATTACCAAATTCTGCTGAGGCATCCTCGTAGAGAATAAATGTTCCAAATTGGCCATCATCGGTATTATTGAGGGTGATGTTTACATCATTGCTTACTCTTTCACCGTCTACGGTAGCCCATATGGGAATGGGGAATATAGAGGCAGTTGGGAACAACAATTCAGCATTGTCTTTGAAATCAAGTGAGCCCAAAGCTTCGGTAACTCCCAGACTCCCAAAAAGCACATCCGCAGGAAGAATAGTAAATCCTACGGCCGTTGCGTCAATAAAAAGAACCATACCGCTCACACTACTTGATAGGTTTGTAGCATCCAAACCAACTAAACCTGGTTGTATCGTATTTTGGTTATACCTTTTTGCAACAATGAGCAACTCAGGTGTTTCCAATGAACCTACTAAGTAAATGGTATAGCTTTGGAGTGCTTGCATGGCTTGTGTAGCTAAAAGCGTAGCGCCATTAAAATCAACCTCAATCAAAACATTTCCATTGGCATCTGCACTTTGGCTAAGATTGATATCGTAGTAGATATTATCAACTGATAAAGCTGTGACCTCATTTCCAATGATACTCGCTGATGGAATCTTTAAGTTGGCAGATTCATCACTATCAATTCCGTTTACCAAAAGGACATTAGCAATCTGTGGATTAACGTCTATATTCACAAAATCTCTAGCCTGCTGATCCCCTCTGGCAATGATCATAGAGACTGTTATCCGACCTGAGGTACCCTCATCAATCATGATAGTTGGTGTTGCAGAATCTGCATTTTGTATGGATGGACTAGTGCCCTCAGGAGATGTTGCAATTTCCCATGAATAAGTAAATCCGAGGTCATTAACATCTGTTGAAGCTGAACCATCTAGGGGGATCTGAGTCCCACTTTCTGAAGTAAAAAAAAGGAAATCTTCTCCGGCATCTGGCTGAAGAACAGTAAATTCTACTTCGTCAAAATCCGAACAAAATAGCAAAAAGAAGACCGAAACAATTAGAGATAGGGAATTTTTTCGTATCATTTTGAACTTTTATAATTTAGAATCATTTTAAATAAGCTCAAAATTGTGTTCCAAAGTCTTCAAAAACAATAACTAGAAAAGGTTAAAAATTAGTAACCTTCCAAAGGGTTAGATTTGACTATTGCTGGTAGAAATATTCTTTGAGTGGGTTAGCAAAAGTTAATTTTATCTTGAAGCTTGTCATTTTAAAGTAACATTCAACATTTAAGTTTATTGAATTAGGCATTTAATAAATAGGTCTGGCAAACTGCAAATAAAGAAGTGGATCATTCAGATAAAGCAAGCGCAACAAATCAGCAGATTTTCAAATCCAAATGTGTTTGTATGCATGCTAACCCACATTATTCACCACAAATAGTGGCGGGTTGGTTCAGGCAATTGATTTACAGTGTTGAATAGAATCTTTTGCAAAACTGAATTTTTGGTTCAAATCAAGGCTTTCGGAATTTCAAAAACGTAGTTTATTTGGTCATAAATGAGGCTTTTGAAATTTTGAGTAACGAAGAGTTGGGCCAAAAGGCGGGTTTTATTAAGGTTAATGCCTAGTTCAATTAGTTCTATTTTCTTCTGAGATCACTCTGACTAAAACGAATTTCAAGTCATTCAAAAAATAGCTTATTTAAATAAGATTACGTGACTGTTTAAATAAACATTTTAAGATAGATACAAAGAGTAGAAAGGATTCACATGAGAGATTTTCGCTATAAATCAGCTAATTCTCAAAACCTGGCTTGATGAAAAGATTGGTTTTTATGGTTTGTAGCCCCTTTGTTTAATCAGTAAATAAGTCAATGAACTTAATTTTTCATTTATTACCAAAGAGAATTTGCATACGTTCTATGCTTCCACCATTTCTTCAATTTCTTTTTCTATTTGCTGAATCCAGGTCTCCAATCGGGATTCATTGAGATCCTGTTGATTTTCAAAGTCTAAAGCAAGTCCATAAAAAAAGTTATCGTCATAAAGTCCCTTTGACTTATCGAATTCATAACCTTCATTAGGCCACATACCGAAAATATATCCTCCGTTCTCCACCATCACCTGTCCTAGGATTCCTAACCCATCAACGAAAAACTCAGGATATCCGGTTTGATCCCCCAGACCAAACATGGCTATGGCCTTACCAGAGAAGTCAATGGTTTTGAACTCATCGAAAAAGGCTTCAAAATCACTTTGTAGCTCTCCATCATACCAGGTAGGCAATCCAATGATGATGATTTGGAAGCGGTCATAATCCTCTACGGTCATATTAGATGCTTCTATTAATTCAATTTCGGATATGCTCCATCGCTCAAGGAGCATATTACCAATTTCTTCGGTATTTCCTGTGTCTGACCCTACAAAAAGTCCTACTTTATTATCTATATAAAATGACATACTTGTGTGTTTTTATTGTTTCGCTCCAGCTTTATTTAGGCCAGTGATTGCTAGTTCAGGCTTCAATCTTGGTTGCTTAAAGCTTGGTTTCGGATTTAATATTACTTTTCTATCTTCAGATTCTTTTATACCACTTTTCATTACAAGCGGCTGTGGAGTATCAGTGGTTTTTTTGACTTTAAGTACAAAAAACGAGAGATATAGTGAAACTATTCCGGCAAAAAGCCAAAACAAATCAATATAGGCAACCCAAGGATACATCTTCCACATCTCCCAAATCCAACCTCCAGTAACAATGCCATTCATGATAGGTATAAAGAGAGAGAGAAAACCACCAATGATTAAATAATTTCTATTTTGTTGGGAATATTTATTCCAGAAAAGCCCAATAATGGTAAGACTGAGCCAGCTTAAAAAGAAAATTTTATTTACTAAATCCACTCTATCTTCCAAGTCAATAGGTATAAATTTATTTGAGAGAAACAGGATAGCAAATGCAGGAAACATAGAAAGACAAATAGCCAGATACCATTTTGTGACTTTGTGATGAAATAGTCGTTGTTTTAAGGTATACTTGTTATTATCTCGGGCAGTTCTCCAAATCAAAACTCCGCTTATAATCATAAAACAGGTAATCATTGCCAACGTGAAATAAATGATTCGCATAGCATATCCCCCAAAACTTCCAAAGTGTAGTTTCGTAATGAAATCAACTACTGAGTAACTGTAATTTCTTTTATTAGGAATAATGCTGTATTCCTCCAAGACCTCTCCATCTTTCAATCGCATAGCCAGGTTACCTGAAGAAAGGATACCATCTCCATTGATTCGCCAGAATGCCAGTGCATCTTCTTTTCCGTAGTTTCTAACGAGTACTGAATTAAGATGGTGTTCCGGATACATTTGCTTAATAGTTTCCCCAAGTTCAGTCAAAGAAAGGTGCTCATATGGAGGTGCATCCTTATCCACTTTTAAAGCAGCTGCGGGATTCACTTTATTTACTAATTTCTCTTGATCACCTTCATAAAGCAAAAAGGTAGCCGGAAGCAAGATCAAAATTAGAAGCCCAAAAAATGCGCCTGTAATAGCATAGATCATTTGGAAAGGTAGCCCTATTACCCCAAGTACGGTGTGAGCGTTTGTCCAAATAGTCTTCCATTTCCCTTCTTTTATAAATGCATAAAATTTCGTTAGAAGGTTTCTCCAGTGAATCAGTAAGCCTGTTATAATGGCAAAAAGAAAAAAGAGCGCAACGAACCCTGATAAGTACAGCCCTATAACAGGTATTTGTCTGAAGTAGTGCAGAAAATAAATGGTGTCACCAACAGTAGTTAGTGGTTCTCTAACATCCTGAACACACATATCTATCGGACTGATGTAAGCAGCCATTCGCTCAGTAGTTGTATCTGTTTTATTGAATGCACCGTATACATATGCTACAGGTGCCTCTTCATTAGGAGGGAAAATACTTATGTTTTCATAATAGTTGAGACCATAAACACTGTCTATTTTCATTAATACAGTATCAAGGTCGAAATTTTCTCGAACCGGCTGTCGCATATCCGGATTTTCCCATTGTGCAATTTCACCTCTAAAAAGGGCAAAAGAACCAGCATAAAAAATGACGAAAAGGGCAAAACTGATCACTATCCCGGCAACTGTGTGGGTGTGGAAAAGTACGTTATAATTTTTATTGCCTAATCCTTTTAGCTTTTTCATATTCAAATAAAAATTAGAAGACTACTAATCCCCGTTATCGCTACTAAAATACTCCATCCAACCCATGCTCTTTTGATCATAAATACCATAATCATCAATCCAACCCAGCATAAGAAAGAAGAATACGTTGAGGTCAATAACACGGGTGTATCATTAGGTATATTCTTAGCAAGTGCAATATGAAGTGATGCTGTCGCAGCGTAAGCACCAAAAATGATAGCTAAGATTTTGCTAAATCTTCTCCATCCTGATGATAGATATTGTTTTTTTGCTGGCATTATAAAAAATCAACTAGAATAAAAGTCAAACACAAACCACCCCATACCCAAACTGATTTTAAAGTCATTTTTAATGATAGAATCATTGCAGAAAGTAAAGTCATAAATGCAATTATCCAAAACACCAATGATGTCGCAAAATCGTAGGAATAAGTGAACATGAATAATGAAAGCAGAGCTAAAACACTGGCTATCAAAATGACCTCTCTCTTATTCTTGTTTATTCTTTTTATTCCTGGTTCAGGAAAGTACTTTGACGTGGAATAAAGTAAAAAACATGATATAGTTAAGATCGCTAGTGCCATATAATTGTAGTTATTCCTTTAGCAATATTGAAGCATGGATTTAAATTTTCTCTCCCTATTAGACATTTTGATAATTATTGGGAATATCTACAATAATACAAGAGAAAAATCTATATCCACTACTCATCAATGATCCTGCAAATACAACCCTTCTAGGTAAAATTAGAGGAGTATTTATCAGAACACAGGATAGATAATTTAGTTTGATTTCCACTATGTAGTATCTTATCGAAATGCAAAGATGGATGCCGTTACTGTATAGTTCAATCGCTACTTATAGCTATTTACAAATCACTATAGGTAGTTATTTTTCTAGTTCTGTTTCTACATTCAATCAAATACATGGTTGATGGTCTGGTTTTTGGATGAAATAAGATAAGAACCAACAATAATGAAAACACTCTTTACGCTTTTTCTTTCAGGCACAAGTATCATCTCCCTTTTCGCACAAGATGCGCTAACAACTGGAAACAGGATAGTTGGTGGTGGGATCTCTTTTTCTCAAGATGATGCTGAAAATGAATTTCCTTTTGTGAATTCATTAGATCCGACGATGACAGCATCATCAAATAGCCTATTTTATTCGATTTCTCCTTATTACGGTAGAATTTATGCAGATTTCAAAATGGTGGGGATACGGTTAAGATTTATTGGGCGAAATTCAGAATATGAAAGTGTAGGAGATACATTCGAAAACCAAAGCGAAATATCGGAGAGGTCTTTTGGCGTAGGTGGATTCTTAAGAAGATATTTTCCTTATTCCGACAGATTTGGGGTGTTTTTAAATGCCGGTATTGACTTAATTCGTGATGTATACACGAATGAATCTATAAGTTTTGACATTATCGACTCTTCCAACATAGTGATTGATAATTTTAAAAGAGAAAATGAAACTTGGAGAGGTGCTATTGATGCTGAAGTAGGCATTTATTTCTTTGTCTTGAATGAACTTTCGGTAGAAACAACACTCTCAAGATTTTTCCTTGATTATAGTGATACAAAACGTACTATCAGAGACTTTGAAATTAACGAAACAGTAGAGGGTGACGGGAACAGTTCTAATTTCGGTTTCCAGTTTGTCAATAATTTCTCCTTTGATCAGATTTTTACCATTAACTATTACTTTTAACTTTCCTTTCTATAATTAGGCCTTGTGGATTTTAGAACATTAATAATTGCATGTAATCCTAAACAAAGGTTAAATGAAAATAAGTATAGTAGAGTTTATTATCAAGAAATAATCTGATATGTAAAAAGTGCCCCAAAATAAGCAAGCACAGTCATATACCCAAGCTGTACTAAAGGCCATTTCCAGCTTTTCGTTTCCCTTTTTGTGACGGCCAAAGTACTCATGCATTGCATGGCAAAAGCATAAAAAACCATTAACGAAATACCTGTTGCCGGTCCATATCGCTTTTGTCCAGTTGTAGGATTTATCTCTGCGTTCATTTTAGCTAACAGTGACATTTCCGCATCTTCAGAATCAATACTGTAAATGGTAGCCATGGTGCCAACAAAGACTTCACGAGCAGCAAAAGAAGCTAGTAATGAAATACCGATTTTCCAATCATAACCTAATGGTTTTATTATTGGCTCTATTTGTTTTCCCATAATTCCAATAAAGGAGCTTTCGAGAGAAGTTTGAGAAATCAATTCCTCTGAATTCTTTGACTGGCTAAATGAGTTTGGCCCATAAGAACCTAACACCCACAATATTATAGAGATAGTCAAAATGATTTTACCGGCTCCCAACACAAATGCTTTACATTTTTCGTAAACATTGAATAATGTATTTTTAATCTTGGGAAGTTGGTACCTTGGCATTTCCATGATCAAAAAACTTTTGGATTTCGTCAATAAGATGGTTTGGAAAAGCATTGCAAAAACCAGCGCAGCAATTAATCCTAAAAGGTACATGCTAAAAAGTACTAGCCCTTGCAAGTGAAATACACCAAGAATTAAAGTATTAGGAATAGTTAAGGATATAAGTAAAACATAGACCGGTAACCTGGCAGAACAGCTCATCAATGGTGTGACCAAAATGGTAATAAGACGCTCTTTGGGCTGATCAATTGCTCTACTGGACATAACAGCAGGAATGGCACAAGCTACTCCTGAAATTAGCGGCACAACGCTCTTTCCGTGCAGCCCGAAAGGTCTCATAATTTTATCCATAATGAACACCACTCGGGTCATGTATCCTGTTTCCTCCAAAATGGTCAAGAATAGAAAGAGGAAGGCAATCTGAGGAATAAAAATAACTACACCTCCTATTCCTGGTATTATGCCCTCTGTAAGCATAGAGGTAAGCGCGCTTGATGGAAATATAGAGGATAAATATGAACTGGAATTGACAAAAAAGCGGTCAATTAAATCCATAGGAAAATTAGCGAAGACATATACGAACTGGAATATCACAAAAAGAATGGCCAGAAAAATGGCATAACCCCATACTTTATGAATAAGCAGGCGATCAATATACTTCGTGGTTTTATGTGTGTTCCATTGGCCCTCTTTTGTAAGAAATTTTAGAAGTTTGTTAATTTTTTTGTGTCGTTCTTCCGTTTCTTTTAATTGGTCGATTCCATTTTGACCTTTATAAAAGGGTTGCCAGGATGTAGGTTTTTCAAAAGAACTGATCGCACTTTTTAATGCTTGAATATCTCCACCTTTGGCATTAACAGCAATTAAAGGGATATTTCCCATGAGCGAACTTAATTTTTTGTAAGGAATATTTAGGTTATCCTTTATTGCGAGGTCAATTCGGTTCAACACAAGTATCACAGGAATTTTCAAATCGTAGACCTGAGTAAAAAGCAATAGATTCCTTTTAAGATTTGCAGCATCTACAACTACTAATACAATATCGGGTGGAGTATCACTTGTAAGATACTGATATACTACTTTTTCGTCTTCTGTTTTTGGATAAATGCTATAAGTACCTGGGAGGTCTACCACATCAATGCTTTCATTATTGATTTTTAGCGAGCCATATTTTTTATCTACCGTTACGCCAGGGTAGTTTCCTACTTTTTGGTTAAGTCCGGTCAATAAGTTAAAAATGGTGCTTTTACCAACGTTTGGGTTACCAACAAGTGCAATTTTTTTTGCCAAAATCGCTATTTTTATTCAATCGTTATAAGGTCGGCTTCACTAAGCCTGAGCATAATTAATTGTCCATCCATCTGAATGACCATTGGATCTCCTAAAGGAGCTCTATCTATTACCTCAATAATTTGATTAGGAAATATCCCCATGTCATACAAGCGGTGTGTCAATTCATTTTCTTCAATGTGAATGATTGTATAGGGCTCTTTGGAATGAATGGAAGATAATTTCATCTAAAATTTATTGTCACCTTAAAGCTACTAGAATCCTTTGCAAAAGGTAACCTTTCGTTTGAATCAATGCTTGCAGAATTTACAAAGTCGTAATGTACAATGTAAGCGAAATGATGTTCTTCCACGATCTAGTAAAGAAAGATTGAGCCTGGACATAAGATTATTTCTTAGAACGAATCTAGATTAGTAGTGCAATTGATGAATTAACTTCAGATTTTAAAAAAATTAAAAAAAATCTACTTAAATAATACACCCGAATATTGCATTATATCAAATAAACAAACAACTTTGTCTTATATGGATTGATTCTAAATAAGGAATCAATTTGATCTCTTTAGAAAGTATTCTCTTCAGTGAATGAAAGGGAAAATAATAAATTAAGTCCTCTTACACTGCACACCAATGTGCAGTGAGAAGAGGCACAAATGGAAAATAAGATATATGTGTGAAATAAGCCAATACATCAATTTATTTGAAGGAAATAATTGTCAAATCACTTTTTGCAAAGGATGTAAGACATTTTCATTGACTTATAATAGTTGTTGTGCTTCATTCACGGCTGCAGAGCTAAATCAATTTAAATGCGTACTTGAGGAGTTACGTGAGCAAGATTATCATTATGACTTTATGGGGAAGCAAATGGCCATAGTTAAAAATCCAATGGCTTGGATAGGATTCTGTTTATCCAAGGAAGATGTGAAGGGCTTGTTGTGCTATATCCGGGAGTCATTGACTTTGTACGATGCGTTCCATATTATTTATCAATAACGAAATGAGTGAAATAGAAGAATACGATCAGTTTATAGTTGGTCTTCAAAATAAAATTTATGAAAATCCAGATATGAAATACAAGGTGTTATTACAGGGTATAATAGATTCCGGATGTCCTTATTTAAAAGATAAAGTAAAGAGCATTCTTGGAAAATAATCCTGGTTTTAACTTAAGACTCTGCCTCTTTTGATTGTGTTCATGTGAGGCTAATCGGGAAGTCGCCCTTTTTGGGCGACTATCTTTTATATTTAAAATAGTAACGTAAAGTGATGCAATTTTAAAAAAAATGCACACAGAACAATTAAAATTCGCTGTGAGTAGGGGTTACTAATTATGTAACCTCTAATTCTTAGTTTAAGTTATATGTAAAATTCAAACCAGATATGAGGAAGTTATTTTTATTCATAATTACCATTTTCACTTTGATTGTGATATGTTTTGATGCACTATGTCAAAACGACAATATATTTCATGACAGGAAATTTTGGAAGGCGCAGCCATCCCTAGAAGAAATAAAGTCAAAAATAGCAGAAGGTAATTCACCAATCGAGCTAACGGAACACAACTTTGATGCGATTAGCTATGCAATTTTGGAGAAAAATCCTATAGAGACCGTTAAATTATTGTTGGACCATGATGGGAACGGGGTAAATAAGCTTACTCATGATGCCCGTACTTACATTTTTTGGGCCGCATACAAAGGAGATTTGGACTTGATGAAGTTTTTAGTGAAAAAGGGCGCTAATACTAACATTGTTGATCAACATGGATATTCTCTTTTTATGTTCGCAGCAGTTACCGGTCAGGAAAATCAAGCCATCTATGATTACATTGCTGAGCTTGGAGCAGATGTAATTTCAGAAAAAGACCGCCAAGGCAGAAACGCGTTACTTGCATACGCAGGTAGAACGAAAACAGGTAAAATGGTGGAATACTTTTTGGATAAAGGGCTTGACATACATAGTGTTGATGAAAATGGAAACGGTATTTTCAATCATGCAGCAAAGACAGGTAATCAAGCGTTTATGGAGCGATTAATTAATGAATATGGTGTTGATATTCGTAAAAATGCCGAAACGAATGAAAATGCTATTCTATTCGCCAGTACCAGATATGGTTATTCGGATGAAGAAACAGGACGTACTTTCTATGAATACTTAGAAGGATTGGGACTAGACCCTACGATTGTTTCTAAAGAAGGAAAAAATGCACTTCATAACTTGGCATTTCGAACCGATAACAAAGAAGTGTTTGAATATTTCTTGAGTAAAGAAGTTGATGTAAATCAAATTGATGAAGAAGGAAATAATGTGTTGATTAATGCTTCTGCCAAAAGGAATAAGGAAATTATTTCATTGATTCAGAAAAGCACGGATGATATTAACCTGCAAAATAAAGATGGTATTTCTAGTTTTACACGAGCTTTGAAATATAACAAGCTAGAGGTAGCGAAATATCTTGAATCCAAAGGAGCGGATGTTAAAGTCATTGATAAAAAAGGCTATGATTTGGGCTATCATCTTGTTGATGCCCACCAAAATATGGAAACTTTCATAGATAAAATGGATTATTTAGTGAGTTTAGATTATGATCCATTATCTACTCAGAAAGATGGGTCTACATTATTACATGCAGCAATTGACAAGCAGAATGTAGAGCTGTTAAAATATTTGGTTGAACTTGGAATAAATATTAATGTTAAGGACAACAATGGACAGACCGTGCTTCATTATGCCGCAATGCAGGTTGATGATGATGAATTATTAAAATATCTCATAGAAGCAGGAGCGGATAAAAACATGACAACTGAATTTGACGAATCAGCATACGATCTGGCAAAAGCTAACGAACTACTTTCTGAAAAAAATACAAATATCGATTTTTTAAGAACGGGAGGAGAATGAACAGGCTAATGTCTGCTAATAATTTTGTTCCGGATTAACTTGTATATTCTATTTAGAATTTAGAGGGAATTATGAAAAAGATGATAATGTTAAGCCTGCTGGTTTTTGGATCTATGGCAGGAAGTTCCTGGAAAATCGTTTCAGCAGATATCACACGTTACAGATGTTTGATCCAACTTACGAATTATGGAGGTGAGGGCGCTTATGTGATTGCTTCATTGGTTAAACCAGACGGAAACTACGAAAAAACTTTGTTTGTTGGTGGAGATGAAGAGGAGTGGTATCCAGATTTACCAACATGGTATGAATTTTACGAATCTATGGGCGAAGATATTGATGGGATCACAGGGGCTTCTATCCAGAGTGGTAGTAGGAAAGTAGCTATGCTAGAGATAGATGCGGAGAAGTTAAATGTTGGATATAGGCTGCGTTTTGAAAGCTCAGTAGAAGATGGCCTCTATCATACAAAAGATATCGAGCTAGAATTATCTGATGAAATAGTTGGAAAAACCATCGAAGGGAGCGGCTACATTAGATACGTCCGTATTATCACTAAATAAACAGACCCAATGACCATCTCTCTTTGGAGAATTAGTCATTTGTGGTTGGCCATTGTTTCAGGACTTTTTTTGTTGATTGCATCTATCACAGGTGCAATCTTATCTTTTGAACCGGTTTATGAAGGATCCTTTGACTACAAGGTTAAAGATGCGGAAAATCTTACACTGGCCGAGCTGGTTCAAAGTCTAGCTAGAAACCATCTTGAGATTTCCAGCGTAAAAAAAGATCCTAACGGATTTATTCAGGTGAACATTTTTGGAGATCAGGGTGAAGAAACTTTCTACATAAATCCTTTTAATGGAGAAAAATTAGGATCACCGATTGAAATACCAGCTCTCTTTGATTTTTGTCGTATGCTTCATCGATCGCTGTTTTTTGGAAAAATCGGTCGGTTTTTGGTTGGATTAACAGCCATAATATTACTATTTATCAGTGTAACGGGCTTTGTACTGGTACTTAAAAAACAAGGAGGGTTACGCTCTTATCTAAAAAAAGTAATCAAAGATGAATTTTACCGTGACTATCATACCAAGCTTGGAAAAATATTCCTAATAGTTATGATTGTGATCGGTCTAACGGGAGGTTATCTTTTCCTGGAGCGTTTTTCAGTTATTCCCAAATCCATAGCTAAGCATACAATTGACTTTGAGGATCTAAAAGAAGAACCTCTATTAGCCAAAGCGGATTTCCCTATTTTTCAAACAAGTAACGTAGGAGAACTTAATGAGTTAGTTTTCCCTTTTTCAGAATTTGTAGATGATTTCTTTGAGTTGAAGTTAGAAAATAGAGAACTATTGATAAACCAACTGACAGGCGAGGTAGTAAGTGAAATTGAATACTCAATCACCCAAAAATTATCAGTATTGTCATTCAATCTTCATACTGCAGAAGGGCAGCCTTGGTGGGCCATCTTACTAGGACTTACCTCTTTAAGTACGCTTTTTTTCATGTTCTCCGGCTTCAAAATCTATTTGAAGCGAGCTGCTGAGAAAACAAAAGTCGCAAACCCTCACCAAAAAGAAGAAAGTACCATTATCATCGCTTATGGCTCGGAGATGGGAACAACGCTCCTTTTTGCTCAAGCGCTTCACGAATCTCTATTGGATGCAGGTAAGAAATCGTACTTATTAGAAATGAATGCTTTTGTACATTTCCCGATGATGCAACATTTGATTATCGTAACATCTACCTATGGTGCCGGAGGACCCCCTGCTAACGCCGGACAATTCATCGAAAAGTTCAATGAAACGAAAAAAAATCGTCCTTTTCTTTACGCTGTAGTGGGTTTTGGCTCTACTAAATATCCTGATTTCTGCCAGTTTGCGATTGATGTCAACTGTGCTTTAAAGTCCAATCACCAAGCAGAAGAATTAATTCCTCTCACAACCATTAATAATCGTTCGGTAAAGGATTTTGATGAATGGGTGCAATTATTTCAAGATCAAATAGAAGTACAACTCTCCGTAAAAACGAAAGTACCCGAAATTGAGTGGGTAAATTTAAAAGTAATTAAGAAAGAATTTTCTAAAAACAATGAAGATGCTACATTTCTCTTAGAACTTGCCGCAAAGAACGGCCATCTTAAAAGTATGCAATCCGGAGACTTGTTAGTGTACAGAGCAGAAGAAGACCGCATGGACCGCCAGTATTCCATGTCAGTTGCAAAAGATAAGCGCTCTGTTTTGCTAAGTGTCAAAAAACACCCTAATGGATTAGTTTCAGGGTATTTATCAACGCTGGAAAAAAACGCGTTGCTTCGGGTTTCTTTTCATGAAAACGCCTCATTTCACTTTCCCGAATATGCTCATCATGTATTGATGATTGCTAATGGGACAGGCATTGCGCCATTTCTAGGTATGATAGAGAATAACCAAAAGAAAATACCTATTTCACTCTTCTGGGGGGGGCAAAATGAGACCTCGTTTGATTTATATCGGTCACAGCTCTACCAATTCACAAAAGATGGGCGTTTAAGTCAAATACAAACGGCTTTTTCCAGAATTAAACAAAATCCATCGTATGTTCAGGACCTTATTAAAGAAAAGGAAGAATTAATCACTCAAATTCTTGCTAAAGATAGTGTGATCATGATATGTGGATCATTAAAAATGCAGCAAGGTGTAGAAGCAGTATTAGATGAGGTAACCCGGCGTTGCTTAAACAAACCACTTGATGATTTCAAAGCAACGGGAACAATTAAAGCGGATTGTTATTGATCTTTAAAACTGACTAAATATCGATTGAAGATTAACCTACATTATTCACCACAAATAGTGGCATATTGATTCAAGTAATTGATTTACACCGCCTCGTTACCGATGCAGCACCGTGGGGTGGGCAGACGGCCTCAATCATAGTATGTGAAAGAACTTTTTTTCCGAGCTTTCACTTCTCGGCACACCTCGCGCCAACGTAGGGGTAATATATGAGGTTGCAGATGTTGGATCAGCTTTCTTTTTCGGACAAAGCATTACGAGCTAAACGAAAAACGCCATTGATTCTAACACAAGTGGTTCCATAAAAATGTTCTAGTGATGACCCAGGCCACAGCTTCTACTATGCGAATTACAACAACCCAGTGATGTTTACCAATCCCTTGGGCTTATGCCCGGTCCAAGGGATAAGCAATACTACGATGAAAGAGACCACTTCATGGACCTTTTAATGGTAATGTCATAGCAGCGTTCTATGAACAAGTGGAAGGGTCAACTATGTAAGTGGTTGAACTGTCGAGGCAGTAAATCGATCTGGGACTGAGAGAAATAGGTCTAACTCATCGTAGGATGGCTATCTCTTGAAAAACCAGATCTATCACCGCTATCAAAAAGCGAAATCGATCTTGAGATGAACCGGATGACGGAAAGCCGCTGATACGGGTCTGTGAGGGAGCGGGAAGGTAAAACGCCCTGCTCTACTTTGAACGTTAGCTTTTGAACACTGATTTTTCGTTTTGACTGCTATCAAAAACACGGATGGCAACTACATCTGCTTCTGCGGTTTTATTACCTTTTTCGTCCCATAAGTCACACCTTAAGGTTGTTTTTCTTCCCTTAGCTTCTAGCACTTTTGCTCGCAACTGCACTTTTGTATTGGGGGTAGGTTTCAGATATTTAACAGAAAGCGTTCCGGTTGCATAGCGATATTCCGGGAAGGAATCCAAGGCTCTACCTTCTCGTTGGTAAGCATCTGCCATAGCCGTCCCCATACAATGACAATCAATAAGTGTAGCCATGATCCCTCCATTCATAAGATCGGTCCATCCATGATATTTTTCTTGTGATTTCCAATCACATACAGACTCATCTCCATCCCAGTAGCTTTTGATTTGAAGGCCTTCGTGGTTATGCCCACACCCAAAACAGACGTTTTCCGGCATATGATCTTGAAAATATCTTGAGTCGTTCATTTTTGTATTTTTAATGCCAAAGAAACGAATTATGTACCACACCCTTGACTTACATTTTCAAAATTATAATCATGCTGTTGCATCTTTTTGTATTGAATCGGATGACGGATTGATTCTGATAGAATCTGGGCCCTACAGTACCTATTCAAGTTTAACTTCGAGCTTAAAAGCAAAAGGATTAAGGATTGAGGAGGTAAAGCATGTTTTATTGACCCACATTCATTTTGATCATGCAGGGGCTGCCTGGGCTTTTGCCGAAAAAGGAGCCACCATTTACCTGCATCCATTTGGGGCTAATAACATGCAAGATCCTACAAAACTTATTGCCTCAGCCACTATGATCTATGGAGATCAAATGGACACATTGTGGGGGAAAATGGAAAGGATTCCTGAAGAACAGTTAAGGAGGGTAAATCATGAAGAAACCCTAAATATTGGAGGCAAGAGTTTTACTGCCTTTCATACTCCCGGACATGCCAAGCATCATGTTGCGTGGAAAATAGAGGATATTATCTTCACAGGAGATGTGGCAGGAGTAAAAATTGATGGTGGCCCTGTAGTTCCACCATGTCCGCCTCCGGATATTAATATTGAAGACTGGAAAAACTCGATCAATCTAATTTTAAAAAAGAATCCTGAAAAATTGGTATTAACACACTTTGGTGAAGAAAGTAAAGTTGAGCAACACATGAATGAACTGAAGGTCGTTTTGGATGATTGGTCGTTTTGGATGAAAGCAAAATGGGAAATAGGAATGAGCAATGAAGAAATCACTCCAATATTTACGAATTATACAGCTCAGCAGCTACGAGACCAGGGAGTCTCCGATCAAGGCATTAGACAGTATGAAGCAGCGAATCCTTCTTGGATGAGCGTGACAGGTTTGGTAAGATACTGGAAAAAAAAAGTCACCCTTTAGTTGCACTATTCTGGACTTGCACTGCAACAAAATTTTTTTCCTGATTTGAAGAATTGAAAATCATTCGTTATGAATATAAACTGCTGTAAATCAGTTACTTGAATCAACTCTCCACTATTTGTGGTGAATAATGCGGGTTAAAGAGTATTCTACCACCTCATTATATGAGTGACTTCACTAGGCAATCAGGACTGTAAACTACTTTTTTCTTGTATTTTTCAGGTTCTCAGAATGCCCTTCTTCATAAAAAAGACGAATAGACAGAACTTCAAACCGACTTAGGAGCTTCTTTGCGTAGGTTACGGCGCTGGTTTTTGACTTAAATACCTTAAATTTTTCAGTATTTTCAAATCGATCTGTGTCAAATTTTTGACAGGCAAACACCGGGATATAAGTCTCTGGCTTGGGATTATCCTTTTGAACGATCCAGAACATATTCTAATTACCAAAATTGATTTTTATTGTAGGGGCAAGTCTATTTTCCAGACCTTCCATTTCAAGTTTTGGAAGTGGATTTCCACTAACATCCAAGTATTCTAGTGATTCCAATTCGTCGGTTGTTAATGGGAATACTTCAAGATTGTTTCTGTTTAGGTAAAGATATCTGAGGTTTTCTAGTTTCAAAAGCGTTTCAGGGATATAACTAAGATTATCTTCCTCTAAATGAAGCTCTTCCAGGCTTTTGAGGTTATTTAACATTTCCATATTTTCATCAATGTCAAAATATGGATCATCATTGATATATAAGACTTGCAATTGGCTCAACCTTGAAATAGAATTTGGAAGATTTTGAATAGGATTTCCTGTAAGCACTAGTTTTTTCAACCGTTGAAATTTTCCAATAATTTCGGGCAATTCTTTAATATTATCATATTGAAGGTCAAGTATCTGTATATTGGCAGAAGGAATTACCGTTAAAACTTGTTTTATATCCAACGCCTTATTTCCACCCAGATAGACAGAATTTAGATTATCTAGTTGAGAAAAATTAGTTGGTAATTTTTGAATATTGTTTTCAGAGACATCTAAGAATTGCAGTTGAGAAAGTTTAATAATGTCAGGTGGTATTTCTTCAAGATTGTTTCCTGAAAGATCTAAAAATCTAAGATTTTTAAATCGAAACAACTCTTTTGGAAAGCTATTCAAACCTTTGTTTTTTAAGCTTATAGTTGTAATATCATCAGGATTAGATAAATCAAGTCCCAAATAAGATTTTTCCGAAGCTTGTGCTGTTACATTTCTTGTAAAGAAAACGCTCACAAAAGAAAACAATATAGTTTGTATAGCTAAAAAGTAATAATCTCTGTTTTTCATATATATGTAATCCATTTTCAATTGCACACATGGAACTCACCATAATTCGCATCGGTGGACCGTTTTCATCTGGCGGTTGGTATAAATCCGCCATCTAATCTTATGCTCACTTCGTAAGTATACTATCTATTTTCAACTGCGTACACTGAATTTATCCACCCTCTGTTGGTGCTCTAAATTCATGCTTACATGAAGAAAGCTAATTTTGAATTACGCATCTGAAGGTCAGCAATAGCTCAATGATACTCTTATCCATTTATTAGAATCATCTTTAAATACCCAGAAAGCCAGACCGATCACGAATAGAAAACCATCGCTGAGGCCTTTTAGGCTTTGTGAAAGAACGGACCAACATAGTAGATAATCCAATAAAAAGTAATAGAATCGATTTTCGAAGCATGTCTATAAAATTTAATAGTAATACTATTACATACGGAATGAACATTATTAATGTTTCATTATTAATACTCCTTGTTGAAAAGCTAAAGGTTCAACCTAGCTATTTGCTCATAAGAGATTTTATATCGTTCAATATTTTTTCACCTCCACTTTGGAGAATTTCTTCTGCTAAGGATATTCCCAGAGGTTCAGGTTTATTACCGTATACGGTCCTTTGGATTAGCTGCTTCCCATCTAAACTGGCTATTCCCCCTGATAATCCAATTTGACCATCTAATTTAATTTGAGCATAACCAAATACAGGAATGCTACATCCGCCCTCCATTCTGCCCAGAAAAGCACGTTCCGCCAAAAGCATTTTTTCCGTTAAATGATGGTTGGTAAGTCGTTTTATTTTTTCTTTTTTAGCGGTTGCGAATTCTTCATGGATTTCAATGGCAATGGATCCTTGACCCACCGGAGGGATAAATCTTTCTGTATCAAACCGGTACTTTATCAGGCTCTCGTAGTTCATTCTCCTCACTCCGGCATACGCAAGTATCAAGCCATCCATCCGGCCTGATTTAAGTTTTTCAAGCCTGGTCTGCAAGTTTCCTCGAACGTTCACGGTTTTTATGTGCGGATAGTAATGCTTGAGCATCGCAACTCTTCGGGTAGATGATGTCCCTAAGATCAATGTTGGGTCATTCAGGTCTATTTCCTTTTCAGCAATAATTACATCATCAGGAGATTCCCTTTTACAAAAAGAGAGCACCTCAAAGCCTTGTGGAAGCTTGGACTGTAGATCTTTTGCGCTGTGTACGGCCAAATCAATTTGGCCTTTCCGAAGCATGGTTTCGAGTTCTTCCGTAAACA
Organism: Bacteroidota bacterium; assembly: GCA_039026865.1. Classification (GTDB taxonomy): domain Bacteria; phylum Bacteroidota; class Bacteroidia; order Cytophagales; family Cyclobacteriaceae; genus Ekhidna. The sequence goes on along the minus strand of JBCCLN010000009.1, from coordinate 13,317 downwards.
CTCCCTTGCTTCCAATTTTGGATAGCGTTACATGCTGGATTTTATCTCCTTTAGTTTCAATAGGAATAAGTTCTGAGTGATACCCCCCGGCATCTAATATATTTGCCACGTAGTTGGCTTGCCACATTGCCAGCTTACTTTTTCTCGTTCCAATTTTGACTACCTCTCTTTTCATTTGTGTTGAAATTTTTGTTGGTAAGAAAGGTCTTTCTTGGACACATCCACAATAAATCGTCCATTTAGGGTTTTTCTTCCTATTAGGAGAGGATTTTTCATTTTGCTTCTATCGGTGAGAGAAATCGAAATTTTAAAGCACTTTCCAAAAATTTTTATTGGTGTTTTGATAACGTATCTCTGCTGCGCCTTTCCATTAGAACTCTTTATAATCTTCTTATTCCATTCTCTCGTTTCGTATTCCTTATATCCCTTATTTGTGGGTAAAGTGAATTTTAAAATAGCTCCATCTTGATAAACCCTTTTACAATGAATAGAGCACCTATAGGCTCCTGTATCGATTTTAGCATGAATATTACTAATCCCGAGGTCTGGTAGATCTACGATATCTAGTCTGCCAATAGTTACTTTTTGCTTATTAGCCATTCAATACGCGAATGATATTTAAAGATAAATTTAGCTTGGTAATTCTTGGATTTGAATTCCGATCTAAATGATGAATTGCCTCATTTATCAATAGGTATATCCTTTCCAACTTACTGGTTCCTAATCTATCTGAGTACTTTTTTATAAATACACTTTCATCTTCACTCTTTACCGCCGGCTTCAGTCCTCCGGATTGTAAAACTGCATTTCTTATAATCGAAACAGCATAATTGAGTGAGCTACGCTGTTTGGTCTTACCTGATTTGGAAAAATCTTCACTTCTTCTAACCAAAGAAGTCAGATCTTTATTCCAACACGCCAACATCCAAGATTGAAAAGTTTGATACTCCTTAGTATCTTCATCATTCGTTAGCTTTAACGCAACTCCTAACTTACCCTCTGATAATTCGGATAACTTATGGGCTTTTTCTTTATCTATCCCCGTATCTATCAAATACTCACTAATATTGTCATTGGTATTCGGTGGAATGGTAACCAGTTGAGTCCTGGACTTAATAGTTGCTAGTAACCCATCGTAATCATAAGTAACCAATAAATAAATCGTTTTCTCGGGCGGCTCTTCCAAAATCTTCAGGATAGCATTAGCAGCGCTGGGATTCATAAGTTCAGGATACCAGATAAAAAGAATTTTATAACCGCCCTCTACAGATCTCATGCTAACATTTTTCAACATCTGACGACTATCCTCTCGTCCTATCAGGATATTTTTATTTTCATATCCATACGATGTTGCCCAATCTTCAAGATCACCATAAGGATAAGCATAAGCAAACGATCTGAATTTTGGAAGTGCCTCTGCCATAACTTTATCATACTTTCCACTCTCAGTTGAGGATACCTTAGGAAAATATAAATGTACATCCGGATGTATTAATTTCTTGATTCTGTAACAATTTGAGCATGATCCACAACTGTCATAATCACCTCTATCAGAGCACATCAGATAACTTGCATATGCTAATGCTATGGGTAAAACTGCTGTACCTGGTCTTCCGACATAAAGCTGTGCATGTGCTATTTTACCTTTGCCATATGCAGAGACCAAGTGGCTTTTAAGCTCTTCGAGACCAGGGATTTCCGAAAATTGCATGGATCTATTTATTCTCCCACACCCTATATTTAGATGTTATTTCAAAGATATGTGAAATCATTGCTTCGTAGGAATTGGTAAGCTCTTTATCTCTTCTTGACATTACTCGCTTCGCAGTCTCAAATACTTTTCTAAGCTCATAGGTCAAAAAACCTGAAGCTCCTCCCCAGGCAAAAGAGGGAATGATGTCTTTAAGAAAACCTTCTCCAAAAATATTTGCTGATACTCCAATATTGATTCCGGTGTTGAACAGTGTATTAATCCCACACTTGGAATGATCACCCATGATTAATCCACAAAATTGAAGTCCTGTATCTTTGAATTTATGACTTTCAAAATCCCACATTTTCACATTGGTATAGTTGTTTTTAAGATTAGAATTGTTGGTACCGGCGCCGAGATTACACCACTCTCCAAGTACCGAATTTCCTAAAAAGCCTTCATGACCCTTATTTGAATATCCCTGAATGACAGAATTTGAAATCTCACCTCCAACTTTGGAATAGGGTCCGATAGTAGTATCTCCTCGCATCTTTGCCCCCATATTTACTACTGATTGATCTCCTAGAACAAATGGTCCTCTAATCAATGCTCCTTCTTGAATTTCTGAGCCTTTTCCTAGGTAGATTGGGCCATTTTCAGCATTCAAAATGGCAGCTTTGATTTTCGTTCCTTCTTCTAAAAATATTTCTTTGCCATAGGTCCTGGTATGCTCGTCTTTCAAGCTTTCAGACGTACGATCTTTTGTAATCAGTTCATAGTCCTTAATAATCTCCATACCATTCTTGCTAAAGATATCCCACGGATAGTTGATCTTCTCAATTTTCTTAATTTCAACTTTTCTCCTAGAACCTACAGCAAACTCTTCGTTTGGGTTAAAGTAACCGGCTATTAATTGTTGCCCAGAAACAACTACTTCATTTCCTGCCATCGTTGAGAGAATTTCTGTCAATTCCCGTGTAGGAAGAACATTACCTAAAATGGTGAGGGTTTTTGTTTTAGGAATGGGAAATAAATCGTTTAAGTATACTCTCGTTCTAAATGTAGTGATTTTTCCTCCTAAAAGCTTTCTCCATTTTTCATGAATTTTTAGTATCCCTACTCGCAACTCAGCCACTGGTCTGGTATAAGTAAGTGGTAGCATCTTTTGCCAGGCGGAGGGAGAATCAAAAAAAGTGAGCTGCATAAACCAAACTTAACCGTTTGCGAGTGCAAAGAGCTTTAAGTATCACAGAAGGCTTTAAAATGATTCTTTATCTGATGGTTTATTTTTTCTTATACTTTTTGTTAAATTTTTCCACTCGACCGGCGGTGTCCAAGAAAATTTTCTTTCCAGTGTAGAAGGGATGCGAAGCGGAACTCACCTCAACCTTTATGACCGGGTATTCATTACCATCTTCCCACTTGATCGTATCTTTAGATGTCATAGTAGATTTCGTAAGAAATTTGAAATCACTGGAAGTATCTAAGAAAACAACCTCTTTATATTCGGGGTGGATATCTTTTTTCATTTCTTACACGCTTTTTCTAAAAGAATTGCAAAAATAAAAATTTTAAACCTTATTGTAGATGTGTTATGAAATTAAAATTACTGCCACTCAAAAATTTGGCTCTCTTCTCCTTTAAAAAGCCTAGCACTTTTAACACGATCAAAAGCTCTGAAGTGCACCAAGTTTTCCTGATCTGACCACACTTCATGTAAGATCTTATTAGTTACAATTATGCTTTGGATTTTTTTCACTTTTTCAACTTCCAAATAACACCACATCACATCATCCTCTATCTCTATACCAACATAGACTAATTTGTATTCTCTATTTTTCCCATCCTTCAGTATTATTTTGTTTAGTAAATACCTTTTAAGGTTTTCGTTAATAAAATCCCAGTTGTTTTCATCCACAATATCAAGCCCTTCTTGATTGGTATAAGCTTGCAATGCTAGCTCTAAATCATCAAGAAAGATTCTTGAACTTATTTGTATCGATTTTTTATCCTTATTGTATTTAATATCAGTAACTGAAACATGAAATGGATGTATTATACAAACAATGGTAAATATGATTGAAACCATGGCTTAAATTTATAAAAATGACAGACCTTACCTCCATACCGTTTATCAAATCATTTCTTAAGTCATTACAGTAGCAATTATATTCGCTACCCCATGGATAACTTCAGACTATATTATGGGCTTGGGTTTGATCATATCTTAGACCTGAATGGCTATGATCATATCCTTTTTGTGGTTGTGCTCTGTGCACTTTATCAGTCCTCCGACTGGAGGAAAGTTTTAGTATTGGTAACTGCATTCACAATTGGACATTCAATTACATTAGCACTATCTACATTAAGGATTATTTCTATTAATCCTGAATTAATTGAGTTTTTAATTCCTGTAACCATTCTAATAACAGCCCTCTCAAATATCTTTATAAAAGATCACAGGATTGCAGAGGGGAAAATCTTGAATAACTATTTATATGCAGGTTTCTTCGGATTAATACATGGGCTTGGATTTTCGAATTATTTAAGAGCGTTACTTGGGCAGGATGAAACAATAATTGTACAACTTCTTGCCTTTAATATAGGATTAGAGGTTGGCCAACTAATTATAGTCGCGTTATCTCTGGTCACTGGCTTCATTTTCGTCTCAATTTCAGGAGTTTCCCGCAGAGATTGGAAAATGGTAATTTCGTCAGCCGTCGGGGGCATAGCACTAATGCTCATGCTAGATACTCCTTACTTAAAACTGATTTAATCAACTAAAAATAACCATCTATGAAGGATAAAATTTTATTTATTATTACCACGCTGATCTGCACGTCTACCATGGCGCAAGATCAAAAGCAGAAGGATACCGAGTGGGAGCAAAAGTTTGAACAGCTAGGAACAATGCTTCCGACGTCCAATGTCTACAGAACTGCCTCAGGGGCTCCAGGACACCTGTATTGGCAACAAAAGGCAGATTATAAAATGAAAATTGTCCTGGATGATGATAATCAATCTATTACCGGAAGTGAAACGGTTACTTATTACAATAATTCTCCTGATAATCTTGAATATCTATGGGTACAACTAGACCAGAATGTAAGAGCCAGGGATTCGGATACGCCATTGTTAAACCGCAGCGCAATGGAAGATACACTAAACTATTTTGCTGTTTTTAGAATAACTGGAGATTCAGAATATGACGGTGGATTTAAGATAAAATCCGTGAGAAGTAATGAAAAAGAAATGCTTTACACCATCAACAAAACGATGATGCGTATAGACCTGGAGCAGCCACTTAAAACTGGCGAGAATATGTCTTTTAGTATCGACTGGAGCTACAACATTAATAATAGAATGACCAATGGCGGACGTTCTGGGTTAGAATATTTTGAAGAGGATGAAAATTACTTGTACACCATTGCCCAGTTTTTTCCGAGAATGGCCGTTTATGTAGATAATGAAGGATGGCAAAACAAACAATTCCTAGGTCGCGGTGAGTTTGCTTTGACTTTTGGTGATTATGAAGTGGACCTGACCGTACCTTCTGATTTCTTGGTTGGCGCAACCGGTGTGCTTCAAAATGCAAGCGAAGTTCTAACCACAGAGCAGCTGGAGAGATTCGAACTAGCTAAAAAATCATATGACAAGCCCGTCATTATTGTTACCGAAAAAGAAGCCGAGAAAAACGAAAAGGCCAAGGCATCTGATACCAAAACATGGAAGTTTAAAGCAGAAAATGTAAGAGATTATGCGTTTTGTGCTTCCAGAAAGTTTATCTGGGATGCTATGGCGGTGAAACTAAGCGATGGGAATGAGCCTTTAGCTATGTCCTATTACCCAAAAGAAGGTAATCCACTATGGGAAGAATGGTCAACGATTGCAGTAGCACAGACACTTAAAACATATTCCAAGTTTACGATCGAATACCCGTATCCCAAAGCAATCTCGGTTCATACCGCTTCAATTGGAATGGAGTACCCGATGATCTGCTTCAACTACGGAAGACCCGAACCAGATGGTTCATACAGTGATAGGAAGAAGCATGGCATGATCTCAGTGATCATACATGAAGTTGGTCACAATTTCTTTCCAATGATCATCAACTCAGACGAGCGTCAGTGGACTTGGATGGATGAAGGACTCAACACCTTTGTTCAGTACCTAACAGAGCAAGAATTAGAAGAAAATTACCTGGATTATGAATATCCCTCCAGAAGAGGACCGGCAGAAAATATTGTGCCTTATATGAGTGGTGAAAAAGGTCTAGTAAGACCAATCATGACTAATTCAGAGCAGATCAGGCAATTTGGAAATAACGCATACGCCAAACCTGCCACAGCTCTCAACATTTTAAGAACTACTGTTATGGGTCCCGAACTTTTTGATAAAGCATTTAAGACCTATGCAGAAAGATGGGCATTTAAACATCCGACCCCTGCTGATTTTTTTAGAACTATGGAGGATGCATCGGCAATTGATCTGGATTGGTTTTGGAGAGGTTGGTTTTACGGAACAGACTATGTAGACATCTCACTGGATAATGTTCGATGGTTCCAAATGCAAACAGAAGAAAATGATTTAGAAACTAGAAATATTAAAGGTTCTAAACAAGCAATTGATGGGCAGGATGATGAAAATAAAGATTTCGACACTGCTCCTCAATCTTTTGTATTTCAGGAATGGGAGGGAGGACCGATGGAATATCGCCAGTCGATCAATCAAGATAAAGTGAAAAAATCAGCGGACGGTAAAAACTTCTATGAGCTGACGCTCAAGAACCAAGGAGGACTTGTAACTCCAATTATTCTAGAGTGGACATATACGGACGGCACAAAAGAACTCCAGAAGATCCCCGCTGAAATCTGGAAAATAGATGAACAGGAGATAACAAAGGTTTTTATGAAGGAAAAGGAAGTAGCTCAAATTGTTATAGATCCAAACAAGATGACGGCTGATGCTTACACGAACAATAATGTTTTTCCTAGAGCAGAATCAAAAGATAGGTTTGAAAAATTCAAAGAAGGAAATTAAACACCTTTAGGGAGGTCCTTACCTCCCTTTTTTTTGAACCCTTGACTGACGATCTGGGTCCATCTTAATTGTGAAAATGCTTATTGTGGCCATCAGCTTAGGGGTAACTCTCCCAAGTGATTTGCAAAGTGTACTTTTATTATGAAGGGTCAACATCAAATTAAGGTTTCTATCCTCTTCATCATGGTCTATTTATATCTTTTATCTAAACTAGTTCAAATCAATGCATCTATCTTTTAAATCATTAATTGCTGTCGTTATTTTTTCTTGTGGTACTAAACCTGCCTCGGAAAAGGCATTTTCTGAAGCGCCACCTGACGAAAGTGAATTTGTAGCATACAATAATCCTCCGGCAGAAGATTTCAATCTCGAAGGCTCCGACATGCTCGCAGTGCTTCTCGCAGATAAATGTATGCTTGCTATGGGAGGAAGAGAAGCATGGGACAATACTCGATATATTTCCTGGAATTTTTTCGGGAGAAGGAATCATCTCTGGGATAAGCATACGGGGGAAGTGCGAATAGAAGACCCGGATAATGACATCACTGTTTTGATGAATATTAATAACAAGGCAGGAAAAGTTTTTAAAAATGGGGAGCAAATCTCGGATTCTACTGAATATTTCCTTGAAAAAGGATATGGTTGGTGGATCAATGATTCATACTGGCTTGTTATGCCGTTTAAATTAAAAGACAGCGGTGTTACACTCAAATACCTCGGGGAAGATTCTACTAATACGGGAAGTCCCGCGGACTTGCTAAAATTAACTTTTGATGAGGTAGGCCTTACACCTCAGAATCTTTATGAGGTTTGGTTGGATACGGATTCAAAACTTGTGACTCAATGGGCTTATTACCCAGACAATAATGCCTCGGAGCCAAGATTTGTTATGCCATGGACAGATTATAAAAAACATGGTAAAATCTTATTGTCTGGAAACAGAGGGGAGTATAGTTTAGATAATATTGAAGTACTTACAGAAGTACCGAATGATATTTTTAATAATCACGAAATACCTATTTCGTCAATCTGGAACTAATCGGCTAGATCGGTTAATCGGGATTGAATAAATAGGTTTTACGGTTTTTCTTCATTTTTAGGATGATTGTTTCTGGTATTGAATGACTTTATGCATTTATGGTCTTCCATAATTTTTTGGAGCAAATAAGGTTTTAGAGAGAACCAGACTGAGGTTTTATTTAGTTAAAGGCTTATTAGAAAATCTAGAAAATATCGGGTAAATTTTTTTAAATAGAAAAAAGATAGGTGTTAAGTTATTTACAGCACTCATAAAACAAACCAATAATGAAAGCAATTTGGAAAAATCAAATTATAGCAGAGAGTGACAAAACAGTCGTAGTGGAGGGTAACCATTATTTTCCCCCATCCTCTATTAAAAAAGAATACTTCCAGGAAACTGATACGCACACACACTGTCCGTGGAAAGGTAAGGCTAGTTATTATACCATTAAAGTAGACGATGAAGAAAATAAAGATGCTGCGTGGTATTATCCTGAAGCCAGTGAATTAGCAAAAAATATTAAAGGATATGTTGCCTTTTGGAACGGCATAAGAATAGAGGAATAAAGGGCACTTCTAAAAACTCAGTTCAAGAATTTGAGGTAGAGATTTTTTTTCTGAGACAAGACGTTAAAAACGGAGTTTAGCAGCATTAAATAAAGTATTTTGATAATGAAGTATCAGGAAAAAAGATCATCTCAAAAATTGAAAATGGGTTTTTGAGATGCCCTAAAGGTTATTTCTTTCTCTTCTTGTAGCTCAATTGTAAATCATAACTAATATAAAAGGATCTTAAAGCCAAGGTAAGTACAAAAGGAACAAGTGCCTGATGAAGTGGCTGAGGGAGTAAAGCCCACGCAAACAATAACAAAGCATACCAATAAGCCAGGTATTTGAAGTATTTCCTGAAAAACCCTTTAAATCTTTCTCCCTTCATTATGAATAAAAGCGGGAAATGAAACGGAATTGCCCAAAGGATATTCAAATTATTTTTTGACATGTGTTCCGTTCCAAACCAGAGGTATACCACCCAAAAACCAATAAATCCGGCAAAACCGAATAAAACTGTATCTATCCACTTCGTTCTTTTTCCAAACTTTAAGTTTCTATGGGTGATGAAACCCACAATGAAAAATAGGATAATGAAAAAGTTAAGTGGAGTAATCCAGACCGAAAGCGAGCTCTCATTTTCGGGAATAAATGCACTTTCAGTACGGCTTATCAGCGGTAAGATCTGACCATTTCTTTCTATAGTTGCCCCCGAAAAAGCTTTGAATATATACGGAGGAAGGAACATATACTCTTCGGCATTGGCTTCTTGATCAACTTGCAAACCCAAGCCTATATCTATTCCAAAATCTCCCCAAGCCTGCTGACCTAGGTAATCGTCCATTAAATCCCGGAAAGTTTTTTGCTCTTCCTTATAGCTTAAATCAAAAGAAATCCGATTGGGAAATTGCGAATTGATGACATCTCTAATCTTAGTTGCACAGTTATCATAAACGTAGTGATACAAGTACTCTGCATTTTCAGGTAGAGCATTATTTTGTAGAAAATTGAAAAGCTTTTGTTTCTCACTCAGGGTAAGATTCAAATATTGGAGCTTTACGTATCTATTTAATCTTCTTTGACGGCTAAATGCTCTACTCCATTCCCTTACACCAACCCGATACTTTAAAAGACCTTTCGCAAAATTGAGAAAGAAATTTTCCTGGTTAAAGTCATAAAGACCGTAATCATAAAACCAATTTATGTCACTGACAGGATCAAATACCCGGAAACCATTATGACCGAAAGCAGACCATGGCTCCCCTTGATAAGGTCCTAGGGTTACTACTGCAATCTCTGCCTGATTGGATAGACGATACTGCGCTTCTATGCCTAAAAAGGAAGAAATTAAAAGCATGAAGAGAGCAAATCTCATCTTTCAGTCATTTACTTTGTTTGGAAATGTTAGTTAATCTGAATGATAGTTTTTCGATAGCCTCAAAACTAACGCCAAAAAGGGTAGCAAATGCTTTTGAAATATGGTGGAGTTATCATTCTTCCAAGAAGTTTGGTAAGTCAAAAATTAGAGGATTACCCATAAGCATAGCTATTGAGCCTACTACTTACTGCAACCTAAGGTGTCCGGAATGTCCAAGCGGCCTTCGATCGTTTACCCGACCAACAGGACGGCTTAAAGCTCAGCTCTTTAGGAAGATTATCGAAGAGGTAAGCGATCATGCCTTGTACCTCACCTTTTATTTTCAAGGAGAACCTTACTTAAATCCACAGTTTCTGGAAATGGTAGAAATTGCTAACCAATTCAACATCTACACCACTACCTCTACCAACGCTCATTTCCTGAACGATGAAAATGCCAAAAAAACAGTAGAATCAAGACTCAATAGATTGATTATTTCTATTGATGGCGCCTCTCAAGCAACTTATGAATCCTACAGGAAAGAAGGAAAACTTAAAAAAGTGCTTGAGGGTACACAAAATGTTTTAGAGTGGAGGAGGAAATTAAAAGCTAATAATCCTAGAGTGGTTTGGCAGTTCCTCGTGGTGAAACCCAACGAACATGAAATTTCCAAGATCAAAAAACTATCAAAAGAGTATAGTGTAGATAAAATTGTTTTCAAAACTGCTCAAATCTATGACTACCAAAATGGTTCTGATTTAATCCCAACCGATGATCGCTATTCCAGATATAGAGAAAATAAAAACGGTAGCTACTCTATCAAAAGTGAGCTTGAGAACACCTGTTGGAAAATGTGGCAAAGTTGTGTAATCACTTGGGATGGACAAGTTCTCCCCTGCTGCTTTGATAAAGATGCAAGTCATAGCATGGGATCAGTTTCAGAAAAATCATTTAAAGAAATCTGGTTCTCGAGCACGTATCAACATTTTAGAAACAAGGTACTTACCTCACGCTCAAACATCGAAATCTGTAAAAACTGCACGGAAGGACTGAAGGTTTGGGCGTGATGTCTTTACTTCGCTGATGAACTTGCAACTGCATGAAATTCGATAGAAAAAACAGGACTAATGAAGCGCTTTTTTCCATTTATAAAGCACTTATCACCCCTAGGCTCATCGAAGAAAAAATGCTAATTCTTCTACGTCAAGGTAAGATTAGCAAGTGGTTTTCGGGTATCGGACAGGAGGCAATTTCAGTTGGAGTAGCACTTGCGCTTAACAAAGAGGAATACATTCTTCCCATGCATAGAAACCTTGGTGTTTTCACTGCTAGGGGTGTTCCTTTTGAGCGGCTTTTTTCCCAGTTTCAAGGCAAGATGAACGGATTTACCAAAGGGAGGGACAGAAGCTTTCATTTTGGCACCCAGGAATACAACATTGTAGGCATGATTTCCCATCTAGGACCTCAAATGGGGATAGCCGATGGCATCGCGCTATCCCACCTCTTTAGAAAAGAAAAAAGAGTGACTTTGGTGTTTACAGGAGATGGTGGAACAAGTGAAGGAGATTTTCACGAAGCAGTGAATGTTGCTTCCGTTTGGCAATTACCGGTCATTTTTGTCATAGAGAATAATGGATATGGGCTATCTACCCCTAGCCAAGAACAGTTCAATTTTGATTCTTTTGTAGTAAAAGGTCCAGCTTATGGCATGGAAGCATACAGTGTAGAAGGCAATTCTATCCTTGAGGTATTAAATGAATTGGAACCTCTTGTTGAGGACATTCGAAAAAATCCCAGACCTATCATTTTCGAAGCAAGGACTTTCAGGATGAGAGGTCATGAAGAAGCTTCTGGGACAAAATATGTCCCGAATGAATTAATGGAATATTGGGAGAAAAAAGATCCAGTCAAATCTTACGAAGACTTTTTGATCAAGACAGGCCTTTACACAGCTACTAAGCTTAGTAATGTAACAAAATCCATTCAAAAAGAGATCAATGAAGCAGTTAAGGAAACCTTTGCCAAGAAGGAGGTAAAAGCTAACGATCAAACAGAATTGAGCGATGTTTACTTCCCCTACCAACAGGAAGTCATCGAACCTAGAGGTAAAAAATCAGAAAAAAGATTTGTAGATGCTATTTCCGACGGCTTGAAACAAAGCTTGAAAAAATACCCTGAGTTGATTTTAATGGGCCAAGACATTGCCGATTATGGTGGGGTATTTAAAATAACAGAAGGATTTGTCGAGAAATTCGGAAAAGATAGAATAAGAAATACACCCCTTTGCGAATCCGCGATTATTGGAACAGGGTTAGGTTTAAGCATTGCTGGAATGAAAGCAGTAGTAGAAATGCAGTTTGCAGATTTCGTAACCGAAGGATTTAACCAAATCGTTAACAACTTAGCAAAAATTCATTATCGATGGGGTCAATATGCAGACATAGTTATTCGCATGCCCACCGGAGCAGGAGTGGGAGCTGGGCCTTTTCATTCACAGTCTAATGAGGCCTGGTTTTTCCACACCCCAGGTTTAAAAATTGTTTATCCTTCCAATCCCGAAGATGCAAAAGGACTTCTTCATGCCGCTATTGAAGATCCAAATCCTTATCTTTATTTCGAGCATAAGGCACTTTATCGATCATTGACCGAAGATATTCCAGATGCTTATTACACTACAGAGGTAGGAAAAGCTACCATTTGCAAAGAAGGATTAGACTTAGCTATTATTACCTACGGCATGGGTGTTCATTGGGCACTGCAGATAGCTAATCAATCGAAAAAATCGATAGAAGTAGTAGATCTGAGAACATTACTCCCTTGGGATCGGGAAACAGTGGGTAAATCTGTTCAAAAAACCGGGCGAATAGTTGTCCTTCACGAAGATTGCCTTACAGGAGGTGTTGGTGCGGAGATCGCTGCTTGGATTTCCGAACATTGGTTTGAATCACTTGACGCTCCGGTGTATCGTGTGGCAAGCCTGGATACTCCTGTTCCTTTTGCCGCTAAGCTTGAGAAAAATTTTCTGCCTTATGAGCGCTTGGAAGAGACGATTAAAAAAGCACTCGAATATTAGATAGTGTGTCTAAGAAAACAATTTCTCTTAAAAGAAAACGATGTTTTTAGCTCATAAAGCGTGTTTTTTTGAAATTTCGATGCACAAATGGTCATTGAACCTATTTTTGAAATTTTAGTGAAAATGCAATGAAATCACAGGTTTACCTTCAATTCGTTCAAAATTCAGATGAATTGAGAAGTTGAGAAATCGATTCCAAAGTATACAATAGATTCGATCCATTCTTTCTCTAAAAAACTACTAATCTAACCAAAGTGATTTTCAAAAAGCTAACAATACCTATTCAAAGAATTTAACCCGAAAAATTCGGGTGCTATTCATTGAGATGATGTAACATATTGAATATGAGGCAATTGATTTTGAATGAAAGGACAACATCGTTCCCCAAATTTGAGGAATCAAAAATCATGTTACTATTCAGCTTCTTATAAAAAATTATTTTAAAAATGAATTTGATTATTATTATTATCATTGAAATAATCAACTCATAAAATGATTTTCATAAAATAATATATTGTTCAGTCCTAAGTAAATTAGATAATTTGAATAAAATCTAATTTCCAAATATTTGATAATCAATCTATT
>JBCCLN010000008.1:0-35804 GCA_039026865.1 Bacteroidota bacterium | reverse complement strand
TTCATCTCACGCACAGCTTCATCAATCAGGCTTTGCGCTCTCGCTTTCTGGGCCATGCTCCTTGCGATATACGCATCAACCTCATCCATGATTTGTTGGTTTTGTCGCTGCACAGAGAGGTTATTGAGGTGATAGAAATCGTCCGGTGGCAGAAAGAAAGGGTGAGGTGCAGGGGTATCAAACCCATATTGACCAAAACTGGAAGGTTTTGGCGTCTGAAGGAGCCTTTCGATGGCTTCTAATTCAGGAATAGAACGTTGTGCACTCGCGGTGGCGAGGACAAAAATGAGAAGAACAGTAGAGATATATGATTTAGGAAAGATCAATTTATAAACGGTTAGGTACATGAGGGCACCTCTAAAAACCCACTTTCAATTTTTGAGATGATCTTTTTTCCTGATACTTCGTTGTCAAAATACTTATTTAACGCTGCTAAACTCCGTTTTTGACGTCTTGTCTCAGAAAAAAATCGCTACCTCAAATTCTCGAACTGAGTTTTTAGAGGTGCCCTTAATGAAACATGTTAAAGATTTAAAATTAGCATTTATTATCAATTATTAGGTTGATTAGGAGTGTGGATGATTAGCGCAATCGCATTTAAAATTTGCGTCATTTTTTATCAATTGACTATGGTAAATAGCTTGTCGGATTTCCTGTGACTTTAGTATCTCATCGGTGTTTTCTTTCGCTTATTAAAGTGTCATTTTACTGATGATAGGAACATTTTGCGATCTTCATTGGATGCCGGAATGTCTGTTTAGATAGCTTGATTTTGTGGGTTGCAGAGTTCGGGTTATTCATTGGTGGAATCATAGTCGTTGATCGCAGCGGTAACAGTCTCTTTTGTGACCCTGAGTGTAGGTTGTACCTGTGCTTTCATAGGTATGAATCCTTGCAAAACTGAGTTTTTAGCCCGACTCTTCGTTACTCAAAATTCCAAAAGCCTTATTTAAGACCAGTAAACTAAGTTTTTGAAATTCTGAAAGCCTGGATTTAAACCAAAAATCCTGTTTTGCAAAGGATTAAAGGATTCTATTCAACTACGGTAAATCAATTACTTGAATCAAACCGCCACTAGTTGTGGTCAATAATGCGGGTTAAATCTGAAAAGAAAAAAATCGTGCAAAAAGGCATGAAGAAAATTCTTCTTTAAAAAAAGGCAGTGACTTGTATGCTTCCGGTATGGATAGCTTGCAGAGCTTCTGACTTTCGTCCATTGTAGAACAAAGAAATCTGCATTCCTTTAGAAAGGCGTTGCTGCATATTGAGTTGCCAGGTCTGGTTGGTACCCGGTTGTAATCTGTCTAAAAGGATATAGCCCAAGTAGGTTGAAGGATCACCTTCAAAATCAATTGTTAGTACCGAGAAGGCTGCTCTTACAGATCCCCTGGCGGTTTGGTTCCAGGTTAACTCTCCTGTGTAAGATTGTGTAACGGACGACTCTCGAGAGGTCTCCAGGAACTCATTTTCACGACGTTTTCTTTCGTAACTGCCAATTAACCTCAAATAGTTACTAGGCTGCCAGATCAATTGTGGCCTGAAGACATTTGAGCGGATGTCAAAATTTCTGGAATCCAGAAAATCAGACCTATTTAATTGACTTCCAAATGAAGATGTAAACCGAAGGGTATATTCTGAGGAAATATCCAATTTAAAATTTGATATCCAATCACCGCGCTCCCGAGTCTCAAATCCCTGTGTAAGCAGCTGCTTGCTGTCATTGATTTGTCTCGTGAAGTCTACTCCAAACCCTCTGCTATTCCGATTGAAAAACAACGTATACCTTTTTGAACTTTGCGTAGAGATGAGTTCTTCATTCTTAAGATCAACAGATAATGGGTTTAAGCGATCTGAATAATCCGAAGAAGTGGTCTTATAGTTAATATTTAGATTGGCGTTAGCAGAAAGCTTGAAAGCGAATGATTTCACTCCTCCCTGATTTCTCCAACCTGATGGCGCCATTACATCAATAGTATGTAGATAGAAGGTTTGAAAAGAGGTGATGTATTCATCAGTAGGAGTGAATAGTTTCACATAGTTTCTTTCATCCGCATTGATTGCCTCAAAAAACTCATTCAAATCCTGAACACCATCACCATTATTGTCTCTCCAGGTGTGTGTCCCCTCTCCAGTATTTACGGGCAGATAAACAAACTCCCGCTGCAACTCCCTGCTGTTTCCGGTGCTGTACGAAAAAGTATGACGCAAAGTGCTCTTCAAAAACGCCTGTGACCAATTTAGTCTTCCATTGATTATCTCATCTTGCCCTTCATTCAAGTCTAGTTGATCATCCGCATGGCGGTAATTTACATCAAGAGACAACCTTCCTTTACGACCATTTTTGACATATGACCCTCTGAAATTCTTGGAAAGCAAATAGTCCTGCAGCTCCCCACTGACAGGCAGTCTATCTTCACGAATTTGATATGCCAAGCGAAAGGTTGACTCCGTAGAATCACCGCTCGAAAGGTAGAATTCAGAAGCTTTGAAGTTCATTAAAGTACTTATCACGCTGTCTTGAGATCGTACCTTGTTTTCATCTATTTCATAAATGAAGCCTGGAACTATTTTCCATTTACGATAACTAACATCTGATTTAGATCGAATCCATGACGAAGAAGTTTGATTTTGATCATTATCTAGATGAAAATGAGTAGATTTTAGACGAAAGTTTCCAATCTCTTGATTTAGCACTACTTGTTGCTGCCAACCATTAATTTGGTTTCCCCTCTCTCTTCTATTAAGGGAGAAAATCAACTTATTTCTATGATTTCTAATCAAACCTATATTTGCGAAAACGATAAGGTCCCCTGAATTCGTCCCACTGTTTTGATTAAAATTCCAATTACGGTCAAATAACGGGGGTCGATAACGATCAATAAAAGTAAAATCCTTCTGATTGTATTCTACCGATAAGGAAGCCTCCCATAAATAACCCGGCAAAAAAGCCTCTCTTCCATTCGATTTTATGGATACATAGAGGGCCTGCCCATCATTATCATCATCTTGAAGCTCTGAGTACAGATTATTGTCGCGTTCGGAAAAAGCTCCTTCGATACTTACATTTTCATAGTCCGAAATCATTGCCTCTCCTCCTACTGTGATTAATTGCTTTTTATTTGGCAAAGGGATAAAGGATCCGGGTTCATAATTCCCTTGAAGTACGCCATTCTCCGGAGATACCCATTCATAAACCCTTCCATTAACCGTTGTCTCCTTAAGTACGTAATTGCCATTTCCCAAACCCACCTCTGAAAAAGCAGGACTGAAAAGGTTAGCGTTAGGGTCAGTAGAATATTGGAAAATCGTGGTAGCATTTCCACTAAGATTAACTGTATCTATTTGCTTATACAGCACCCTATTCTCATTGAACTGAACCGAGTCAAAACCTGTAATAAACGCTTGATCCACATTATCACCAATACGTTTAAGTTGCGTTAAGTCTGCTTCATTCAGCGAGAATCCAAGATTTCTATTTGGGTTATCTTTTTCCTTGTAATAGTTAGCAAAGAGCCGCACATTATTCTTTTCCAGTGATTGGGATGCAGAGATATTGGATCTATTGTAGAACTGTTCGGAATATTCATAATCCACACGAATAATGGAAAATTGGGTGATGATTATGTGGTTGTTGAAGGTGATTTCACCAAGATTATAATCAATCACATAGTCCCGGTCAAACCCTCTTTGTAATCGCTCACCATCCAAAAAAACTTTCTCCGAGTTGGCTAACACAATAATGAATCGCTCACCATGAGGGCCTCTCAATTTATAGGGTCCTGAGAGCCCATCTATAGGTTCTATCAAAGCCGAATTGAATTTCCCTTTCGATACCGCTCCTGAAACCCTACTCATATACTCCCAATCCTTACCTCCTCTCAAGCTTGCTTGAAGTCCTTGGATGTTTTTATAGTATTTCAAAAAATAGCCTGCATTTTGTGGTTCCTTTAGAACGATATCTCCTGCTATGATGTCGAAGTCATCATTGTATAGCTTGATGTATACATTGTCAAAATCGCGAATCTGTTGCGTATTGCCTTCTGGTTGATAGGGAACATTTTGATCGGTGATTACTGCGGATAAATAAAGATTTTCATCCAGCTTGCCCTGCATCTGCAGGTTTAGTGTGGAATTGACAAACAGGTTTTGTCTGTTACCGAATGTGATTCCACGTGTGATCGCGCCATATTTCTGAATACCTCCAAAATCAAATAGTTGTTCTTTTTCTATCACATTAACCTTATTTGCTATCACTTCTACATCACCTGAGGGATCGTAATTAGCCATATCCCTATTCATAAAAGGTCGTGTTACAATAGATGATAATACCCTATAGCATACTTGAACAGAATCTTTAGTTGAATGAACACGAATTACTCGATTCTCTGCGTCAAAATCAAAAGAAAAATGACTGGTGATAGATCCTGGCTCAATGATGAGGGAATCCAGAACGAACGATTGATTGGTTGGAATTGACTTACACCTGAGATTCTGAGCATCGACAAAAAAAGTAACAGAAAAAAAACTAAGAACGAGTAACCAGGGGCATGGAAAGATAAAAGGTGGTCCCTTTATTTTGAACAGATTCAAACCATACGTTTCCTCCAGCATTCTCAATTCCTTTTTTGGCCAGAGCCAGGCCAATTCCGCTTCCTGTAGATTTAGTACTAAAATAATTCAGGAAAATCTTATCTTTTAGGTTATCTGGTATCCCTTTACCATTGTCTTTTACCGACAGTATCGATTTATCCGGCTTTTTATTTAGCTTAATTTCGATCCTTGGCACACCATCTTGGACAGACTGTATAGCGTTTAGAACAATATTATTAAGAATTCTCCTAAAAATATCTTTATCTGCCTCAATACTCACATTTTCTTCACAATCTACCTCAATAGCTACTTTATCGGAACGGTATAGGCGAGATACTTCTTCCACGAGTTCGCCCCACTGAAAGATCTGATTGTCCGGTGCCGGCATCTCGGCAAATGCAGAAAATGATTCCGCAATCTGACTCAAGGTATCAACCTGGGTTAGCAGAGAAGATAACGCATCATACTCTTTGGTATCTTTATCACACTTCCTCAAGAGCTGTTGAATTTTAAGCTGCATGGGGGTAAGGGGGTTTTTAATTTCATGGGCCACTTGTCTAGCTATTTCCTTCCAGGCTGTTTCTTTTTGACTTCTTGCCAATGCCTGTTTACTCTCTTCTAGTTTTATTAACATTTGATTATAGTCCTTCACAAGGGAACCGATTTCATCCGATGACTCATACTGAATAGGTTGGTTCACATCTTGTAGTGTGATTTGGCGAATTTTCCCCGCAACCATCCTCAAAGGATACAGAAGATTATTCAGTACCAGGTTGCCAACGAGTATAGCCAGAATAAATATAAAACCGAAAATGATAATGAGGTTGCCAAAAATGTCTATCTGTTGCCTTTGAAGGTGACTCTTGGAATCAAAGAAAGGCATAGCAATAAAGCCAGCAATTTCATTACTTGGCGCATTTACTACGGCATAGCACACTTTATATTCCAGCGCACCAATAGATTCATCAGCGATCATACTTTGGTTTTCCTTAGCTACAAGCTTGTCAAATACGACAGGATTGATCAAGTTGCTTTGCAGTCCCAGGGAAAAAATATCAGGTTGACTGGTACTAACGAGATAGCCGGACGAATTGTAAAAACTGATATCTGATTGTGTAAAATCTCCTATTTCAGCAAGCAGCTCTGATCGTATATGATCTTCAGTCTCTTTCTCCAACTTTTCTGAAAGAATTTCTGAAATGTAAAGCGCCTGTTTTAAATAAGACCGATTAATTTCCTCTTTGTAGGAGGTATTGAGGGTAGTGAGAAGGGCAAAACCTGTTGTCAGCAGAGGCGCAATAAATGTAATAGACAGGTAAGTTTGAATTTTGCTGGTGAAATTTAGCGTATAGTTATGCGATAAATAGACAGATAGTAAGCCACTGTAAAGACTAAAAGAAAAGAGCAGCAAGAGGAAAAGAAAACAAAAATTGGCAAACATTGATCGGACTGGATATTTCTGAGAAATGATCAGGATAATCCTGCCATCATTGGTCTTTACGCCGTAGTAATGGCGGCCATTTTTTTCAATTCCTTTATTGTACAATTTTTTATTTTCAAAATCTGATTCTTGGGGCCACTCTCCTTGTCCGAACTTACTTCGATGAAATAGGATTTCATTTCTTACAAATACGGCATAGTCAAAATCATCTGCCGTAATGTTAAACTTGCTATCGGTGAGTAGGGCAGGATAAACTGTAGTTGGAACCCGTTTCTTAAGTTGAAAAATAACCAAAGCAACCAGATCTCCAATATTTAGTTTTGCAACATATTTAAAGCTGGTTCCATCGTCAATGAAATGAATATTCTCATAATCTGAAGCATTATTAGGTTTAAGCAAGCCATTTTCTCGTGTGAATCGAGTATTTACTTTAAGCCTCTGATAGTCCTGAAATAAGATCTCAATGTTGTATTTACCAAAGTAAGAACTTACAAACTCGTCTAATATCCTTTTTTCTAAATTTTCTCTGCTCCCTTCACTAGCAATGATCATTAGGTTAGCATCATTGGATAGCTCAGTAACGCTTTGACTCAAATAATACTCCCCTAAAACATCGCGTTTTAGCAATAGGTAATTGGCAAAGATTCTCTTGGCAAAAAGTTCATCTCGTTGGCCGTGTTTGTAGATAAAGAAGGACAATATTCCTCCAATGCTCACAGCCACTATGAGAATGAAAAGCAAATTGGAATAGTTAAAATCCCCTAAAGAAACGCCCCAAGAAACCTTCAGTGAACTAAAGAACAAAACTGCTATTACAAAAACAGGCAGCGCCAATAGAGGATTGAAAACCAGCACTACCAAACCCGCTATTGTACTGATAGCACCCGCACTCTTTACATAGTTAATAGACCTCAGGTAACTCAATAAATAAAATACAAACACAAAGTAAGCGGTAGTAATGATAAGTATGCACAAGTAAGCGACGACACGCAAAAACGTAAACTGGATTGATTCTCCTACATCCAAGGAAATTTGAGAGTTATTGAGGATACTCCATGGTACGTGAAAAATCAGTAAAGAAAGACCAATACAAAGACCTATGAGAAAAAACCTCCCGTAGCGTTTAGGGAATTGCATTCTGTATTTGGTCAAAAAAATCGTAAGTATGAGAATGAATATGGCATTGACAAGCAGGTCCCCCATGGTTGGATTAAAAAAAGAAGAGGTGAAGTTGATAGGATCAAATAAAAAGAAACGGAACAGTGAATCCAATGCCTCGAAATAAAGGCTAATCATCCTGAAAAAAACAAAAACAGACGTGGCCGTCAGAAATGAGATGAAACTAATTCTACTGAATTTTATATATTCAACAATTAAAATGAGCAAAATCAAAAAACCTAAGACACCATCGATCACCGGATTAGGCTGTGGTTTTATATCATATCTAAGCAACTCTCCAAATGGACAATCGGCACTTTTTGATATGCCTTTTATGTGATACGTGAGCTTTTCACCACGTTTTTCTTTTAGGTATTGATTGCTGATAGCGTAAAATTGATACAGTGGATACGCAGAAATATATTCACAATCAGCATCCCGAATAGTTTGGAAAAGAAATACTCCGTCATCATTTTCAACCACCCCTATGGAATCAATAGAAAGGTTATAATCAAAGGGATGATCATCACTCCATATTTCTAGTCTACCTTGACATAAGGTACGCTTACGATAAAGATCATCCGTATTTTTTCCTCTTCTCCATTTTTCCAGATCAGATCTTTGCTCTTCAATTACTTGAAATAGATTGTCTTCTGCTCTCTTGATTGCATACTGTTCCCAATCGATCCAATAATGGTTGCTTAGCAGCGACAAAACACAACCTATCAATAGAAATCCAGAAATTTGAAGCTTCACAAGGAAAAGTTATACCAATCAAGCTTGAATCAACGATCAACTCTTCCAAATCAAATAAAGGAAAAGCACTCTAGAATATCGAAAATTTAAAGGAAAAAGAAGTGCTACCACAATCAAAGTTGTAATTAAATATACATTGAGAGGTGGATCTCCAAAAAAGTAATACAACACAAAAGCAGTAATCAGAAAAATCCCCGTTGAAAAAGCATAGCTTACGTACATGGCCCCATAAAAATTACCCGGCTCTTTTTCATATCTCAAATTACAACTTGGACAGTTTTTGTACATTGAAAACATTTTCCTAAGATGAAATATGGGGTGAGTAAATAGCTTTCCTTTACGGCACCTTGGGCACCTGGCCTCTAAGACGCTGGATAAGACTGATTTTTCCTTCATTGACTTTACTGTATCTATACCAAAGAATAATAATAACAATAACAACAATGTATGGAGTGAAAAAAAGAAACATGATGCCGTTATTAAGGCCTTCGGCAAGAGTGGTATCTCCGTTGCTTACGTTATTTTTAATCTGGGTTCTGCACATAGCACATTGAGCCCAGTTTATAAATGGAATCATAACGCTTAAAAAAAGGAGAATAAGTCTTTTCATCACTCTATTTAAAAATAATAAGGCTTAATCATAAAATACACCACAACACCTGTTATTGACACGTAAAGCCAAACCGGGTAGGTATACTTTACCATTTTTTTATGGCGGGCAATTTGGTGTGATAACGCATAGTAAAATGCGAGTAATACAAAAGGCACCACTAAAATAGATAACAATATATGACTCGCAAGAATGACCAAATAAATCGTTCTACTTGCTCCAACATTAGCTAATTCAGCAGCACTTACTACTCCATCATGATCCAGGTCTCCAAACTTTACAGAATTCACACTAGAGTGATAAATGATATATGAAACAAGAAACAAAGCTCCCAAAAACAACGAGACAAACATAAAAGTACGATGTGCATGAACATTATTTTTCTTGATTGATACTAACGCACAAATTAAAGTTAATACTGTGGTAGAATTAATCAAAGCATGAAATCCAGGTAACATCTTAACCCAACCTCCTGAAAGTGCTAGCTTTGAAGGAAACAAGATCAAAAAAGCTACTACTACGGGAATAACAATGGAGACGAGATAAATAACACGTAGGTAAATTTTATTATCTGTAAGTTCCTTTTCCATAAGATTTTTGAAGTAAAAGGATATCTAACTCTACTAACAGTAAATCAACGCCTTCACGAGAGAGTTCATAGTTTCCCCATAATCCATTCTCATCAGTCAAAACTAAATCAGATGAGGATTGATTGATACAATCAAAAAAATCGGTGTCTTTTTCAATAAATAAGACGGATCTTTTCTTTGCTGCATATGCTACTCTATCCACATAATTCTTCTTAGCTAAGGAGACAGAATCAGGACGCTTGACAATCAAAACCTGTGCTATCTCGGCACACTCACTAATCGAGTATTTTAATTTTAAAGAAAAATTATTGTCTCCAAAGAGTTGCAGAAAAAGATACCACCCTACCGGAATTAAAAAAACGACCAAAAAAACAAGTCGGGTTAATCCCTTATTCAACGATAATTAACCATTAAGCAAATCATAAATAGCACTTCCTTGATATATCATAATGAAGATGAGAAAAATCACAAAGAGCAGAGGCAATAAGATGGACATTTTCAAGCTTTTTTTCTCATGACCCAGGTGCATAAACTCGGAGACGATATAAAATGCTTTCCATATAGTTAAAGCAATAAACAAAAAGGTCTTTGCTGTTCCTGCACCAATGGTAAAAGCTATAATAAATTCTATCGCCGTAATTCCACTTAGAATACCAGCTACTCTCCATATTTTCTGAATTTTTTTCTTATCAGCCGGTTTAACTTGTATTTGCGAAGTCTGCTGTTCCATTGTATAATATTACTATTTAAATAAGATAAAAAAAAGTAAATACAAATACCCATACTAGGTCAACAAAATGCCAATAAAGACCTACTTTTTCCACCATTTCATAATGCCCTCTCTTATCAAAAATCCCCACCATTGCCTGATAGAAAATAATGAAATTTAACATAACGCCACTAAACACATGAAAGCCATGAAAACCTGTAATGAAGAAAAACAGAGCGGCGAAATTAGGAGGTCCATACTGGTTTTGTGAGAGACCTGCACCCATTATTACGTTTCCGATAGCATTCATAGACATCTCAGATCCATGAATAAAGTGACTCCACTCCCATGCTTGGCAACCTAAAAATGTAAAGCCTCCCAAAATTGTCCAAAGCATCCATTTCTCTACCTCTTTTCTATCCATTCTGGCACCTGCTTCTACCGCCAAAACCATCGTAACACTACTTAAAATGAGAATGAAGGTCATAATACCTACAAAAACCAATGGCGCACTCTCAATACCCAAGGCATGCATTCCCGGGAAAGCTTCGAATACTTTGTCAGGTACCGGCCAATATTCTTGCGAGAACTTAAAATCTATTATCGTTCCATCATAGGCTGGGTGACTAAAGCGAATAAGTCCATATGTAATTAGTAAAGCAGAGAAAGTAAATGCATCTGAAAGCAGGAAAAACCACATCATGAGTTTGCCATAACTGGCTTTCATTGGAGCGATTCCACCACTCCAAACGTCTTGTTTCTTATCTACAACTGAAGCAGTACTTGCCATTCTGTTTGGTTTGCTAGATTAATTATTAAAAATTAAAAATAAATATAAATACAGCCAAAGTCCACCAAGGAAATGCCAGAAAGTAGTGCACATTTCTATTCGCACCATGCTCTTAGAATGAACCTGATAATTAAATGACTGTCCCAAGACAATAAACAAGAAAATGATAGCCCCAATTAGATGAGCAACATGCAATCCAGTAAAGACATAGATAAACGAACCCGAAGGATTACCAACAAAATAATGTCCTGCATCTACCAACTGTCCCCAAGCCATATATTGACCTACAACAAAAGCAAATGCTAGAACCGTTGTAACGATCAATCCAATTTTAATGTTTCTAATGTTGTTTCTCTTAGCAGAGAGATACGCAAAATGCATAGATACACTACTCAAAATAATTAAAACGGTTGTTACTCTGAATAATGGAGGAAAATTAATATACTCCCAATTACCTATTGACTTCTTTACAATGTAAGCACTGGATAATGAAATAAAAATCATAATCACAGAAACTAAAAAAAGCCACATGGCAAATTTCTGTGGATGCATTGATCTTACGTTACTTGTTGCTTCCATTTTGGTAATTAAAGTTTATCAATTAAAAAAGTGATTTGGACAATAGGCAAATAAATAAATGAACTAAACATAATAGTCTTTGCCCTTTGATTTGTAGTTTCTTTCATCAAACTAAAAGTAGTAGCGAGAAACAGTATCCCACAAATTGTCGCAATTAGCGCACTGATTAATCCGGTCAACCCAAATAAAGTAGGCAATAGACCCAGAGGTAATAAAAACAAAGTATATATCATTATGTTAATCGCAGTGTTCAAATCTTTCCCTCCTCCTCCAGGAAGTAATTTAAACCCCGCTTTTTTATAATCTTCATCAGAAATCCAAGCAATGGCCCAAAAATGAGGAAATTGCCAAACAAACTGAATACTAAAGATAACCATTGATTCGTAAGAAATCACTCCTGATGCCGCGGTCCATCCTATAAGTGGAGGCAAAGCTCCGGGGATGGCACCAACAAACACGGCAATACTTCCTACCCTTTTCAAAGGAGTATATATAAAAGCATAGATTATTAAAGACAGTATGGATAACCAAGCGGCTAATGGAGTAGTAAAATAATAGATCAAAT
Organism: Bacteroidota bacterium; assembly: GCA_039026865.1. Lineage (GTDB taxonomy): Bacteria > Bacteroidota > Bacteroidia > Cytophagales > Cyclobacteriaceae > Ekhidna. The sequence goes on along the minus strand of JBCCLN010000008.1, from coordinate 24,016 downwards.
AAACCCCTGCTATCCCGGTAATTATGCTGAAAAAAGATGCTTCTTCGCTTGAAATTCTCTTAGTAGGAATAGGCCTGTTTTTTGTTCGTTTCATTACCGCGTCGAACTCCTTCTCCACAATCTGATTTATCGTTACCGATGATCCGGACACCAGAAAACCTCCGATGAGAAAAACAATAAGCGATATCCAATTTTCAGAAAGAGGTGTGGCGAGTAAGTATCCAAACCCTGATGAAAAAACAACTAAAAAAGAGAGCCTTGGCTTCATAAGCTCATAATAAGCTTTAAGCTTTTCTCTTCTTGATAATTCTATCTGGGAAACTACTGAATTCAATTTGAAATTTTAAAACGTAAAACTAAGTAAAATAGCAGGCCGAAAATCCCTGTGGCAATTATTAAATGTAACGGCTGTAGCCAAAAAGGAAAGCCGAACAGTACCATACCGATACCGGCAAGCATAGCTAAAAAAACCAGCGTCAAAAGTTGTAGGGAAGTGGGTATCATTCTTTTATATCCTCCTCTCTTAATCAAATAAAATATTACCATTGCACCGATCAATATGAGCCAAGAGTAGGATCTGTGGATATAAAAAGATGTCACAGAAAGGTACTTCCCCCAATTATCTCGTACCTCACTGGACACAATTAAATCGTCAACTATCCCTCTTACTTCAGTGCCTAATACTATCTGTAAAACACAAAGAATAAATAGTAAAGTACACACCAAAAAAATCGGTTTATCAGTAAATCTTTGCAATTGTTTAATTCTGACATTCATCCATATCAACAGAGACAAAATAAATAGAGCCAATAACATATGGAATGTAATAAAACCATGCAAGAGGTTAGTAGAAACAACTAAAGAGCCTACCCATCCCTGAAATCCAGTCAGAATAAATATTGCAACACCTGCGATAGGAACCCATCTATCTTCTTTCCTAAGAGAAAAAGACAAAACCATATTAGCGAACACAAAAAATCCAATCAAAACTCCAACTAACCTGTTGATGTATTCTATCCAAGCTTTGGTCACATCGAATTCCTGTTCTGCCAGGACAAAGGGGTCATTAGTTATTTTATAAGCCAATTCTTGAAAACCCAATCTATTAAAAGTCCTTGCCAGGCGTTCATTTTTCCTTAGCCTTTGGTCTTTAAAAATTTCTAAATAGTTGTCAGGAAGAGCCATGAGTGTGGTGGGAGGCACATAGGAACCAAAACATTTTGGCCAATCCGGACAACCCATACCTGCACCTAAACTCCTTACAACACTACCTATCAGGATAAGCACAAACACGGATCCTGTGGTAAGGGTGTTAATTTTTAATAATAACTTTTGGCTAAACATCCACTTTTTCTACCCCAGTCATACCCTCATTCTTTGCAATTTCATCTTCATGCTCAAGATTAGATTCTGGGGTTCGCGAATAGGGAACTGTCTGTGGGATAAAGTCTTTCTTTGAACCTGGCTTACTGTAATCATACGGCCATCTGTAAACACTTGGTATAGCTCCGGTCCAGTTCCCGTGTTGAGGGTATCTTGGTGTCGTCCATTCAAGTGTATTTGATTTCCAGGGGTTTGCAGGAGCAGGCTTTCCTCTGAATATGCTGTAGAAAAAATTAAATAAGAAAATAAATTGTGCAGCGAATGTCAAGATTGCAGCTACACTAACAAGCGCATTGAGGTCACCATATATGTTGAAGGTCTCAAATGAAGTGAATGAATAATACCTTCGCGGAAACCCTGCAATACCAATATAATGTAATGGGAAAAAGACTAAATAAATGCCTATAAAAGACGTCCAAAAATGGAACTTACCTAACCGATCGTCCATCATTCTTCCAAACATCTTTGGAAACCAATGATACACTCCGGCAACTAATCCAAAAAATGCCGCGCTTCCCATAACGAGATGAAAATGTGCCACCACAAAATACGTGTCATGAAGGTTGATGTCCAGAACAGAATTACCTAGAAATAACCCGGTAAGTCCTCCGGAGATGAAGAAAGATACCAATCCAATAGAAAAGAGCATGGCAGGGGTAAATACAATATTTCCTTTCCAGAGAGTTGTTATATAATTAAATGCTTTGATCGCGGAAGGAACAGCAATAACTAATGTAAGAATGGTAAAGACTGAACCTAAAAATGGATTCATACCTGTTACGAACATATGATGCGCCCAAACAATAAACGATAAGAATCCAATACCAAGCATAGAGCCGATCATAGCTTTATAGCCAAAAATTGGTTTTCTCGCATTTGTAGCTATAATTTCAGAGGTAATACCCAATGCGGGAAGTATAATTATGTATACCTCTGGATGTCCTAGAAACCAAAATAGATGTTGATACAAAATTGGACTTCCTCCGATGTTTGGGAGCGCTTCGCCAGCGATGTAGATCTCTGATAAATAAAAACTTGTGCCAAATGATCTATCAAAGATTAAAAGTAAAGCTGCAGATAGCAGCACTGGGAATGAAAGCAAACCCAAAATGGCAGTAATAAAAAACGCCCAAATGGTTAGAGGAAGCCTTGAAAAAGACATTCCGGTAGTTCTTAAATTAATAACTGTAGTGATATAGTTGATCCCCCCCAATAAAGTAGAGGCGATAAATAATGCCATGGAAGTTAACCAGAGAGTCATTCCCAAACCGGAACCTTGGATAGCTTGAGGCAAAGCGCTGAGTGGCGGGTAGATGGTCCATCCTCCCCCTGCAGGCCCTGTTTCAATAAACAGGGATATAAACATCACTACACTAGAGGCAACGAAAAACCAATAGGAGAGCATATTCATAAAACCTGAAGCCATATCTCTCGCTCCTATCTGTAGCGGAATCAAAAAGTTAGAAAAAGTACCACTTAATCCAGCAGTCAATACAAAAAATACCATAATTGTACCATGCATTGTTACTAGCGCCAGATAAAACTCAGCGTCCAATTTTCCAGCATCCGTTATCCACTTACCCAGGATTGGTCTAAGCCACTCTAAATCCATATCAGGAAAACCAAGTTGTAACCTAAATATCAGGGACAAACCCCCACCTATCAGTGCCCAAAAAATACCCGTAATCAAGAATTGCTTACCTATGGTTTTATGATCTGTAGAGAATATGTACTTTGTCACAAAACTTTGTTCATGGTGCTCATCATGATGATCGTCGTGATGGGCCAAATCTTCTTGAAGTTCTATATCTGTTATTGACATAATTTTTTATTTAAAACTGCTGGACATGGTCGCAACCTTTTGTTCGTTTGATGTATTCTCAATTCCTGAAGCAATTTTCGCAGCCTCTTTGAGATTATCTGGCACTTTGCTTATATAAGTAGGGTTTTGCTTGAGAAAGGTATTTTTTTGATTTTCTTTATACCAATCATCGTATTCTTTTTGATCTAAAACCGTAATAATTCCTTTCATACTGTAGTGCCCTTTCCCACAAATTTTGTTACAAACTAATTCGTAATTGAAATCCGGATTACCTGTTGTTTCTCGCATTTCGGCCGTGCTGACCGAAGGCGTAAACCAAAGCCTTGTTGGCATTCCGGGAACTGCGTTCATTTGGATTCTAAAATGTGGATTATAAACACTATGAATAACATCCCTTCCTCTTATCTGAAGATGAACAGGTTTACCTTTTGGAATAACAAGCTGTGTAGCTAAAAAATCGTCATGACCATTTTGGTCGGAAAGATCAATGCCCAGAGCATTGATTGCATCAATTTTCCTAAAATCATAGTCACCAAGTTCTTTATCCTTTCCTGGATATCTAAAGCCCCATGCATACTGATAACCAACCACTTCAACGATCTCTGAATTTTCGGGAGCAGGGCCGGTGATTACGTTCCATTGCTTGAGCCCTGAAATAATCAACCATGCGAGAACAATTGCCGGAACAATAGTCCAAACTAACTCTAATGTATTGTTGTGCGGATAATAAGAAGCTTTATTCTCTTTTTTGTATCGATATTTCCAACTGAATCCAAACAAGAAAATTTGTGTAGCAATAAAAACAAAGACTGTCACCGCCATTGTGATCCAGAATAAACGCTCCGTGATCACAGCATGTTCTGATGCAATAGGCAAACTATATGTGTCATATTCTTTGACAGAGAAATAGAAAAATGCGGCTACACCAACAACTAAAAATAATACTAGATAAACACCTTGCCGGCTATTATTTCTAGGAACATCTAATTCTTCTCCACTTTTCTTCTCTTTCTTAATAATATCAACCAGGGTGGTTACTCTGTAAGCGGTAAATACGACCGCTACAATCAAGACTACTGTTACTATTATAATTAAACTCAACATAACTCCGTCTATTAAATATGATGTTGAAGACTTTCTTGTAACATTGGATGATTCTTAGCGAAAAGCGGAGCTTTAGCAAGCGCATTAAGTACCACGAATAAAAAAGCACTTAAATAAATTAAGATAATACCTAATTCCATAAATCCAAATCCACCGTTTTCACCTACAGTCCCAGGGGATATCATTAAATAGAAATCGATCCAGTGTCCAAACACAACTATAGAGGTTATGACTTTTAAAATACGTGAATGTCGTTTTGAATCTCTTGTCATTAATAACAAGAATGGAAGAAAGAAGTTTAAGATCAGATTAATAAAAAAAACAGGTGCATAATGATCATTTTTCCACCGTTCTACGAAGTAAATAGTCTCTTCCGGAATATGTGCATAATAGATCAACAGAAATTGTGAAAACCATACATAAGTCCAGAATATAGAGAAGGCAAAAACGAACTTACCCATGTCGTGAATATGATTTTCGTTTACTACAGAAAGCAGCCCTTTGTCCTTTAAGAACAAAACGAGGAAGAGCGATAAAGCAAGTCCAGAAACCCACCAACTGGCAAAAACATACCACCCGAACATAGTACTAAACCAGTGTGGATCCACAGACATTACCCAGTCCCATGCAGCCATTGATGAGGATACAGCAAAAAAGACTAAAAATATTGCTGAAGTAGATCTAAGCTGATACCATTTTCGTGTTCCTCCTTCAAGGTCTTCAGAAAATGCAAGTGATCTTAATTTTCTGAAAAATAAATACCACACTAAGAAAAATATTACTAATCTGGCTACCCAAAAAAGCGGAAAAGAACCAGCTTCTAATGGAAAGAAAAAATAAGATGCTTTTCCCTGCATAATTTCATCTGGCTCAGGACCCGTATAAAGTTCTGCGTGCGTCCAATGGAATAAATCATGTCCTCCATACAAAAAAACTCCTAGTAAAGTCAAAAAAGCAATAGGAAGCCATGAACCGAAAGCAAAAGGAATTCGCTTCAACCCTGCCGACCAACCTGCCTGCGCAGCGTATTGAATCGAGAAAAAAAAGACGCCGATGATAGATAATCCACCAAAGAATATACTATTGATCCATAAATTTGATAAAAACCTCTTTTTAGTGGGGCTTGCTCCATGATGGCCTCCATCACCATGATGATCGTCATTATGTTGGCTGCGCATCACTTCTCCTTGTCCATGCTCATCTGATTTTTCATGTTTCTCGTCAAGTGAGGATTCCTCAGTGTTTTCATCACCATATGGCTCCTCATCATGGTGGTCTTTACTTTCTTGAGAAACATGGTCATTATTTTGAGAAGCGAGTTCATTGGATACGCCCGAATCAATCTGATCCGATTCACCATGCGGTGTGGCACTATGTATATCGTGGCCAACTTCAGAATGGGACTCACCATCACCACTTCCAATAGTAAAGAATCCAATAATTGTTAAGATGATTCCAACTATAAATAGTGTTATAAGCCTCTTTTTGGCGGTTGGTGTAAAGTCATACCTTTCCTCTGATATCATTCTTTGGCTTAGTTTGCGTTTTGCATTTCTTTAACATACTTGGCTATTCTCCATCTATCTTCTAAACTGATTTGAGATCCATGGGCACCCATGAGTCCTTTTCCATACGTGATGACATGAACAATGTGACCTTCAGTGATATTCAGGTATGCAGCTCCATTTAAGTTTGCTACACCGGCATACTTTTCTGCTACCAAACCGTCTCCGGCTCCCTGAGCACCATGACAATGCTCACAAAACCTATCGTATAGTACTTTACCCTCTTTAAGAACATCTTCATTTTGCAATGAGTCAAATGGACTCACCCAGTTCGTTGCCGCCATTTCAAGCTCTGTTTCATTGAAATCTTTTTGAAGTATTGTTCCACGTTTAATTGTATTGGCGACAGGCCTTCTCATGGTCATACTATGAGGATTATAGGGATTGGAGTTATAAAATTCACTATGACCATCTTCTTCATTGGAATCAAGCCAAGATCCAAAGTTCTTATCAGTTATTTGTGTTAATGGCTCATAGGGTGTAGTATGGTACATCTGCGGTGCATATTCTATACCTGTTTTATCTGGTCCTGCAGCGCAGGATGATAGTAAAATACTGATTGCTAATACCGTAGAATGTTTAAACAACCTATTAATCATTACTACTCAAATTTTTTGTAATTGACTTCTACTGCGCCGCTGACTTGCAATGCTTTCTTGATATCTGTTTCTGCAATAGTGTTTTTATCCAAATCGATAGCCATCACATGTTTATCATCCGTGATTCGAATATCATAAATTCTTGGTTTCCCCCACGGTTTCAGATTTGTAATTCCAAAAAAGGTACCTACCATTCCAAAAGAAGCAAGCAAAACCGTCATTTCAAATGTTACAGGAATGAAAGATGGAAACGGTAAATAATCTTTACCTCCAATAATCATGGGCCAGTCTACATACATCATACCAATTTGCATGATGAGGGCTAGACTAGTACCAGTTATACCAAAAAGGAATGCTGCGATGGAAAGCCAACTTCTCTTTATTCCCAATGCATCAGAAAGTCCATGAACAGGGAATGGAGAGTAAACTTCTTCTATTTTAACACCGCTTCCCCGGACTTTTTTAACCGCAGACAACAAAACATCTTCATCGTCATAAACCCCTAATATATAACTCGTTCCATGTGCCATATTATTTTTCTGACTTTATCCGTTCACCTGTTGCTTTAACAATACTTTTTACCTCTGCCATGTTAATCACAGGGAAAAACTTTGCAAACAAGAAAAACGCAGTAAAAAATAAACCAAAAGTGAATACATAAACCCCTATGTCGTTCCATGTTGGATAAAACATGGCCCAACTAGATGGTAAGAAGTCCCGGTGCAATGAGGTAACGATAATAACAAATCGTTCGAACCACATTCCGATATTTACGATTATTGATATAATAAATGTAGCTGCCAGGTTTGTTCGTATCTTTTTAAACCAGAACAATTGAGGTGAGATAACATTACACGTCATCATTGACCAATAGGCCCACCAATAAGGACCTGTTGCCCTGTTTATGAACGCATATTGTTCTGCCTCCACCCCAGAATACCACGCAATAAAAAATTCTGTTATATAAGCTATACCAACAATTGAACCTGTTACAATTATCACAATATTCATCAGTTCAATATGCTGCATCGTGATATAATCTTCTAGTTTATAAACCTTCCTGGTTACAATCAATAACGTTAATACCATCGCAAAACCTGAGAAGATGGCTCCTGCCACAAAATAGGGTGGAAAGATAGTAGTGTGCCATCCCGGTATCACCGAGGTAGCAAAATCGAATGATACGATAGTATGCACAGAAAGAACAAGTGGAGTTGCCAGACCTGCAAGTATCAGTGCAACCGTTTCGTAATGTTCCCATGCTCTGGCCGCCCCGGTCCATCCAAAACTTAAAGCTCCATAAATAGCCTTTGATATTTTATTTTTTGCCCTATCCCTTATAGTGGCAAAATCAGGTATTAATCCTATAAACCAAAAAACCAAAGAAACCGAGAAATAAGTAGAGATGGCAAATACGTCCCATAATAGGGGCGAATTGAAATTGACCCAAAGGGATCCATAGGTATTAGGCAAAGGAAATACCCACAAGATTCCAATCCATGGTCTACCCATATGCAATAATGGATATTGAGCGGCACAAATCACAGCAAATATCGTCATCGCCTCAGCTGCTCTATTGATAGACATTCTCCATCTCTGTCTAAAAAGTAACAAGACTGCAGATATTAGCGTTCCCGCATGTCCGATACCTACCCACCAAACAAAATTGGTGATATCCCAAGCCCATCCAATGGTTTTATTTAATCCCCATGAACCAATACCTTCCCATAAAAGAATAAATACCGCATAGATACCCACTAATAGCAAGCCTAATGAAATTGCCATTGCAAGCATCCAGGTAAGTGTAGGTTTTTGTTCTACTCTGGTGGCAATATCTTCTGTAACATCATGAACAGTCTTACCTCCAGTTACCAGTGGAATACGAACTTCAGCCTCAGAATGGCCGGCCTCGTGGGGGATATCTACTTCTTTTTCTTTCTCTGGTGCTAATGAAATTGTAGCTTCAGCCATTATGCTTCTATTTTATCGTTTTCGTCTTTATTTCTCACTTTGGTAAGGTACCAAATATTTGGCATTACTCTTAATTCCTCAAGTACATGATAGGCCCGTGGCTCTTGTGCCTCAACACCATCTTTCATTTCCTTTATTTTCAGCGCTTTGGAGATTCTGCTATCTGGATCCTTCATATCTCCAAAAATCATCGCATCCGAAGGACACGAATTAGTACAAGCCATTTCAAAATCACCGTCTTTCGGACGCCTTCTTTCTAATTTGGCTTTGAGCTTGCCCGCTTGTATTCGCTGTACACAAAACGTACATTTCTCCATAACCCCTCTTGCTCTTACTGTTACATCCGGATTCAAAACCATCTTACCCAGATCATTGTTCATAGCCAAGTTTTTATCAAATTTTTCGTTGTCGTGATATTTAAACCAGTTGAATCTTCGCACCTTGTATGGACAATTATTGGCACAATATCTTGTTCCTATACATCTATTATAAGTCATTTGATTCAGACCTTCACTACTGTGTGTGGTAGCAGCTACCGGACACACTGTTTCACAAGGGGCACTGTTGCATTGTTGACACATCATCGGCTGAAAGACAACTTCAGGATTTTCCGCAGCTAGTTCTTTCTGCTTCACCGTCATCATCTTTTTATCGTCATCCGTCAGTTCATCCTCTGGCCTTGAACTATAATATCGGTCAATTCGTATCCAATGCATTTCTCTGCGATTTAATACCTCCTCTTTTCCAACAACCGGAATATTATTCTCAACCTGGCAAGCGACAATACAAGTACCGCATCCGGTGCAAGAATTGAGGTCTACCATCATTCCCCAATGATGATTGGCATATTCATGACCTTTCCAAAGTGAAACCGCATAGGGCTTTAGCTTGTCCCCTGAAGCTGCAGATATTTTAGGCGTATTTCTACCCGCCTGTGGATCTTTTTGATATTCCTTTAATGTGGCCTCTTGTATCACATTTTCTCGTCCTGCAAAAGTTTGACTAGTTTGGGTTTGGGCTACCTTACGTTGTTCATCAGATACCTCAAACTTAACATTTGAAACAGAATAGTGAAGACCCGTTTTTGATGAAACAATCAAAGAATATGCATTTACTCCAATTTTGTTCCCTACTTTCCCAGCTTTTGTTCGTCCATAACCGAGTGCCAATCCAATCGTGTTGTACGCTTGACCCGGTTGTGGTATAACAGGGGCAGAAACAGAAACTCCATTTGCTGTTATAGTAGCTATTTTGAAGTCCATGTCCCCGTTTATAACTTCCCATCCATTTTCTCTAGCTTGACGAGGTGAAACCGTGAAGTAATTGTCCCAACAAGCTTTAGTAATTGGGTCGGGCATCTCTTGGAGCCAAGGATTGTTAGCCTGAATGCCGTCACCAACAGAGGAATTTGCATATAAAATAAGATCCATTCCCGAAGAAGGATTAAAGAGTGAGGTGTTGTTACCCATAGAAACAACATCAATAGAGACTTTTAGAGTTTTATCCTCAATACTGGTTTCTAAAACTCCATCCATCAGGCTTTTTTTCCAGAACATCTCAAAATCTGAGGTACTGTAATCTTTCCATCGTTCTTTTAGAAAGTCATAGTAACTCGCGTTGTTATCGCTCCATCTCAAAAAAGACTCTTGGGCTTGTCTTGTATTAAAAATATTGCCGATAGTAGGTTGTGCCAAAGATAAATATCCGGTAATCGGCTCGTAATCATTCCAAGACTCCAGGTAATGATTATCTGGCGCAATATACTTAACAGAACTGGCGGTTTCATCCATCCGGTCTGAAGTAGAAATAGTAGTTTTTACTCGTCCAAGTGAACTGATTAGTTTAGAACCTAATACATGATCATAAGCTGGATTACAGTTATAGAAAATTACTGTGCCTACCTGTCCTGCCTTAACATCATTGATAAATGCTTCAAAACGTTTATCGCTACCTTTTCTGGTATTAAATACCGTTGATAAATCGATGGTATTTCCGTAATTCCCTAGAAGATCGTTTATGGCTATGACCAAAAGTTGAATGTTCACATCATTAGAACCGCTAACTACCAGTGATTTGCCTCGTGATCTGAGTAAATCATTAGCGGCCTTTTGAAGCATTGCTGAATCCTCAATTTTCTTTACTTTGATGAGATCAGCATTTAGCTTTGATGCAAGTAAATTGTAAAGATTCGCAGTATAAAGCGCTTCTTCAGAAGGCTTAATTGGCTGTCTATAATCTGCATTAGATCCAGTTAAAGATAGGTTGGATTCGAATGCATACAACCTGGACATGTCTTTCTTATCTGAACCTAACTGTCTGGTTTGGATAAATTGCCCGTTGGCGAGTTGGTGACTCGGCCAACAGTTAAGAAAATCGGATGCCAGGGAAACAATGGTATTTGCTTTCGAAAAGTCATGCATAGGGAACATACGCTGACCCGTTGCGCGTGCATAAGCATCTAGAAGACCACTTACAGAAACAGGATCATATTGAATATGCTCTACTTCGCCGAATTTATTCCTTAGTTCTTGAATTGCACGTGCGGTACTTGGACTACAATTAGAGTAAGAAACAATCGAAATTTTCTCTGTATTTGCTGCAAGTTCCGATTTTATTTGATTGTCGAGAGAATCCCAATCGGTATCTTTTCCATTTATTTTCGGATTTTGTAATCTTTCAGCATCGTACAGAGAAAGAACAGAAGCTTCAATTTGAGCTGATGTTCCACATCCAGTCATTTTAGAAAGTAAGTTTCCTTCTATTTTAATAGGCCGGCCTTCACGTGTTCTAACAACAATGCTCGTAACATCATTACCCATTGCATAGGTTGAAGCGTATAAATTTGGAATACCAGGATCAACCTCTTCTGGCTTATTAACATAAGGAATCGCTTTTCTTATCGGTGCTTCACAAGCTGCCATTGAAACTGCGGCAATACTAAAGCCCATCATTTTTAAGAAATCTCTTCTTGATGGCTCTCCTTTATCATTCCCATTAATGGGGAGATATTCAGGGAATTCTTTTGAGGCACGTTGCTGGAACTCAGGTGAATTATCAAGTTCTTCTAATCCTTTCCAATATGTTTTGGTTTCTCTCATCTTATCCAGTCCACTTCTTTAATAATGGCACTTAGCACACTCCAAACCTCCTATATCTTCTACCTTCATCGGATCCTTACTTTGTTCAGAATGTAATTTCACTAACTTATCGTAATATTCGTTACCCTCTGTGTTAAGTTCAGTTTCTCTATGACAATTAATGCACCATCCCATAGTTAGGGTAGAATATTGATAGACAACTTCCATTTCCTCTATGGGTCCATGACATGTCTGACATTCTAACTCAGCCACATTCACGTGTTGCGAATGGTTGAAATATGCCAAGTCAGGTAAGTTATGAACTCTTATCCACTCAATCGGCTTGGTATTGTCACCATATGTTTTAGAGGCGGGATCATAGTCAATAGCAGCATATATTTTTTGAATCTCTTCTGATTCCGTCTTAATCTGCGTGTGACAATTCATACAGATATTAGGAGAAGGAATATTTGCAGATTTTGATTTTCTTACACCTGTATGACAATATTGACAATCTATTTCGTATTGGCCTGCGTGTAACTTATGTGAGAAGGCGATTGGTTGAGTAGGTTGGTAACCTTGTTGAACTCCTATAGTAAAAGCTCCATCAATTAACGTTTTTAGAACAATGATGGTAACAATAAATACTACGGTACCCAAAAAAGAATTGCTTTTAACAAAATCACCAAACGAAAAACTTTGGCTTACTATCTCTTCTTGCTCTTCATCAAGATCTTTCTCTTTTAGATAATTAACAAGCGTTCTTACAGCAACGCTTAATGCGGCGAGAGCAAGGATTAAAACAACAATCAGAATAACGATGATAGCTATTAAATATGATGATGAGACTGAATTCCCAGATCCTTCTCCTCCACCACCTTCTGCAACTACAACTTCTTCTTGTGGTGGCCCTGCGTCTGTTTCTGCTTTTATATAAGCAATCAATTCCATTACTTGGTCATCTGTGAATGGATATGCTGGCATAACGGTTGGCTGGTATTCCTCCCAAAGAGCAACTGCTTGTTCGTCACCAGATGCAATAAGTGCTTGAGAATTTTTGATCCAGGCATTTAGCCATTCTATAGATCTTCTTTCATAAACTCCGTTTAAGGCCGGACCTAATTTAACCTCCCAGATTTGATGACATTGCGTACAGTTGGCTTTGTAGTTGGCTTCACCTGCTGAGATAATAGCTTGGTCTGTAGGTATTTCTTGCGCTGAAGAACCTAATAATATGAAATAAATAAACATCACTGTGAGAAAGGCTCTCACTGAGATCAATGTTCTTTTTAGCATGTATTCTGATGACTTGAAATCCATCGACGACAAAAGTAATATGGGGGTGCTGTTTTTCATAAGATAGGTGAACTGAGTACCCCTACCCTATGCAGTTTGGATACTTAAGAAACTAATAATCAATGACTTGTACTGATGTAGAAAGGTTTCTGCGCTACTATTTAGAATCATTTTAAATAAAAAATAGTGATTGCCTAATTCCCGCTTAGAACAGGTAATGTTTTTTTTATTTTTTTAACCTCTAGGTGGTCATAAAGAATTTGGTGAATCGTTGGTCTTACATTTAATTGATAAAGCGCTTTGTTGTCTCTTGAAGGATAAACACGATTAGAAAGAAAAATAAAAATAAGGTCGTTTTCGGGGTCAGCCCAAGCCAAAGTTCCTGTATAACCAGTATGACCAAAACTTCGGAAACTCGCACTTTTTGCTACTGAACTCACCAATGAATCATACGCCAATAGTGGTTTATCAAACCCCAATCCTCTTCTGTTGCCTTGGTTAGCATAGTGGGAGCAGGTAAAAAGATTTATTGTCTGTGGAGACAGCAACCCGAGCGAATCCGTTTTTCCGTAATCAATAAGAAAAGCCATTACTGAAGCCAGATCTTCGGCATTACTGAAAAGACCGGCATTTCCGGAGATGCCTCTCATCATAATTGCTCCTTCGTCATGAACTTTTCCATGAATTGCTTCCATTCTAAAAAAGGTATCAATTTCTGTTGGCGGAATTCGATTCAGACTAAATTTCTTTTTAGGATTAAACCCAAGGCTTTGAACCTTCAAAGGAAAATAGAATTCACTTTTAAGATACTCTTGAAAACTAGTGCCGGTAAGGTTGAAAACGATTTCGGGTACTAAATAGAAAAACAGCCCTGAGTATTGATACAAAGGATTCTTTTTGACCTTACTATTTTTAATTAATTTCTTGATTCGCTTTTCGTAAAACTGATTGCTTAGGTGTAAACTATCAGTAATCTCAAATAAATAGCCATTTTTACTTTCAGTGACAATATCCTTTTGCCAAAAGTGTCCATTTCGCTTTCTTATAATCTTATGATAAGGTATCCATGGTTGCAATCCCGCCTGATGTGCCAATGCTTCTCTAATGGTAATTTTTCCAACCTTTCCCTGGATTCTCTCAACATAATTCTTAATCGGGCTGTCCAGCATTATAAGTCCTTTTTCGTATAACTTCATTAATGCCAAGGTGGCTCCTACGATTTTTGTGATAGAAGCTAAATCATAAATGTCATCTTTTTTCACAGCGATTAAGGAGTCATAAGTATGATAGCCATAAGATTTAAAAAACATTATACTATCACAGTGACTAGCGTAAACAACACATCCGGGAAATGCTTGATGACGGATGGCATTAGCTACTACATGGTCGATTTTCTTTTCTAACAGGACACTCGTGTCATTAATTAATTCAGGTCTTTGTGCTCGTATTTTGATTTTAAAGCAAAAACATAAACTAAATAGTAGAAGATAAATATATAATTTATGCATTGTCCTTTTTTTAGGTTTTAGTTTCGCCTTATGAACAGGACGAAGTACTTTATTATAGATTTCGATAGCACGTTCACCAGGGTTGAAGCACTAGATATTTTAGCTGAAATATCTCTCAAGAATAGTGAAAATCGGGATAAGGCTATTCAAGAAATAAAAAAAATTACTGATCAAGGTATGGAAGGGAGCATGTCCTTCAAAGAATCCCTTCAAAAAAGGTTAAATATTTTACAAGCGAAACGAAAGCACCTTTATGAACTCATTGATCGTTTGGGCGGATATATCTCAAATTCCTTCGAAAGGAATACTGAATTTATTTCCAATAACAAAGAGCGAATCTTTATTGTATCTAATGGTTTCATTGATTTCATTGTTCCCATTGTGTCTAAATACGGTATTAATGAAAAAAATGTATTTGCGAATGAGTTTATTTATGATCATGAAGGAAACATTACCGGTTTTAATGAAAAAAATGTACTATCTGAAAACAATGGAAAACCCAAGCAAATAGAAAAGCTAAAACTAGAAGGCGAAGTATTCGTCCTGGGAGATGGTTTCACAGATTATGAAATAAAAAAAGCAGGTTTAGCTAATAAGTTCTATGCATTTACAGAAAACATTAGAAGAGAAAAAGTATTGAATGAGGCAGACCATGAAGCGCCCACATTGGAAGAATTTCTTTTTACACAGAATCTAGAGCGTGCTCACTCCTATCCTAAAAACAGGATCAAAGTTTTGTTACTAGAGAATATTCATAAGGATGCCATCGAAAAATTGAAAAAAGAAGGCTATCAGGTAGATGTATATCCTGCAGGTATGAATGAAAGTGAACTAGCGAATGCAATCAAAGATGTTAGCATTCTTGGTATTAGATCAAAAACACGAGTAACAGAAAAAGTAATTATAAACGCAAAACGCCTGCATGCTGTAGGAGCTTTTTGTATAGGAACAAATCAAATAGATCTTGAGGCCTGCTTAAAAAAAGGAATAGCAGTATTTAATGCACCGTTTTCAAACACTCGTTCAGTGGTTGAATTAGCATTGGCTGAGATTATTTTACTAATGCGAAATCTTCCAGACAAAATAAAGCAGATGCATGAAGGAAAATGGAAAAAATCTGCTATCGGAAGCTTTGAAATAAGAGGAAAAATTTTGGGAATAGTTGGGTATGGTAAAATTGGATCTCAATTATCCATATTGGCAGAAGCTGTAGGTATGAATGTGCAGTATTATGATATAGAAGAGAAGTTAGCGCTTGGTAATGCCACCAGGTGCAAATCACTGAGAGAGCTTTTAGAAACATCGGACATAGTGAGTTTACATGTGGATGGCAGACCAGAAAATCATTTAATCATCGGTTCCCAACAATTCGATCAAATGAAGGCCGGAGTTGTTTTTATTAATCTAAGCAGAGGTCACGTGGTAGATGTGGATGCACTTGCAAAAAATATTGAAAGTGGGAAAGTTCATGGAGCTAGCATCGATGTCTTCCCTGAGGAACCACTAAGCAATGATTATCCGTTCAAATCTCCTCTGATTGGTTTGAAAAATCTTATTCTGACCCCTCATATAGGTGGAAGTACTCTGGAAGCCCAGGAAAATATAGCCGATTTTGTTCCTGGTAAAATCATGGAATACATAAATACAGGCTCAACAACTAATAGTGTCAACTTTCCGAATATTACCCTGCCTGAATTAAGAAAAGCACATCGATTCATTCATGTTCACAAAAATGAGCCTGGAATACTTGCAGAGATAAACCATATTTTAGCAGATCATGGAATCAATATTGTTGGTCAATATTTGAAAACAAATGAAACAATTGGTTACGTAATTACAGATATTGATAAGAATTATAAAGAAGATGTTGTTAAAGATCTAAGAAAGATAGATGGTACAATCCGATTTAGAGTTTTATACTAATATTCGTTCATTTGTATTATCTTGGTAATGATTAAGTCATTCATCGTCTTAATAGTTTAGATGTAACTGATCACAGGACAAGCCAAAACTACGAATATGAGCTACACGCTTACTTGGAAAAACTTGAATACTTTAAACCAATTAAAGAAAGTTATCTCTGGTTCTCAAATGAAACCTGTTTTGCTTTTCAAACACAGATCTTCTTCTACTAAAAGTAATCAAGTAAAACAATTACTTGAGAATGAATGGACTATACCTCCAAATCAGCTTGATTGTTATTTAGTTGATGTAATGGAAAATAAATCAATAGCCTCAAAAGTAAGTGATTTTGCAGGGGTTTCTAATGTATTTCCACAGGTCTTACTTTTTGCTGACGAAGTGGCTATGTATGATGAATCTCATGAAATGATTAATGTAAAAAAAATCAAGATTGCTTTGAAAATAGTTAATCGTACCTTCAGGTGGATGGAAACAAGGGTATAATCCAGGGTATCTGCACATTAAACTATAGTGGCCTCAGGGATTTGGATTTTAATATTCAAAAAAACATTTTTTTACAAAATTCCTTTCAACCTTTTTAGTAAAAGTGAACATAGGTATTTTTTTAAATGTTTGAATTTAGTATGCAGATGCCCAAGGTATAATTAAATGAATCTATAACTATTACTAATATTGCTCTTTTTGAAAAAGAGCTTTTTTATGTCTAATAAAATTTTTTTCACTCCTGGACCCTCTCAGCTTTTTTATAGTTTTGGAGATCACCTAAAAAAAGCCATTGCAGAAGACGTCCCTAGTATTTCGCATCGAAGTAGTCAATTTATCAAGGTTGTTGAGGAAACCACCTATTCATTGAAATCTTTGCTCGAGGTTCCGGATGATTACCATATTTTTTTCTTGAATTCTGCTAATGAAGCTTGGGATAGAATCATTCAAAACCTTGTGATGGATAGTTCACACCACTTTGCAAATGGCTCCTTTAGCAAAAAGTTTTACGACTTTGCAATAATGCACGGTATGAAAAGCACCCTAAATAAATGTGGCGATGGAGAAGCATTTGATTCCTTGACAATTCCTGATTCCGCTGAACTCATCGGACTCACTAAAAATGAAACGAGTGTTGGATATGCATTTACTGAAGATGAAATCAAAGCTATACGAACAAAAAACCCAGAAAAGCTCATTGCCCTGGATGTAGTGAGTGCTTCTCCTGCATTAATAGTTGATTTTTCACAAGTAGATACCGCCTACCTGTCTGTGCAAAAGGCATTTGGAATGCCCGCGGGTCTCGGGCTGTGGATAGTAAATGAAAGATGTATTGAAAGAGCAACAACAAAGCAAGCATCTGTTTCGTTAGGATCGTATCGAACACTCCATAATCTCAAGAAATTTGGTGTTAAAAATCAAACTCCGGAAACCCCAAACATGCTCTTTATCTATATCGTTGGAAAAATTGCTCAGGATCTTATGAATTACGGAGTGAGGCGATTGCAAAATGATATCATTTATAAAGCGACCTTAATTGATCAATTGATTGAATCCCACCCTTCTCTAGCACACTTTGTAAGTTCTAGTCAGCATAGATCCAAATCTACCATCGTTGCTAAAGCAAAAAATCAGGCCATACTTCTTGACCGACTGAATAAAAAAGGACTGGTCCTAGGAAAAGGATATGGACCATATAAAGAAGAACATATTCGTATCGCCAACTTCCCAACCCACTCTAGAGAATCCGTTGAATTTCTGGTTGATCTTATAAAAGAAATAGAATAAAATTTCTTAAAAACGAAAAATTAACAATACATACAATATTTTCTTCTTTTAAGAGAATTTAAAACAAAATAGAATTGTTGTGTCGCTATTTAATTTAAGCCGTATATTCATTAGGTAATTATGCATACAATTGACAAACCACAACCATCTGACAAACCACAACCATCGGCTACCACGCCACTGAGTAAAGTAATTGTTTGTCTTGACTATTCAAGTAAGGATAAAGAAATCATTGAAAATACTTGCACCATCAGCAGAATCGCAGGAACTACTGAAATTATTTTTCTCAATGTAATTAAAGAGTTTACTCTGCCAGAGGAAATAAAAAAAGAATTTCCCTGCTTGATAGATAAAGCCATTGAAGAAAGGAAATGTGAGCTGAGTGAAATTGTCAACGATAATTTCTCTTCCAATATCAAAAAAAAACTCATCGTAAAACAGGGGAATATCACAAAAGAAATCCTGAATGTAGCAACCGATGAAAAATCGGATTTGATTGTTATGGGGAGAAACGACGATAGTAATTCTGTACTTAGCGCAAGAATAGCAAGAAGATCTCCATGTAATCTTTTATTTCTACCTCAAAACTGTAAAATCAAATTTGATAAGATATTAATTCCTGTTGATTTTTCTGATTATTCTGAATTATCCTTGAAAAGAGTTTTGCAACTAACTGAAAAAATGGCATCTACCATCTATTTGGAAAATATAATAAGTGTGCCAAGTAGTTACAGATATTCAGGAAAATCATTTGAAGAATTTAGTGAAATACTCAAAGGTCATGTACGAAAAGATTTAGATCTTTTGCTCAACAAAGTTTCTCTTAACAAGCAAAAACTGGTTCCTCTTTTTACGCTTGAAAAAGGTGGAAAAATCATTGATTTAATTTGGAAAGAATCCAAAAAGAAGAAAGTGGATATGATGGTAATGGGTGCTAAGGGGCGAACTCCTGCTTCCGCACTTTTTATTGGAAGCAAAGCAGAAAGGATGATTAGGCTCAACGACGAAATACCTTTAATGATCATTCGTAAAAAAGGTGCAATGGCAGGAATCATAGAGACACTGAAAGAAACGTTAGATTGAATTGGGAATGCAACGCTGCTCATAAAAGACTTGCCGCTAGTCATCATTACTGGATATTCATCTGATAACATGTAAATCATACTATAGAAAATCAAACCAGAGAGGTTTTTGAAAACCTCTCAGGCCTTTAAAAACAGTAATCCTGCGGGAGTAGCTATCCTTACCACAGGCGCTGGTAGTAGCTATCCTTTCAAAATCATTCCCTCAGTTGAAATACCTTTTTGTACGGGTATTTGTAAATTATTTAAATACGATTGCCCTGAGAATTAAAAGATGAAGTGACAAGAAACTGAAAAAGTAATTAACTTTCAGATTGAAAATATGTAATAATTCCTTATGAACTTATAGTACTTCTAGGCATTCAAACACTCTGGATTATTCACCTTCGGAAGGTTTTTAAATACATTCATAAGAGATATGTCATGTGAAAATAGAATCATTTACAGCTTTAGATTTTGAGACAGCTACCTGGTCACCGGAAAGTATATGCCAGGTAGGTATAGTAAGAATGGAAAATGGTACGATAACAGAAAAGATCAATCGATTGGTGCAGCCACCAAAGAATGCGTATTATCACAAAAACGTTAATGTGCATGGTATACTTCCCGTAGACACTAAAGAAAAACCCTTTTTTGAAGATATATGGTTTGATATAAAGCACACCATTGAAGACCAGGTAGTTGTTGCTCACAATGCTAACTTTGATGTGAATTGCCTGAGGAGTGCGCTTGCTTACTACGATATTGTTCAGCCCATTTTTGAAGTACGGTGTACGCGTATCATTTACAAAAGAGGACTTGCTTACCTGAGCAAGAAATATAAGATTCCGTTGCAGCATCATGATGCGCTTAGTGATGCTCACGCATGTGCTCAATTATATTTAAAATACCTGCAGCGTTTAGCACTACCAAAAACGGGTTCGCTGTTTTAACTCGGAAATTCAGGTGTTATTCATAGAGATGAGGTAACACTTGGAATAGGGAATACTTTGAAAAGTCCGCTTTTTGGCCTAACTCTTCGTTACTCAAAATTTCAAAAGCCTCATTTACGACCAGTAAACTACGTTGTTGAAATTCTGAAAGCCTCGATTTGAACCAAAAATCCAGTTTTGCAAAGGATCCTCTGAGATAGTTGATTTAAAATGAGAGGACAATATCGTTCCTTAAATTTGAGGAATCAAAAATCATTCAGTATGAATATCAAACTATGGTAAATCAATTACTTGAATGAACCCACCACTAGTTGTAATGAATAATCCAGCTTAATACTAATCAAAGCATGTTCTTTTTTACAAAAATGCCAAATATTTTCTTGTTTTTTATCTGAAAAGTGAAACAAATCCGTATTGGATTTCAAATAATCTGAAAATTCATGCGGCAACTCTTTTCTTTACTTCTACTCTATTTTCTTGTGGATGACGCTAAAAGCCAATTGAAGCTTCCTTCAAATTTGCAGGGACTTCCCACTTATGAATCAACTCGTCATGCAAAAGAAATTTTAGAAAAAAATGAATCAAACCCTTTCAATCCTTTAGGGCCCAAAGCACAGCTTTTGCACGCAAAATCTCAAAAAGAACCGTGCCGGGATATTAATTCCTCAGTTATAGAGGGAGGCTTATGGATTCACTATGAAGGGAAATTGCTTGAGTACGCTAGCGGCAAATTTTTTGATGAAATAAAAAAAGATTTTGAGGATAAAAAGAGGATAAGAAAGACCTTAAGAAAACTTCAAAAACTTGAGAATAAATCAAATTATGCAAGAAACATTATCCAAACATTGCAACATTCAACCAATCGATTTGTGCTTAAGATCTCTAGTTGCAAAAAATCCTATATGGTACTGCCTATTCATAATGGGAGAAAAGGTATATTAAATAATAATGCTTATGCTTTTCAAATTATGGACACCAACACTTTGATGGTCAATTATGCCCCATTTGATAGAATTGGGAGTGGTGCAGAGATTAGGTGGAATTGCAACAGCAAGCTTGTGTGTTTGGCCCATGAACTCGCCCATGCTTTCGATGCCAATTTTGGTTTAATGGACGATCGCTTAATGATGGTTAATGGAGGGGCAACAACTGCTCGTGAAGTACGTGCTATTTATCATGAAAATAAAATTCGAAAAGAGTTAGGAAAACAGCTACGACGTTCTGTTCATGAAGTGGATACGTGGATTGTGCGTGGTGAACCAATAACTTACATTTTGCCAGATGCCGCAAGAAGATAGTGTTTTATTTAATCAAGCGTTAAACCGAAACTTCATATACTTGATTTTTTTCCCTTGCTTTATCCAGAGTTTTTCGTATTTGGTTTTGATTCCAAAATGATCATCAAGCAAATTGGAATGATATAAATCATAGGTGAACTCAAAGTCTTTTATTTCAAAATTACTTAAAACCCGAAGCGTATATTCAAAAAGAAAGGTATCGTCTGTTTTAAATCTAAAAAATCCTCTGGGTTTCAAGATGTGCTGATATTTTTCGAGAAAGGTGCTATTAGATAACCGATGTTTTTCGTTTCGATCTTTAGGTTGAGGGTCTGGGAAAGTAAGCCATAATTCATCCACCTCATCTTCATCAAAAAGATGTGAAATTTCAATAATATGACATCTTAAAAAAGCAACATTGCTTAATTCATTTTTTTGTGCGTATTGGCTCCCTCTCCATACCCTATCACCTTTTATATCTACTCCTATGAATTTTTTTTTCGGAAACTTTTCGGCCAGAGCTGTAGTGTATTCTCCCCAACCACATCCCAACTCCACAACCAAATCATGTTCATCTCCAAAGTAGTTTTTCCAATTTCCTGCAATTGTTTCATATAGTTCTTTCCCCGGCTCAATCACATTTTTGCTTTTCTTATTTTGGGCAAACCTTTCTAACTTTTTTATTCTCACGATTTGAACTTAAAAGCAAATGAAAACTTCAATGAAATGAGCTTAACCCGCATTATTCACCAAAAATAGTGGTGAGTTGATTCAAGTAATTGATTTACAGCAGTTTAATGTTCATTCTGAATGATTTTTGGTTCCTCAAATTTGGGAAACGATTTTGTCATCTTATTCGAAATCAATTACCTTATATTCAGCGTGTTACACCATCTCAATGAATAACACCCGAATTTTTCGGGTTAACCCGCATTTCAAGACAACATAAAAGTAACATAGAGCAGCTAACTTCCCTTGGCGGCCATGCAAGCCTATGAATTTTAATGGTGATTGGATCCCTACCCGCATTCTAAATGGAATGTAAAAACCTGATTGAAAAATAATCAGGGCTTTGTCAACTATAAGCCCTCAATCTCGGCTACAATGAACGTGCTTCCTGTTATCAAGATTAAATCATCGGAGTTTGACTTTCTCTTAGTCGCTGAAATTGCCTGATTCACATCTTGATAGCAATCTCCTTGTAACCTGTGTAATGCTCCAAGAATAGCGAGTTCTTCTACGGGCAATGACCTTGGTACAGTTGATTGAGTCCATGAAATCTCTGCATCAGGTGGAAAAATTTCAAGAATAGGTTTGAGTTCCTTGTCTTTTACTGTTCCAAAAATGAGATGAAGCTTAGAGCCTCTTTCTTCTACAAGGGATTTGGTTTTCTCAAACAGAAATTTCAAACCTTCTTTATTGTGACCTATATCTGCAACAATCCAAGGTTTTTCACTAAGTGTTTGAAATCTTCCTTTAAACCTTGTCAGTTCTTCAAGATTCTCAAAGCCATAGCTCATATCTTCTCTTGAAATCTTCCAGCCTGACTCTTTCAAAACCAAGGCAAGCATATGTGTAGAATTTCTATTTAAGACTTTGTGATAAGGATAATCTGATGGATAAGTACTTTCTCCGAAGTTGTGATCCAGATATAATCTTGCTTTTTCGATTTTGGCTTTTTCTACAAAAACCGAAAATGTTTCCTTTTGATATTTGCCAATCACCACAGGAATTCCTTGCTTTATAATTCCTGCCTTCTCGGTGGCTATTTTTTCTAGAGTATCTCCCAATATATCCATGTGATCATAACCGATATTGGTAATAAGACATGCTTCCGGAGTGATCACATTTGTACTATCCAGCCGTCCTCCCAGCCCTGTTTCCACTACCGCAATATCCACTTTTTCATCTGCAAAATAATAGAATGCCATCGCCACCGTTATCTCAAAAAATGAAGGTTGGATGCGCTCTATTGAGAGCTTTATTTTCTCAACAAAATGCACAACTTGCTGCTCGCCTATCTCTTGACCGTTTATTTTCATCCTTTCTGTAAAGTTCTTAAGGTGTGGAGAGGTATATAGCCCCACATTATAGCCTGCGCTTTGAAGAATAGCGGCTATGCCATGAGCACAGGTGCCTTTGCCATTAGTCCCTGCAATATGAACACTTTTAAACTTACGGTGGGGATTTTCTAATTCTTCCAGAAGCGCAAGTGTATTGGTTAGGTCTTTTTTATACGCTGATCTACCATCATTCTGATACATCGGAAGCCGTGAGAATAAATACTCCAGCGTTTCTTCATAGGTCATGTAGGACGATTTTAGAAGATTTAGAAAAGACAAGTTTACCTAATAGTCCGGAAAAGAAGAAAAACACGTAACTGGTGCTTGTATAAGTATTTTTATTGCGAAAGACTCAATCGAATCTGTTTTCCACTTTGGGATAAACGGATTAGTTTTTTCATAAATTCATCGGACTTTTGAATTAATTGATAATTAACTAAATAATATTGTTTTTATTAAAAATGTTACTATTCAGCTACTTAATAGATTGATTATCAAATATTTGGAAATTAGATTTTATTAAAACTATCTTATTTACTTAAAGCTGAAAAACACATTATTTTATGAAAATTATTTTTTAAGTTGATTATTTCAATAATAGTGATGATCGAATCTATGTTTAAAATAATATTTTGCCTAGGCAG
>JBCCLN010000007.1:0-36778 GCA_039026865.1 Bacteroidota bacterium | reverse complement strand
GAAGCATTCGATAGAATGGTTTATCACACCAGAGAAATTATACGCCCCGACCGATCGAATCCCAGGATACACAAACCCAAGAGATCTTATTATCAAAATTATAAACCGTTATGAAAATAAATGCTTAACTAAACGACATTGCATCTAGTATACGAAAAACAACTTCAGTGTTTATGCTTATTTTAGTTTTTTTAATCTATAGGTAAGTCCTGATTCTTCATTCTCTAATCTTAATTGATCCCATACAAAACGAACATTCCAAATCGTTTCTGTGGTTTCAAAACTAATTTTTTGGTGCCTTGTATCTACAGATAGTTTCCCTTCCTCAATGATCTTCCCTTCTTCAATGATTGTATAG
This sequence comes from Bacteroidota bacterium, assembly GCA_039026865.1. Taxonomy (GTDB): domain Bacteria; phylum Bacteroidota; class Bacteroidia; order Cytophagales; family Cyclobacteriaceae; genus Ekhidna. The sequence continues at coordinate 36,420 of JBCCLN010000007.1, read as the reverse complement.
TAATCTGATGAAATTTGAAGGTAGGTGTTGAGAATGCGTTTATCCTTGCCATTCCCTGACAATTTATAAAGCTTCCAATCACCGTACAGTCTCTCTTGAAACTTTTCAAAAGCCGGAAATTCATTAACACTTTTAAACCTAAGCTCTGTTTGGCTATATCCATATCCAAGTCCGTTGAAAATCAGCTCGTTTTTGTAGTTTCTTACATTCCATTTTCTATTAAACCACTTTTCGTCCGAGCTGTAAAACTTCAGTTTATCTCCTTGAAGAGCATACAGGCCTATTACATCCCCTGATTGCTGAGAAACAGAAAAAGACCCGCTTTTTTCAAACTTGATAAATAAAGACTTAGAGCTGCGATCGATCATGTCTATGCTCACTGCCTGAAGTTCCCATAAACCGGTGACATATGGTTTTTCATTACAACCGGCTATAATTAAACAAGTGAAAAGGAATCTTTTCAAGCGGTTAATTTCATTAAGAGCTCTACAAGCTTATCTTTTTTCATCTTTTCAAAATGCTTTTTGCGTTCTTCTTCGCTCATTGCATCCAGTTCTTTGGTATACTCATGTCCAAGCATTTCAGAATTATTCTCAGGGACGCCAAAAATTTCAATTTCTTCAATAGCTGTATTGAGCACCTCTTTTCCCTTCCTTTTAGCGGTTTCTACCGGTTTATAATGCGAGTTTGAATCGCGGAGTGCCCAACTGCTATAGTCAATTTTTAGGTTATCTATTTGTTTAGCTCTGGAATCAATTTCGCCAAAAACTCTGTGCAGGACTGAGATAGCACTTGTCTTCCAAGCTTCTAGATCAAAGTCTTCCTGGTCTAGCTTTTCTATTTGTTTTTTCAAGAGCTTTATATATTGAGATTTCATGCGTATTGTAAGATTTTAAAAGCCACACAGGAAATGTTTTCACAACTTATGGACATTTTCATTTAAATGATCAAAATAATTAAGTTAGAATATTAACAATATAAAGTAGAGACTTATTTCATAGAATTCTATGCGGTTTTTATTATTCTAACTAACCCTTCCCCAGTGAATCACATTTTTATTGAGAGTATTAATATGACTTTTGATCATTCGATGTTCAGGTTTTTGCAGATCAGGATCATTTTTCAAAATATCTTGAGCTGCTATCCTCGCTGTTTTCAGGATTTCTCCGTCTTTTACCAGATCCGAGACCAATAGATCAAGGACACCACTTTGTCGGGTTCCCATCAGGTCTCCGGGTCCTCTGAGTTCTAAATCCACTTCGGCAATTTTGAATCCATCTGTAGTATCAACCATCGTTTTTAGCCTAGCCCTAGCTTCTTTACTTAGTTTAAGACCCGTCATTAATATGCAATAGCTTTGATCAGCACCTCGCCCTACCCGTCCACGAAGCTGGTGCAGTTGTGACAACCCGAATCTTTCGGCATTTTCAATCACTATCATGGTGGCATTGGGCACATGCACTCCTACTTCAATTACCGTTGTAGCCACCATAATCTTCGTCTCGCCTTTCACAAAACGCTGCATTTCCCATTCTTTGTCCTCGGCCTTCATTCGCCCGTGTACAACGGAGATTCTGTAGCTGGGGAACCTTCGAGATATCCCTTCATAGCCGTCCATCAGGTCTTTATAATCCAGAGTTGCTGACTCTTCAATCAGTGGATAAACGATGTAAGCCTGCCTTCCCTTTTCTATTTCTTCCTCTATCAATCCAAACATTTTAAGACGCTTGCTATCTCTGTAATGCATCGTCTTAATGGGTTTTCTTCCTGCTGGCAGCTCATCAATAATGGATATATCCAAATCACCATAGAGTGTCATGGACAAGGTTCTAGGAATGGGTGTAGCTGTCATGACCAACATATGAGGGTAGAGTTCTTTCGTTTTCGTCCAAAGCTTAGCACGTTGAGCCACACCAAAACGATGCTGTTCATCAATTACAGCCAAGCCTAGATTCTTAAACTTCACCTTGTCTTCTAACAAAGCATGTGTGCCTACCAAGATGGTAATTATACCGGACATCAGTCCTTCATGGATCTGTTTGCGTTCTGATTGGGGCGTTGATCCGGTTAATCGCGCAACGTGGATTCCCAATGGTTTAGCTTGCTTCTGAAGTCCTTTAAAGTGCTGTTCAGTCAGAATTTCCGTAGGGGCCATAAAAGCACATTGAAATCCTGAACCTATGGTAATGAGCATAGATAAAAAGGCCACCATTGTTTTTCCGCTTCCTACATCACCCTGTACTAGCCGATTCATTTGTTGGCCAGATCGGAAATCAGCGTAGATCTCTTTGACCACTTTTTTCTGAGCGCCAGTCAATTCAAATGGCAAATGTTTTTCGTAGTATTCATGAAGGAGATCACTCTTATTGATAATGACTCCTTTGAATTTTTTTGTTCTGGCAATTTTGAGCTTAATCAGCTGAAGCTGCACAAAGAACAGCTCTTCAAACTTCATTCGGTTTTGGGCCTCTAGCAACTGTTGAGAGGTTCTTGGAAAATGCATCGCTACTACAGCCGTTTTTCTATCCATCAATCGGAACAGTTGAATAAGTGAATCAGCAAGTGTTTCTTCAATATGATGCACTGCTTCCACAAGTAGGTTTTTCATCACTTTTGAGAAGAACTTGCTTTCCATTCCCTTTTTTTTCATTTTCTCAGTAGAATGATAGATAGGCTGGAGATATCCTCCCTGGGTATTTTTCTCTGTTTGAACTTCTATTTCAGGATGGGCAATGTTCAATTTTCCATTAAAAATGGAGGCCTTACCGAAAGCGACATATCTGACTCCAATCGTCAAGCTTTTTTGTATCCATTGAACCCCCTTGAACCAGACCATTTCGACGGTTCCGGTTTCATCGGTAAAAGATCCAACAAATCTGGCTTTTTGGCCAATCCCAACGGTTTTGAGCGATTTGAACTCACCGATGATTTGAACATATGGAAGATCTGGCCGCAGGTCATTAATTTTATAAAACTGTGATCGATCTTCATGCCGGAAAGGGTAGTGTTGAAGTAGATCCCTAAATGTGAAAATTTGCAGTTCTTTATTGAGTGATTCGGCACGCTGTGGGCCTACTCCTTTGAGGTATTCAACAGATCGATCAAAGAATGAGTGCATGGACTAAAATTAGTCCTTCCACGTCAAACTGGTGAGCAGGTGAATAATGTCTTTTTTTAAATACTCAATCACAGGCGCAAGAGAGTCGTTTTTGGTAGCAGTTTTGAAATAGAGCGCGCCCCTTAGGAAATGATCGGTACTGTCTTTATCGGTGGTATGAAACTGCACTTGCGTAGGAACTTGGCCCTCAAGTTCAGTAAATGAGGCATATAGCCCAGTGGGTAATTCTAATATACTCTCCTCGATCGCATATGCTTTCACATTATGTTGAGATGTTAATCTGTAAGAGTCACTTAAAAACTCTCGTATTATTGAATCGGTTACTGGCTTATAGGTGATTTGGAGGGAAGCATCCATATTTGGATAAAAAAGTGTGATCCAATTTTTTTCTGCAATCCAACTTGAGTCCTTAAGTAGTTTGGCATGCTTGGAATATTCAAAGAAATAGGGAAAGGTATCAGGAAGCGGGAGGTATTCCGATTTAGGAAGGATGATTCTGTTATAGCCTTTGGGTTTAGGTAAATAATCAAGGGAACATCCAGTTAAAATCAAAGAAACGACCAAAGTAAAATGCTTCATCATGGTCAATTTTTAAACTTGACAATGTGGTTTTTTTCTGGTTTAATGTATACTCTTAGCCTTTTGATTCTTCTTAGATCCACCGCAACGACTGTAAAAACAAAATTTTCATAAGTGATTTTTTCTCCTGAGCTAGGAAGTTTGGAATTGATTTCTAGAAGTAATCCACCGAGGGATTCAGACTCCCCTTTTACCTCATCAAAAGTAGAAACGTCAGTATTGGTGACTTTACAAAAATCGTTTAATGAAGTTTTTCCTTCAAAGATGTAAGTATTACTATCCAGCTTGTTGTAAGCGGTATGATGTTCATCATCAAATTCATCATTTATTTCCCCAACGATCTCTTCAATCACATCTTCCATGGTAATTAAACCGGCAGTACCGCCATATTCATCAATTACCACAGCCATATGAACTTGTTTCTCCTGGAAGTCTTTAAAAAGGTCGTTAATTTTTTTACTCTCAGGGATAAAGAAAGCAGGTCTTAACAGTGTATACCAATCGAAATCTTCTTCCTTTTCTAGATGTGATAAGAGATCTTTAATGTATAATATACCTTCTATCTTATCTATCGTTTCGTGGAAAACAGGAATTCTGGAATATCCATTCTTATTGATTTGGTTCATTAATTCATGAAAGTCGATTTCCTTGTCAAAAGCAGTGATGTCCATTCTTGATTTCATGACTTGCTTTACCGATAGAGTTCCAAAATTCACGATCCCTTTAAGGATTCCCTTCTCTTTTTCTGTTACCTCCTCTGTTTCAACAGATATTTCTAACGCCTGATGAATTTCTTCTACGGAAAGATTATAACCTTTTTTTTCAACTCGCTTCTCAATAAGATTGGTGATATACATAAGAAACCAAGAGATGGGTTTAAAAAATTTGTAGGAAAGAAACAGCATCTTAGAGGTAAGTTTAGCGAAAGATATGCCGTTATGATTTGCATAAACTTTAGGAATTATCTCGCCAAAAAAGATAATTAACACTGTAATTATCGTCGTTAATATTATAATTACTACACCCTCTTTACCTTTTTGACCAACAATCTGCCAAGTCATATAAGTAGAGATTGTTATGATAAAAATGTTGACGAGATTGTTGAGAATGAGAATAGTTGCAAGAAGTCTTTTCGGATTATGAAGCAAGCGGCTAATTCTCTTTTCTTTCGGATTACTAGAAAAACCGAAATCCCGAATCTGACTATGATTGAAAGAAAAAAAAGCTACCTCAGAACCCGAGATCAAACCTGACATAACCAGAAGTACAGAAATAATGAGCCCGTTAATCAAAAAGAAGGTAGGCTGCTCTGAAATAGCGTTTAAAAAAATTCCGGGAAATGGATCTTCTAGGGATGTATTCAAGTATTCATTGTTTGGTTTTTAAAAAGGGAGATCATCCGTTGTATCATCCATAGGAGGACTTTCAGACGATTCATCCATAGATGGGCTTTGCGTTCCCTGCATCCCTCCTCCTGAATTACCACCAAGCATGGTCATGTTATCACCTATTACTTCCGTGGTGTAACGAGTCATACCGTCTTTCTCCCATGATCTGGTTCTGAGTTTTCCTTCTATATAAATCATATCTCCTTTTTTCACATATTTTTCAACCACTTCTGCTAGCCCTCTCCATAGCACTACGTTGTGCCATTCTGTTTGTTCTCTTCTTTCTCCAGTTTGTCTATCTTTATAAGTTTCAGAAGTAGCCATAGAGAAGTTAGCTACAGTGGCTCCGTTTTCTAAGTGTCTTACTTCAGGGTCTTTTCCAAGTCGCCCCACTAATATCACTTTATTTACTCCTCCAGACATATTGATTTTTTATTTTATACCTAATTGATCTAAGTAATTTACGATTAATTTTGGTTTTGGCAAATTTAGTATTTCATCGTGTGAAAAAGCGTGAAGTCCGGCTTTTTGAAAAACGGAAGTATTGCTATTTTCATTTAGCTCTAACTCATAAAAACGTGCGTGAATTCTTTGATGACTAAGAATGTGCTTTACTTTTTTTGAGACTTGTTCAACGGTAAAATCAATGCCACTGAGAAATTTATTTGATTCATTCAAAACTTCATCTTCATTCATTTCACCTTCTATTAAATAAAAATCATAAAGCCCGGTCCATACATCATCGGACCGCCTTACCTTCATGTAATATCGATTTTTACTTTTTAAGACCAAATAATGAAAAAAGCGATCTCGTACGTTAATTTTTTTCCTTTTGACAGGGAGCTCTTTTTGAAGATCCCGTTTAAACGCGTAACAGTCTACCTGAAAGGCACAAAAGGAACAGTTTGGAGTGGGTGTACAAACGCGGGCCCCAAATTCCATCATTGCCTGGTTAAAATTTCCAGGATTTTCTTTAGAGATGTAATCCTGAAGTATGTTTTCAAACGTTTTTCTGGTTTTGGAAGAAGCAATATTCTCTTTGATACCAAAATACCTGGATGCGAAACGAAAAACATTTCCATCAACTACAGGTGTGGTTTCACCAAAGCAAATTGATGCTATTGCTGCTGCAGTATAGGGACCTACTCCTTTAAGCAGTAAAATTTCCTGAAAAGTTTTTGGAAAAACACCATTAAACTCATTCTTGATGTAGTTAGCAGCAGCGTGTAGATTTCGTGCTCTGGAATAATATCCAAGACCTTGCCACAGCCTTAGAATGTTTTCTTCACTCGCATTGGCAAGTGCTTCAACTGATGGGAAATTTTCCATGAATCGCTCCCAATAAGGGAGCCCTTGATCTACTCTGGTCTGTTGCAAGATAATTTCTGAGAGCCACACTGCATATGGGTCTTTGGTTAGTCTCCATGGGAGATCTCTCTTATTAACTGTATACCAACCTATTAGCCTTTCGGCAAAGGAATCCAAACTTGCTGGTTTAATATTTTAAATTTCTTTTTTTTCTGGAAGAGCAAATATAAATTTGGCGCCCTAAATTATTCACCTTCCTAAAAATCAGTGAATTGTGACAAAAGCAGATGTAATAAACGAAATATCAGATAAAACAGGGATAGATAAAGCAGATGTGCAGGCTTCTGTAGAGGCATTCTTTACCGTTGTGAAAAACAACATGGCTAACGGTGAAAATGTGTATGTACGAGGTTTTGGAAGCTTTGTAAATAAAAAAAGGGCAAAAAAGATAGCTAGAAATATATCGAAGAATACAGCCATTATCATTAATGAACATTATGTTCCATCTTTTAAGCCGTCTAAGATCTTTGTTGAAAAAATCAAGAAAAGTACAAAAATTAAAGGGTGACCAAGTCTCAGCTTTATCTTACCGTAGGAGCCATTATACTGATAGTGGCCTTATATCAACTTCCTAGAAGTGTGGTAGAGAATGATCAACTCCAAGAAGTCACTGAATCAAACAAGCATTCGCTAGAAATACCTATAAATGTTAGAAGCAGGATTCTAGAATTAAGAACCGCAATTCAAACAGAAGAAAATATTAATAAAAAAGCTAAATTTGCGCACGCTTTAGCTAGAGTGTACTTAGATTTCGGTGTTATTGATAGCGCTATTTTGTATGCAAAAGATATTGCACTGTGGAATGGGAATGCTTCTGAAATGGAAGCTGATATATATTTCACTGCCTTTGAAAGATCTACTACTTCTGAAAATGGTATTATACATGCAAGAAAGGCTAGAGAGCTTTTAGAGCAACTCCTGGATAAAGATCCAGATAATTTATTCTTGAAAAACAGGTTTGCAATGACACTTGTAGCATCTGAGAACCCAATGGCTGGTATTGGAATGCTCAGAGAAATAGTGGCACAAGACGAAACCAATAGACAGGCTATTTTGAACCTTGGATTACTCTCTATTCAAAGCAGCCAGTTTGAAAGGGCAAAAGCCCGATTTGAAAAACTTATATCATTGGATTCATTAGACCATGAGGCAATGCTTTATCTTGCTGTTTCAATGATAGAACTGGATCAACCATCACAAGCACGCCTGCTTTTAGAAGAAATTTTAGCTTCGCAAGATTCAATTCCGGCTATCAAAGTGATGGCGAATGATTACTTGCAGGCACTTTAAAAATATTTGAGAACTTTTAAAAATTAGAAGACAATGCCTTGCGGTAAAAAAAGAAAGAGACATAAAATCTCAACTCATAAAAGAAAAAAAAGACTAAGAAAGAACAGACACAAAAAAAAGTAATCAGACCTATTTAATTATTCGCTATGAGTAATGAATTAATCATTAACTCAACCCGCGAAGGATGTCGAATTGCTTTACTTAAGGACAGAAGGCTTATAGAGTTTCACCAAGAATCCGGAGGTCATACCTTTCACGTTGGTGATATCTATCTAGGATCAGTTAAAAAAGTTGTTCAAGGATTAAACGCAGCATTTATTGATCTTGGCTACGAAAAAGATGCCTTCCTCCATTACTTGGATCTTGGACCACAAGTTCAATCCCTAAATAAATTTACCAAGCTTTTAATAGCCAAAAGGTTAAATGGTACCCGGTTGGCGGGTTTCAAAAAAGAACCAGATATCAATAAGCTCGGTAAAATGAATCAAGTCCTTACCAAAGGACAAAAGATTTTGGTCCAAGTGGTGAAAGAGCCTATTTCCACAAAAGGGCCTCGACTTTCATGCGAGTTGTCATTAGCCGGTAGATACCTGGTAATGGTACCGTTTTCAAATACGGTAAATGTATCAAAGAAAATTACAGACTCTCAAGAACGTAAGCGTCTCAGTAGACTCATTAATTCCATCAAGCCTGAAGGTTTCGGCGTGATCATAAGAACGGTAGCAAGAGGAAAAGACGTAAAAGAATTGGATGCCGACCTGAGAAACCTTGTAGATAATTGGGACAATGGGATGAAATCCCTTGTTAAGGCGAAAACCAAGGATAAGATTATTGGTGAGATCACTCGCGCCAACTCTATCTTAAGGGATGTTTTAAATGAAAGCTTTGACAGTATTTTGGTGGATGACAAAGAACTTCATCAAGAGATCAAAAACTTCGTCAAAGGAATTGCTCCAGAGAAAGAAAAAATTATAAAATACTATAACGGTAAGTCTAAAATTTTTGAGGCTGTAGGGGTGGAAAAGCAACTCAAGACGTCTTTTGGCCAATCTGTGAGTATGCTTAATGGAGGTTATCTGATCATCGAACATACAGAGGCACTTCATGTAATTGATGTAAACAGCGGAAATAAATCCAACAAAGAAGATAACCAGGAAGATACAGCATTGAAAGTAAACCTTGATGCAGCGGAAGAAATTGCACGTCAATTGAGATTACGAGATATGGGTGGAATCATTGTCATTGATTTCATAGACATGCGTAGGATAGAAAATAAGAAAAAACTCTATGCTAAGATGAAAGAAGCGATGAAGGACGACCGTTCGAAACACACCATTCTTCCGTTATCTAAGTTTGGTCTTATGGAGGTCACCAGGCAAAGGGTAAGACCTGAACTTTCTATTGCAACTAAAGAAGTTTGCCCCTCCTGCAAAGGCACCGGAAAAATTTCTGCTTCTATTCAAATAGCAGATCAGATTGAAAATACAATAAAGTATTTTTTTGAATCTCAAAATGAAAAGAAAATTACATTGGCTTTGCATCCTTATTTGCATTCGTATTTTTCTACCGGCGTATTTTCAAGAAGATTTAAGTGGTTTTTGAAATATTTCCGTTGGGTAGTTTTAGTTGAAGATAGCTCCAAAGCCCTTACTGAGTTTGAAATCCTTAATGCTCAAGGAGAGGCAATAAAAGTATAATACACTAGCGTTTAGAAAATAATTGTTGAGCATATGACATAAATTATAATCATTTTAAGAAACAAGTAATGAAAAGGTTTCTACTTATTATCTCTTTATTATGCTGTTACTCTGCAATAGCTGAGGCACAACTTTTAGAAGATACAGATAGAAAACTAAAAAGTGCCAAGGTTGAGCGCAGAGGCTTTTTATTTTTTCGAAATAAGAAAACAAAAAGAAGTAGTGAAATTCCTTCCACCAAAGGTAGAAAAAGCGCTATCAGATACTCATCGTCTGGCTTTCCTTCTAAATGGAGAAAGCAATCTTCTCCAAGGTATTCTAACCCTCAGCAGAGAGCAAAAAGATATTCTATTAATGTAAGATATTCCTCAGGAAATCCATTTAGAAGAAATCAGTACAACAAATCTCCACGCTATTCTAGCGGCAGTCCTTTTAGAACCGACCCATACAAAGTTTCACCTCGCTATTCCCTTGGCAATCCATTTCGAGGTAGCCAATATAAAATCTCTCCAAAATACTCCCCTGGAAACCCTTTTAAAGGTATCCAATACAAACGGTCCCCTCGTTACTCACAAGTCAAACCATTTAGTGGAAGTAATTATAAGGTTTCACCTCGCTATTCACCAAGCAAATCGTTTATCGCAAAAGATTATAAAGTAACACCCCGCTATTCCTTAGGCAACCCATTTAGAGGAGCAACATATAATGTATCTCCACGATTCTCTTCAAGTGCTCCACTGAGGGGAAATAAATATAAGATCACACCTAGATATTCTCAAGGAATGCCATTTCGTGGGAAAGACTACGAAATAAAACCCAGGTATTCAGAAGGGAATCCATTTGGTACCAAAAATTATAAGATTGCTCCCAGGTACACAGAAACAAAATTGGGAATATTTAAACTACTGAAAAATAAAGAATTAAAAATTATTAGCGCTTATCATAAATCATCTATGTGGGAAGGAAACTGGAAAGTGAAAATAAACAAGATAGGTGATCAACATCCAAGTAGCAATTATCGCCTAGCTATGAAATTTCAGGACCCAAAAGTTCGGAAGCTACTACGAAAGTGGAATGTGTATTGGACTCGATTAAATGGAAGCAAACAGAACTCGAAAGGAGTTAAAAAACCTGCAAAAGAGACTAAGTTTGATAAAAAAGAACGAGTCATCTGGGAAAATTAATCGTCCACTTTAGCGAAAAAGCTTTTTCATACAAAATTGGTTGGACATCGCGCGGACTAACCCGAAAAATTCAGGTTTTTTCATTGAGATGAGGTAATACTTGGAATAGAGGTAAGTTGATTTCGAATGAGAGGATAACATCGTTCCAATTTTGAGGAATAAAAAATCATTCAGTATGAATATTAGAATCCTTTGCAAAACTGGATTTTTGGCCCAACTCTTCGTTACTCAAAATTTCAAAAGCATTTACAATCAATAAACTACGTTTTTGAAATTCTGAAAGCCTCGATTTGAACCAAAAATCCAGTTTTGCAAAGGATTCTATTCAACTACCGTAATCAATTACTTGAATCAACTCGCCACTATTTGTGGTGAATGATGCGGGCTAATATTTCACTCATACATTTCTCCCAGACCCTTCTTACGCTTGCCTTTAATGCTGCAACCTAGCTTCAAGACAGAAAGTTTGTAAACTTACCGTCTTTACAATGCCGATTTTTACGTTAGCTCAGGAGTTGCAGGACTAAAATTTAATAATGCAATGAAGCAATTGAATGCAAAAAAGCTAATCTATTAAAATGTATTCGAAGAATTATCCTCACTAAAAAAGTTGAAAAGCATTAAAATGGCACTAAACCATTTCCTCTGCATTGATCATGGCAAGCTTTACCTTATCGATGCGGTTTTCCTCCATTGAGAAAATAGTAATGGTAAAAGGTGGAATTTCTATTACTTCATTCACATCAGGAATGTCTTCGTGGTATTCGAAAATCAATCCTCCTAATGTATCGTACTCGCCTTCCGGAAGGTTTAATTCATATTTATCATTGAGATAATCAATTTCATGACGAGCACTAAAAATGTAGCTAGATTTATCCAATTGTTGTTCAGTCAGGTATTTATCATCATGTTCGTCACGGATATCACCAAATATTTCCTCAATCACGTCTTCTATGCTTACCAATCCTGAAGTACCACCGTATTCGTCTACAACCAAAGCAAGACTTCGTCTTTCTGTAATGAGTTGAATAAGTAACTCATTAGCCAGCATGGTTTCTGGCACAATCAAAATAGGTGCAAGAATGGATTTGATATTGATTGGTTTCTTAAATAGCTCAAGCGCATGACAATATCCGATGACTTCGTCTATCGAGTCTCTGTAGACGATGATTTTCGAATGACCACTATGATCAAACAAGTCTCGTAACTCTTCGATACTATCTTTTTCGTCCACCGCCACAATCTCTGTTCTGGGTATCATACATTCCCTTACTTTTATCGTCTTAAATTCAATGGCATTGTTAAAAATCTTTGCATCAATTTCCGGTTCTTCTTCATTTGCTGTGTTCACTATGTTGCTTTTGATATAATTATTAAGATCGGTTAAGCCAAAGACCGGTTTTTCATCGGAGAGCTTATATCCAAATAAAAGGATAAAAAGAGCGGATATTTTTACGATCAGATAAACAACCGGAAACATCAAGAAATAAAGTATTCCTATTGGGATGGAAAATACTCTTAATGAGAAATTAGAATTGATGAGAAATAAACTCTTTGGCAAAAACTCAGCAGTTATTAAAACCAATATAGCAGAAATCACTGATTGTGTGATCAAAACCACTACATCAGTTGCTAATACCTTTGGCAAAAACATGTAAACTACAGGTTCTAATAACCCTGCCATATAAATTCCATAAAGTACCAATGCAATATTATTGCCCACTAACATTGTAGCCAGAAACTGAGACTGATTATTTGAGAAAAGTGAAAGTATCCTGCCGAACAATTTCCCCCTTTTTTTAAGTACCTCTATATGAAGCTTATCTGCAGCAACAAAAGCAATTTCCATTCCTGAGAAAAATGCCGAAAAAAGTAAACAAAGGAGTATTATAAAATAGGGGAGCGGATCATCCATTCATTCACAGCTTTTTCTTTCGAATAGGTGTACTTTTCATGTGTATATAAGTTTATTTCCAATTGCGCACATGGAATTCTAGATAAACCTTATCTGCGGACCGATTCATCCAGTAGTTAGTGTAGATTCGTCTTTGAATCTTTTTGCTCATTTCATTTTTTATTCTTCCGATATCCATATAAAAATAAGGGCATCAGACTAAACATAAAAATCCAGTAAGACTCCGATAGGCCAATTACAATGTACTGGTGCACACCTATAATAAATAAACAAACAGCAATCACAAACAATAGAACGTCTAATAATTTCACTTTTCTTTCTTAAGTTGAAAGCAATTTCATCTTATAGAATCTGTTGTTTTTTTTAAAGGTTTCGGATTCAAAATAACATCTCTAGATGGGTTACCAGGATCATTTTCCAAATTAAACGTACCACTTGGCTTAATGATTTGATATGAAGTAAAGTCCTGATTAGCTTCAAGGCCTTCCCCAGTATGTACTTCATCTTCAGACTTTATTGTGACAAATTTCTCAGTGTAGTATTTTTCGTTTTTTTCGTCCCAAAAGAGTTCCTCGGTGGTGAGCTCATCCCCTGTTTCATAATTTCTCACAACCACATTTCCAGCCGCCCTATACAACTGATCTTCCTTAGTGTAATAAACGTAATTGGCACTGAACATCGTGGTTATTTCCTTCCCGGCCTTATCGAAATACTCCACAAAAACACCCTCTGGCCATTCGGTATCACCCCCTTCAAAATCATTTTGTTTTGGGGACTCAATTTTCATAACAAACTTTCCTGAGTCGCTAAGTATGGTTTCAATGCTATCTAAACTGGAAGTAGGTCCTTCATAAAGGAGCTGATCAACTAACTCTTTTCTTTGGTTACACGCATCAATAAATATTAAAAGACCTAAAATCAAAAAACGGTCAATAGAAAAATCCATGACCGTAGCTTCTTTCGATAAGAACTGTAATTTTCTAGTTTGCGGGTCTTCTTTCAAGTTTCACTGTTGTGTTGATCCAACAGCCAATAGTCACTGACTGTCCTTCTTCTTTTCCTTCACTAAAAATATTCTCGATTGAAGGAAATTGAGCTTTTGCATTAGTCATACCTGCGCTATTTCCTGCTTTTCTGTATTCTTCGTACGCAGCAATAAAAACCGCTCGATCTTGTACTTGACTTTTTTCGTCTTTGCAGTCATCGTAACTCGTCATATATAAGTCTCCAATAACCTTATATGCATCAGAATAAGATGGATCAAAAGAAAGAGCTCTTCTTGCGCTGCTTCTAGCTGCGGATTTTAATCCTTGCCTTTGTTTTATCCTGGCAATATTTACATACATTTCTGCTTTCTCTGAGTTGTCGTCGGTCAAAGACGATGCATCTGTATAAAAATCAACAGCTTTATCATAATTTCCTTCTTGATCGTTTTTAGCACCCAGAAACTTTGCTACTCCATAGGTAGGTTCATTTTCCTGAATTTTTCCAGCTGCTTTCAAAGCAAGGGGACGATCAATACATTTCCCCTTGATCATTAAATCGAAAATTTTCTTTGCCATATTTAAATCTTCACTTTGATCCAGTTTAGGACCAAACTTTTCTTCAACAAACTCACAACTAATTTCAACTTTTGTTGCAGTTAGAACTTTATCTACTTGGTCCAGCATTTTATCATACTTTTCCTGATTGTCTCCCGAAACTCTACTTTTTTGTTCGTTAAGTGCTTCGGTTATTGAAGAATAAAGATTGATTACTTCTTCATCGGACAAATCCCCACCAGCAATTCGATATTTATAAATTACGAGCATGTATGCGACCAAATTACCGCTGTTCATTTCTGTTCCATTACGTTCGAATGCTGTAGAAAACAACTCATAGAGATATGGATACTTTTCTTTATCTTTCCCATAGAATTTGTAGGCATAGGTTGCTTTTCTGTCTACGATATCATTTTCGTCCTCAGCATAAATCTGAGCACGTTTATCAAAAAGATTAAGACCCCTCTGAATGTATTCTTCTTTTGTTGTAGGATCTGATTCTTTTTTAGCTAGTTCACCATAAATATCAACCCCATTAATATAGATGGATGGATTCAAATCAGGCGTATTTTCTAGAAGCCAATCAAGAGGCTCTATAGCAGCTTGATAATTTTTTGCTTTTTTAGCATCAGTGTAAAGTACATTTTTCTCTTTTGCTAAATCGACTTGGGCACCCCAATTCCATTCGTTTTGCGCAGTGGCGCCTAACGACATGGCCAAAATAAAAACTACCCCTAAAATTTTGGTTCTCTTCTTCATAACTTAATGTTTGCTAATCATATCTTCTTTTAATAAACCATCTATCGTTGATGGTTGCTCCTATAACAAGTTTAAAGTAATTTTCTCTAATTAGTCCATTACCAGATTCACCTAGTTGCCCTACTTTAAACGCTAAGTCCAAACTAGAGAAACCACCCACAGGTAAAGAAACTCCAAAATTAACACCAAAATCTGTAAGACCCTGATCATTTACAATGTATGGTAGTCTAGTCCGATTAAACCCAATAGAGTATCGGGCTCTTTGAAAATAGGAATTCACATCGTCATAGTCTGGAATCCAGTCTGCCCCTATTGCTATTTTAGTGAGATTATTAAAAGAATCATCTTGTCTCTCGACGTTTTTCCATTGTTGTAGTTCTACATCTAGTCCTATTGTAAATACATTAAGTCGTTGATATGACAATCCAAGCCCGAAGGATTGTGGCAATTTTCTATCGATATCGAGGGTTCGAACCTCCTGAAGTTGAACTTCTCTTCCAGCATTAAGCCTGGCAAGGGACAACTCTAAAGTACCGTTAAGGCTACTTTCCAGTGAATAGGTAGCTCCAAAATTCAGAAAAACCTCCTCAGAAACCTGTAGTGTATATCCTAGCCCAAATAGAAAATTGATATCTGAATATGATTCTTGATTCTCAAAATCAATTAAGTCTCCTATTGGTATTCTCAATGGAACATCGCTTTCTTCTACTGCTTCTTCTTCAAAAATTTGTATTCTGGAATTTCTTTCAATAGATCCAAATGTATAATTGGCCCTAAGGCCAATTAAAAATCTGTTTTTGATTTTGAAGCCATTTGCCCAATAAAAATTCGTAAGGCCTCCCTCTCCACGGTTATCAGAAATTTGCCGTACATTTTCGTTTCCGTCTACGGGCCCTTCTGAGAAGGTATTGTAATTAACGACACTGTAGGGCAAGATCCCAAAAGAGGAAGACCACTTGCCAGGCATTACCGGAAATGCATAACTTAAAAAACGGAGACTTCCCTCCGTATCATTCCCCGATACATTCTCTCCTGAGAAATTTCTATTATCAACCTCCAAGCCGAGCTGAAATGAACTTAAACCATTATAAACTAAATAGGCAGGGTTTTGGGTATTTACATGCCATCTTGCTGGTGTTCCTATTCCAACTTCGCCCATGCCCACATTATTCGGCATCCCTTGATGTTGCAAAGTTCCAAGCCCTTCAAAAGAATAAATCGATTGAGCCTTTACGGAAAACCCAACCACCAATAAGCAAGTAAAACCTGCTGTTAATTTCTTCATCTAACTTTTCTTTATCAACAGTAATCGATTTAAAATCGCTTTTAGCGTTTAAATTGATGTTTCCAAATTTGATATAATCCTACAAATACAACTTTAGAATCTACAAAGGTGTAGGCTTTTAACTTGTATTCAAAGTGACGCGCATCTCCACCCGATAGAATAACGTTAATAGATGTGAAATCTCTTTTCAACTTTGCAACAGTCCCCTCTATTTCATTCATGATTCCTCCAAACGCCCCACTTAGTAAACATTTTCTTGTGGACTTTCCAAGAATATTATAATCCATTTTTTCCCATTGGCTTGAAATGTCTGGTAAGTTGGTTGTATAATGAGCCATCGATTTCATTCTCATGGTTAATCCAGGGGAAATGGTTCCACCAATAAATTTTTCTTCCTCTGTGATGAAGTCAATTGTCATACATGTCCCAAGATCTGCAATGAGGGAATTAGTATTAGGAAAAAGCACATTAGCACCTACTGCTGCCGCTATTCTATCCGCTCCTAACGTTTCAGGAGTTTCGTAATCCAGTGTAATTGGAATAGGGGTTTCGTGAGAAAGTATCAAAGTATTTGACCTTTTTATTGACTCGAAACCAGTACTACAGATAATGAATGGAACCTCATTCTGGTAAGCATTATTAAGTTGGTTGAAGTTGTCCCAAGATCTGGCTTGCGCTATACGGCCACCACGTACTTCAGCTGATTTTGTACGTGTATTTCCAATATCAACCAGGATTATTTCTATCTTTTCACTCATGCATTTGCAAAAGAAATGAAAAAGGTGTTCACAGTTCTTGGAGGAATGGCAGGGTCCTCAATGGATGGACTAGATTTAGCGCTCGTTAGATTTCAAATGGAGCGTCGACAATGGAGGTTTGAACTTTTAAAATGCATCACTGTAATGTATCCAGAAAGCTTGTTCGTTCGGCTAAAAGATGCGCCAAAACATACCACTAAAAGCCAAAGGAAATTGGATATTGATTTTGGTCATTGGATTGCAATCCAAGTATTAGACTTTATCCAAAGAGTAGATAAACCGGAAATTTTGGCAATTCACGGGCATACATTAATTCACTCTCCTGAGAAAAAGATCAGTTGGCAACTTGGCAGTGGCAAAATAATAGCTAATCATACAGGTATTATTACAATAACTGACTTTAGAGCAAAGGATATTCAACTTGGAGGTGAGGGTGCACCACTTGTGCCATTTGGCGATTTTCAGCTTTTTAGTGATTACGAGGCGTGCCTAAATCTAGGTGGAATAGCCAATCTTTCCATACGATCATCTAAAATCGCCGGAGATATCTGCCCTTGCAATCAGGTACTAAATTATTATTCCCATCAAATAGGTTTGCCATTTGATGATTCAGGAAAAATTGCAGAAAAGGGAAAGATTAATACAGATTTTTTAATTCAACTAGGAAAGCTATCTTTTTTCAAAAAATCGTTCCCTAAATCATTACCTAATCATTCAATTCCTTATACTCTTCTTGATTCGGTTAACCCATCTACCGGATTGAGAAGTTATTCGGAGTTTATTGCCATACAGGTTTGCAATAGTTTAAGAAATATCAAAGCAAAAAATTCTAAACTTTTGATATCCGGAGGGGGTGCATTCAACTCTTTTTTAATTTCATTAATCCAAGAAAGATTACCCAAATGGAACGTAACAATCCCTTCTAATGAACTTGTGTCCTTTAAGGAAGCAATTATTTTTGGTTTTCTTGGACTTATGACACACCTGGATGAGGTAAACGTACTCAGCACTGTAACGGGCGCTTCGCAAGACACTTCATCTGGTGTCATTCATTTACCCAAATGATTAAATTTACTACTCAAATCAACCTGAAATCCAATGAAAGATCTACTCAAAAAGTTCGAGGAAAAAATCCCTGAAATAGTATTTGAATGGTCAGATGCAGAAACCGATGCCCAAGGATGGGTGGTCATCAATTCTCTAAGAGGAGGCGCCGCAGGTGGCGGTACCAGAATGAGAAGAGGGTTGAACAAAAGGGAAGTAGAGTCTTTGGCCAAAACCATGGAAATCAAATTCACGGTCTCTGGTCCTCAGATTGGAGGTGCTAAATCCGGCATCAATTTCGATCCTCATGACCCAAAAAAAGAAGGCGTACTTAAACGATGGTACCATGCGGTTTACCCTTTGCTTAAAAATTATTACGGCACAGGCGGTGATTTAAATGTGGATGAAATCCATGAAGTAATTCCAATCACTGAAGATTTTGGTCTTTGGCATCCACAAGAAGGAATCGTAAATGGTCATTATAATCCAAGAAAGCCCACTAAAATTCACATGATTGGAAAGTTGCGCCAAGGAGTTTCAAAAGTGTTAGAAGATCAGGAATATGTCCCAGATTCTCCTAAAAAATATACGGTGGCCGA
Source organism: Bacteroidota bacterium (assembly GCA_039026865.1). Classification (GTDB taxonomy): domain Bacteria; phylum Bacteroidota; class Bacteroidia; order Cytophagales; family Cyclobacteriaceae; genus Ekhidna. Next base: position 17,895 of record JBCCLN010000007.1, on the reverse strand, counting down.
TATGATAACTGGGTATGGTGTTGCTGAGGCTGTGCGTCATTATTACAATATCTGGGGAGGTAAAATCAAAGAAAAACGAGCGATCATTCAGGGTTGGGGTAATGTCGGTTCTACTGCATCACTTTATTTAGCTAAATACGGAGTGAAAGTAGTAGGAATTATTGATCGAGAAGGTGGCTTGTCCAAACCTGAAGGATTCACATTGGATGAAATAAAAAAGCTCTTTTACGATAAGGATGGTAACAAATTGATAGCAAATGACCTCATCTCTTTTGAGCGGTTTAACCAAGAAGTTTGGAAAATGGGAGCAGAAATATTTATTCCCGCGGCAGCATCTCGCTTAGTATCCAAAGAACAAGCTGAACACATGATCAGTAACCGCCTTGAAGTGGTTTCATGTGGAGCAAACGTTCCTTTTAATGATTCAGAAATTTTTTATGGGCCTATTGCAGAATATGTAGATCAAAACGTCTCTCTGCTGCCCGATTTTATTGCTAATTGTGGTATGGCAAGGACATTTGCTTTTTTAATGGACCCAAAAAATAATGAGGTTCTTACGGATGCCGATATTTTCAATGATATCTCCAGTACTATTGAGAGTGCGTTAAAAAAAGTACACACCAGAAACAATGCAAAAACCAGATTAGCAGAAACGGCATTCACGTTAGCTTTAAATGAATTGATATAGAAAATAAGATTTGTTTTTGTTGATGCAAATAATATCTTTAGGAGTAATGACTAATCCTAATAGATGATAGGAAGGGTATATTTCGCAGTTTTTATGATGATAACGGTACTTACATGCTCAGCTGCGGGTGATACCATTCTTATTCAAGATCGTCACCAACAACATGATGTAGATGAGCATGAAAGAGATGAAGGACACACACAAGAAAGCCATTCCCCTGCTCCATTATCGGTAATTCCATTCGTGATGTTATTGATGATGATTGCTACCGGGCCACTTTTCTATCCACATTTTTGGCACAAATCCTACCCTGTCATTTCTATTGTACTAGCCTTTACGGTCTGTACATACTATCTATTTTGGCTTAATAACGAACACAGTCCTATACATTCGGCAGCTGAATATATCCAATTCATTGCACTGTTGACTGGGCTTTTTGTAGCCTCTGGCGGTATCTTAATCATCGTTGACAAAGAAGCGCGCCCACTGACTAACGTAGCTATTCTCGCCATAGGCGCCTTAATAGCGAACATTATTGGTACCACCGGCGCTTCTATGTTACTCATCAGACCGTTTATTCGTCTAAACAGTAATCGGATTAAGCCATACCATATTGTTTTCTTCATTTTTATAGTTAGCAACGTAGGCGGATGTCTTACTCCAATTGGAGATCCCCCTTTATTTCTGGGATTCTTAAAAGGGATACCATTTGGTTGGACATTGATTCACAATACTATCCCCTGGACTTTGGCTGTGATTATGCTTTTGGTATTTTTCTACTTCTACGATGTAAAGAATAAAACAGATTACGCGAAAATGAGAGGTGATGGAGAAGAGTTGAAACCAATAACGGGAAAAATTGAATTAAAAGGGAAAAGAAATTTTTTCTGGCTTGCAATCGTGGTAGGTGCTGTCTTTCTTGATCCTAATGTCATTAAATGGGTTCCAGGATTGGAATATCACGGAACAAATTTTTCTTACGTCAGAGAAATAATTATGTTTCTTGCAGCTATCGGAGCTGTTCGTTTTTCTGATCCTCAAACCATCCAAAGAAATGATTTTAGTTTCGAGCCAATCAGAGAAGTGGCATTCCTTTTTATTGGAATTTTCTTTACCATGATGCCCGCATTAGAGTTAGTAAGTGAGTTTGCTCAGTCAGAGCAAGGAAAAAAACTTATTAGCCCTAGCAACCTCTATTGGGGTACAGGCTTGCTTTCTGGTTTTCTAGATAATGCACCAACTTATGTGAATTTTTTAACCGCAGCAATGGCAAGCGCCGGGGCGGATGTAAATAAAATCCCTGAAGTGGTAGCCTTTGCCAGCAACCAATACAAAGATTCAATGCTAGACCTTATGGCCATTTCACTAGGAGCTGTCTTTTTCGGCGCATTTACTTATATTGGCAATGGTCCAAATTTTATGGTGAAATCAATTGCCGAACAAGTAGGTATTAAAATGCCCTCCTTTTTATTGTACATTATAAAGTATTCTATACCCATTCTTCTGCCTGTTTTATTTGTGATTTGGCTTATTTTCTTTTTAGGACGATAAATTAAGATGGCCAAATTTCCCCTTTTTGTGCGGTCAATGATCGCACCGGTCTTGCTTACTGGTCTTACACGCAACTATTTAAAGATGTTTCTCGGTTTTTTTCTAATAAAATTAAAGATGTACCCTCCTGCCATTTGTGTAGTTATTCGTTATCTACCTTATCATCAACTTAAATAGTTTTATTAAAACCCCAGAAAGGTTCTCAGAAAGAAACGCTAAGGCAGTCAATTTTTTTGGGGTAGTATTATCCGTCGTCTTATGGGCACCTCTAAAAACTCAGTAGCAGAATTAGCCCGAAAAATTCGGGCGTTATTCATTGAGATGATGCAACACGTTAAATGTGAGAATCCTTTGAAAAACCCGTCTTTAGGCCCAACTCTTCGTTACTGAAAATTTCATAAGCCTCATTTACGATTAGTAAACTTAAACTATGTTTTTGAAATTCTGAAGCCTCGATTTGAACCAATCCAGTTTTGCAAAGAGGATCCTCTAAGGTACTTAATTTCGAACGAGAGGACAACATCTTTCCCCAAATTTGAGGAATCAAATCATTCAGTATGAATATCAAACTACGGTAAATCAATTACTTGAATCAAACCGCCACTATTTGTGGTAAATAATGCGGGTTAGGTTACTTGTCTAGATTCAGAACTCCTGGCTCCACATAAGTTTTTCTGTCGCAAAAACACGATAATGACGGACAAAAAAATCTCTTTTGAACCATAAAAGATGTTTTTGAACTTGAAATGGTGCAGGATTATGACAAAATAGACTTTACGAGACACATCTATTTTTAGAGAATTTAAGGGGTCGAGTCCGGAGTTCTAAGATTATTAGCAGATTCCATTACTTTATCCCTAAGATTATTTTTATAATTCTGGAGACTTTCTGCAACGTTTTCTTCAAACGTTCCAATGATTTCAGCGGCTAGAACACCTGCATTTTTAGCGCCGTCCAATGCCACAGTGGCTACCGGTATTCCCCCTGGCATCTGCAAAATAGATAGCACAGAATCCCATCCATCCATAGAATTTCGAGATTTAATCGGTACGCCAATCACCGGTAGTGTGGTGAGAGAAGCAACCATGCCAGGTAAATGAGCGGCTCCCCCTGCTCCTGCAATCACTACTTTAAGCCCTCTGCTCCTGGCCTTTTCCGCATACTCAACCATTCGGTAAGGGGTTCTGTGAGCAGAGACTACTGTTATTTCATAAGGAACTCCAAACTCTTCCAGTATCTCTGCTGCTTCTTGCATCACCGGCAAATCAGACTTGCTTCCCATGATGATCCCGACTTTTGCTTCCATGTATTTATGTTGTTACTTTCAGCGTACCTTTTACTTTTCTGGCTTTTTCTTTGAGTGAAGAAAGATCGGCATCGGTTATTGTAACGTGCCCCATTTTTCTGAAAGGCTTCGTTAATTTCTTTCCGTAAAGATGCACGTAAACTCCTTTCATGGCCATACAATCCTTTAATCCTTGATAACGCGCCTCTCCTGCAGATCCATTCTCTCCTAGTAAATTCACCATAGCAGCAGGTGTAATCAAATCCACCGCGCCCAGCGGCATATTTAAAATAGCTCTCAAATGTTGTTCAAACTGAGAAGTTAAGTTCGCTTCTATGGTATGGTGACCAGAATTATGGGTTCTTGGGGCTACCTCATTTACCAGAAGCTCTCCTTCTTTCGTCAGAAACATTTCAACAGCCAATAAACCAACCAAATCTAACTTTTCAATTACTTCTTCCGCCAACCGATAAGCTGCTTCCTCGATGTGTGAAGCAATGTCTGCGGGAGCAAACAAAAATTCCACTAGATTCTGTTCTGGGTGATAGGATAATTCTACTACTGGAAAGCAGGAAACCTCTCCTTTTTCATTTCTAGCTAAAACTACACTTAACTCTTTTTCAAAATCAACTAATACCTCCAATAAACCAGGTTCATCAAACGCCTTATCAAGATCTTTCTCAGATTTTAGTATCTGGACTCCTCTCCCATCATATCCTTCTTTACCTAACTTATTTACAGCCGGAAGCATTTCAGAATAGGTTTTAACTTCTTCTTTATTGGTGGTTAATACAAAATCGGCTGTAGGTATCCCATTTGCCTTATAAAAAGTCTTTTGCTTTCTTTTATCTTGAATCAATTCAATTGCTTCTGGTTGTGGGAAGACTTTCACTCCTTCTTTTTTTAGCTTTTTTAAAGCTTTCACATTCACGTTTTCTATTTCAATGGTGATAAGGTCAAACTTTTGCCCCCATCGATATATTGTTTCTTCATCCGTGAGTTGACCAACCTGAAAATTTTCTACGAGGTGAGCACATGGCGCGTAAATATCAGGATCTAAAATCGATATATCCAAGTTATAGTTAATAGCAGATTGAATCATCATTCTGCCAAGCTGGCCTCCTCCCAGAACTCCTATTTTTAGCGTATTAATTTCAGGCATTTGGGTAAAGATAAAAGCACATAAAACATCTGCAACTCCGGTGATATTTATTGATTTTGATTAAGGCACACAATACAGCGAACTAAGCGCAGAGGAACAAGATAGAAAATTTCCGAAACTAAGAATGAATCTCTTGAAAATGTGATTTTCAAATTTGATTTTGTAGATCAATGGCTGAATTACTCCCAAACAAAGACTCGTTTTACCCGATTACTCACATTAGTAAGAATCTCATAAGGAATTGTATGAGCCCAATTGGCCAAATCTTGAATTTTAGGATCATCTCCAAAAATAATCACTTCATCGCCTTCTTTTGCCTCCACTTTTGTGACATCTATCATAGTCATATCCATACAAATATTTCCAATGGTGGGGCATCTTTTATTTCCAACAAGGACACTTGCTCTCTTATTTCCAAATATTCTCTGAAAACCATCTTCATACCCTATAGGAATCACTGCGATTTTGCTGTCCCTTTCAACTATGCCTTTCCTGGAATAACCCACTGTTTCACCTTTCTTCAGTAATCTTACTTGCGAAATAATGGTCTTTAATTGGCTAGTAGCTCTTAAGTCAAGCTGACCGGTCGGGTCAAACCCATGCAGCCCAATTCCTAACCTCACCATATCAAAGTGATAGTGTGGCCATCTTACAATTCCAGAAGAATTACATACATGTTTTAGAGGCCGATAGCCCAAAGCTGAAACTATTCTTTCATAAATTGATTCAAATTTTTGTGCCTGCCCCAAAGTGAACTCATCATCAAGGTGGTTTTCAGCACTCGAAAAATGGGAGAACACCCCAGTGATTTTTAATCGCGGGTTTTTCTTTAAAATCCCTATTAGTGTTGGGATTTCTGCTTCCAAAAAGCCCAAACGATGCATCCCAGTATCTATCTTTATGTGAATTTGGGGAGGATTTTGAGTGCTGGAAAGTAGTTGATCAAGGTGACTAAGCCCAAATATTTCTGCTTCCAAATCATACCTCTTAAAATCGCGAAAACCCTTTACTTGAGGATTCATAATCATAATAGGAAGATGAATGCCATTTTCTCTCAACTGAATTGCTTCATCTACATAGGCAACCCCTAATTGATCCACTCTTTGGTGTTGAAGGAAGTTGGCAATTTCCAGAATGCCGCTTCCATAAGCATTCGCTTTCACCATCACCATCAGCTTCGTTGATGGATGTAGTAAAGTCCTATATTGGGAAAGGTTATATTGAAGCGCTTCGAAATTTACCTCTAGTACTGTGTCGTGAGTTCGCTTTTCCAGTTTTTTCACCACTCGCTCCAACTCAAAATCCCGAGCTCCTTTTACGATGATCATTTCTTTTTCGAAATCAGGAAAATTTTCTAAAAGCTCATCAGTTGAATTGAAAAAAAGACTTTCGCACGAAAATTTTTCTTCGTACGTCGAAATATTCGAACCAACTCCTATTAAACGATTAATCTGTTTTTCCTTGAGCAAATCAGCTACCTCTCCATACAAACTCCGGTCATTTTTTCCACTTTGTAGAATATCCGATAAAATCAATGTCTTTCTTTCCTTTTGCTTGTGAGACTCCATATAATTAAGGGCTACTTTGAGACCTTGTAAATCATTATTGTAAGAATCATCCAAGACGAAAGACTCATTTATCGCTTTTTTAAACTCAAGTCTCATAGGAACCGGTTTGATCAGACTGAGGCCTTTTTGAATTTGATCATGGCTCACCTTAAGATAGAATGCCATTACAATAGCATGAGTAGCATTTTCAAGGTCAACGACCTGGTCAAGATTCGATTGAAAAGACTGATCGTTGACCATGATGCTGCCGCTTTCCCATTTTACCTGATAGTCGGCAATTCCATGAATGGCCCACGTTATACTTTTAGATCCCAAATGATACGCCAATGATTCCGAATACGAAGCGTCATTACGATAAACTACCTTTTTAGCATGTTTGAATAGCTCCAGTTTTTCTCGCAATTTTTGCTCGTCATGTTCAAAACCTTCACTATGAGCATTGCCTAGTGTTGTAAATATTCCGGCTGTAGGCTGAATGATTTTTTCAAGCTTTTCCATCTCTCCTACCTTAGAAATTCCCGCCTCAAATACACCCACCTCATGCATCTCACGGATCTCCAAGATTGACAAAGGAACCCCTATTTGGGAATTATAGCTCTTTGGGTTCTTGATGACAAAATACTTTTCTGAGAGGAGGGTAGAAAGCCATTCCTTAACGGTTGTCTTGCCATTGCTACCAGTGACTCCGATGATAGGTGTATTGAATTGTTCCCTGTGATGAGTTGCAATTTGCTGGAATGCATCAATGGAATTTTCCACCTTTATAAAATTACCATTAATAAATTCCGGGATTTTTTCAACAATAAAATTCTTAATGCCAAGAGTTGTGGCATCCTTGATATAATCATGGCCGTCTCTCCGGCCTCGAGAAGCGATGAAGACCTCGTCTGAGGCCCCGGAAAGCATACGTGAATCGGTAGAAAATCTTCTTACGGGCAAGTCTTCATTAAGAAGGATTTCTCCAAAAGTAATTTTCTTCAGGTCAGAAAATAGCATGACCTAAATTATCAATTCCATCTCAAACTGATTAACCTCATTAATAAACCCATTTCTTATCAAGAATTGATGAAAAGACAATTGATCTTCTGGAATATTCATGATTGTCAGTTTTTTACTTGACTTTTTTTGAATTTCATAGAGGAGGGATTTTGCCACTTTCTTGCCCCTATGTTTTCTGATAACGGATAGTTGGGATATCCGGCCTAAGTGTGGTTGGAAAATCGCAAAACCGGCCAATTCATCATTGATTTTGCACAGCAACACTTTTTCATTTCCATCCTTTAGATGGGCTTCACTATCTAGAAATGAAGGTTCAAAATCATTGAAATTGAAATCTACCTGAGAAACAAAACCTTCTTCGATTTTATGAGCATTACTTAAATAATCCAATGCTAAGGTCTGCTTGAAACAAAGCAACCTTCGCCTGAAATTAAATCCGACTTTTTCATATAGCTTAATTGCATGTTCATTGACTTCTACTACCTCTAATAAAACCCTGGCGAGAAATTTTGATTGAATTTTAGGAATGAGGTATTCATACAGCTCCTCTGCAATCTTTTGGTTTCTGAAGCCCGGTAAAACCCCTGTTCCACCATTATATGCGGTAGGTATACCTTCGTATATATTGGACGTATGTAGTATGAATCCTAATAACGTTGATCCATCGAAGGCAGCTCCTGAGATCTCATAAACTACTCTAAGCTTATGTGCTAAACGATAGGAAAACTCCTCTTTAGTTGGTTGCAGTTTGACGAAATTTTCGGAAAAAGCCGCTCTAAAAGAATCGTAAAGGTCAGTAAAGTCATTTTTAGTTAAAAGCCTATGAGCCATCTTAAAGAAGAGGTAAAGTCAACCAGATTGAGTTTTTATGACCAAGAAATGCCTTTATAAAAAATTAAAAATCTTATACAAAAGTAGAGCGATCTGTTCAAATGTAAATTTTCTATTAAAAAATCATGAACAAATAAATATTGCCAAATAGCTCTTTGATTTTCAATTTCCCTATTGTTAACATCGTATTTCATTTATGTTTTCAAAGATTGAGAAGATTGAAACATTTTGGCCTCAATTCCTACTTTTATAATCTCTTATCATTAAAATAGGTTTGATTTGAAATTATTCGACAGAGATCTAAGCTGGCTTTCTTTCAATTATCGCGTACTTATGGAAGCGATGGATGAAAATGTGCCGTTGCTAGAGCGACTAAAATTCGTCGCAATCTATTCCTCCAATCTTGATGAATTCTTTAGAGTAAGAGTAGCGAACATCAGGAACCTGGTGAAAATGGATAAAAAGAAAATAAACAAGCAAATTGAGTTTGAACCAAAAGAACTTCTTAAGAAAATTCATAAAGAAGTAGAAGGGCAGCTTGAGGTTTACGGAAAAACTTTTAGGAAAATTATTGAAGAACTCAAGAAAAAAGGGATTTTTATCTGCACCAGTCTTTCGGAGATTCCTTCAGATTTTAAATTAGAACTTCTTCATTTTTTCAAGACAAGGGTTTTGGGTCGCTTAGCAATCATTGATACAAGTAAAACAAAAAAGCTATTCTTAAACAATCAAGCTATTTACCATGCCATTAGATTCAAATCTGGTCACATTAAAATTATTAATATTCCCTCAGACATCCTAGGTCGTTTCTTTCAAAAACGACACGAATCATCTACCTACTTTATTTTTCTGGATGATATCATTCGTCTTCATCTGGATATTGTTTTTCCAAACCAAGAGGTGGAAGAATGTTTGGCCATAAAGTTGAATAAAGATGCGGACCTTCAAATCGATGACGAGTACGAAGGTAATCTTATTAAAAAGATTGAGAAGCAAATACAGAAGAGAAATCTTGGGGCCCCATCACGATTTCTTTTTGACGCTAAAATGAGCTCGAAGCTTAGAAAGCTTCTCACAGGAAAACTTAACTTACGACCAGACGATAACACCCCAGGAGGTCGATATCATAACCTGAATGATCTTTTTGAAATTACCACTGCAGATACTTCGCTGGCTTACCCTTCATTGCCGCCAATTATCGTCAAGGAGTTACAAGCGTCTCGGTCCATCCTAAAAAAAATTGAAGAAAAAGAAATTCTACTTCATTTTCCCTATCACTCTTATGACTATATCCTACAATTTTTTAACGAAGCTGCGATCGATCCTAAGGTAGAGGAGATCAATGTAACTTTTTATAGAATGGCCAAAAAGTCGATCATAGGAGAAGCACTCATCAACGCTGCCAAGAATGGGAAGAGAGTAGCTGTCTTTATGGAGGTAAAGGCGCGGTTCGATGAGAAAAACAACCTGGAATGGGCTGAAAGACTAAAGGAAGCAGGCGCTAAAATCATCTTTAGCCTTCCCGGGCTAAAAGTTCATGCCAAGGTGGCGCTGGTGAAGAAAAAGAACATCATGTACGGTTTTTTTGGAACGGGTAATCTAAATGAGAAAACTTCAGAAACGTATACAGACTTGGGTCTTTTATCTACAAATGTAGCTATTACCCAAGAGCTCTCTTACGTATTTCTTCATTTGCTTACCCGATACACACCACCTGAATTTAATCATTTAATTGTCTCACAATTTGGGGCATTCGAGAGGTTTAGCTCATTGATTGACAGAGAGATCAGGCACGCTGAGGCCGGAAAAGAAGCAAACATAATCGTTAAAGTGAACAACTTACAAGAGCGAGAACTTATTGGCAAGCTCTATGAATGCAGCAATAAAGGAGTGGATTTAAAACTGATCGTAAGAAGTATATGCTGCATGGTCCCTAAAAAGCCGATCAAGATCAAGCGGATCGTAGATCGATACCTGGAGCACGCCCGCGTGTTTTACTTTTTCAATGATGGGCAACCGGAAATGTATCTGGGATCTGCAGATTGGATGAATCGTAACCTTCACCGAAGGATTGAAGTCTGTTTCCCTATCTACGATGATAATATGAAGGACGATATCCTTACTCTATTAAAATTTCAATGGCAAGATGATCAGAAAGGCGTGTGGATAAATACCAAAATGGCCAATAAAAGAGCCAAAAAAGAATACCAAATAAGAGCCCAAATGGCTACCTATCAATTTCTAAAGGATCAATACGGATAGGGAGATTTAAAGAAAAGCTCAGCAACAATAAATCCAAGAATGGACAACACAAACCCAAACATGAAAATGGTATAACTAACCCTGAGGAGCTGATATTTTTTACCTAACACTATGCCAAGAAAATAAATATCCTTAATCATACTTCCGTAGAGATAGTCTGCATCTTGTAGCATTTCTTTCATTCCCCACTCATACTCTTTGAGAGACATCTTATGAAAATTACCAAAAAAAAGAAGGTTGGTTTTTTTATTCACAATATCTGACCGATCAAACTTTCCATTAGATATGTTGGGCAGAGTGGCTAATACCGCAAAGACTATAGTAGTAAGGCAAACAAGAGTAAGCAATATCGCGGGAATGGTCATATGAGGATATTCCTCTAATTTTCTAATCAAAACAGAAATCAATACTGACAAGATGATTGAATTAATTGAGATCATGATGTTTGCCTTGTTATCTGCAATAGCACTAAGCTCCATGTGATTTTTAGAGGTAGTTCTAAACATGGTCTCAATTCCTCTTGTTGGTGTCAGCTCCTTTGTCTCTTTTATTTTTTGCTTGAGTTTTGATATTTTTTGCTGAAGCTGTTCTACTTTTTCTTCTTCTGCCATGGTTTTAGTCGCTCTCGGACCTTTCTTAGGTTTTCTTTGACCGCAGAATGGTAGGTTTTCTGAGCATATTCAGTGAAAAAACAATGACCCATTAAGAATTCCTGATTCATTTTTAACCATTCACTCTCTGGAATCTTGCAAAGTTTAGTCTTTTCAATCTCATTATGCAAAAGGTCTGCTTTTTTGAAATAATCTTCACTAGCTAAATGCATCAGATCTGCATCACAAATTGTTTTTTGTAAGGCATTTTTTGGTTTCTGGGGCATCTTAGTTGCTAGGATACAGCCCTTTACCTGTTCAATTTTTTCTTTAGGATAACTTCTTTCTTCAAGATATTCCAGTGCTATTTCCGCGCTACGATCTTCATGATTTTGACTACCCTTTGTGTAGCCTACATCATGAAACCAGGCTGCAATATTGAGGACTTCTATTTCTTCTTCTGAAAATTCTTGTTTTTCTGCAATCTCATTCGCAGCTCTTACTACATCTTGCGTATGATTAATTGAATGATAGGTTATATCGGTTGATAACTCTTCAGAAAGCAACTTTATCACATGAGCTTTTACTTTTTCAATTAGCGTTTTTTCAGTTAACATCATTTTTCAAATCAACATCATTATTAATGGAGTAGAGGTGGAATTTAATGAAATTAGCGATTCTCATTTTACAATTTCGATAAACAACATGCATACCAAAAAAGATATCGTGCTTTTTTCTTTACTCCTGATAGTAATTTATGCGATCCCTGGATGCAAAAATTCAGGGTTCAGTCAGCGTGCTGATAGTCTATTTCTTGTAATTGAAGATCAAGAAATTTTCTACGAACTAAAATCCCCTGAAGAGAAATTATATCTGCCATACGTACTCCAAGAAATTTCTGGCCTAAGCTGGAAATACGATAGCACTTTGCTTGCAGTAGATGATGAAACCGGAAAAGTTTTTGAATATGGTATGGAGGAACAAGATATTGTTCACTCTATTCATTTCTATCGAGGTGATGATTTTGAAGGTGTTGAATTGGTAGGGAGTGATATTTATATTTTACGAAGTGATGGTGATCTCTTCAAAGTAGATTACACATCTTCCAAAAAAACAACCGCCTGGAAAATAGAAACAGCACTTGGAAAGATGAATGATACCGAAGGCCTGGGTTATGATCCTATAAGTAATAACTTGATCATCGCGTGCAAAGAAAAAGGAGGTCTGGACGACGAGAAAATAAAAGGAAGAGCATTTTATTCGTTTGATCTTTCTTCTAACAAATTAGATGAAAACCCTCTTTTTACGATTAGAAAAAAGGATTTAGATGCTTTTTGGGAAGCCAATAAAGGGTTTGATTATGATGAAGACCGCATTAAGTTCAAGCCTTCTGCCATTGCTTTTCATCCGATAAGTAAAAATTATTACATTTTGGCTTCTGTAGGAAAAATGATCCTGGTAGTAGATAGAAAAGGAATAATTAAAGCAACCTATCCAATCTATCCGCGAATTCTAGGACAGCCTGAGGGACTGGCATTTTCCAAGAATGGAGACATGTACATTAGCAGCGAGGGCGAAGGTGACCGTGGATACATCGTCAGATTTAAGATGAAAACCAGATGAGCGAATTGTATCCTTTATTAGTAAAGCATGAATTCAACGCTTTGATGAAACGGTATTGTAATATATTTAACCTGCTACTTTTAATTTACTCTTTACTTTTAAAATGTAATCATATCTCAGGTCAATCCATTGAGCTTATCATTTGTTGTCAATCGTAATTTTTCCATTCTGCCATCCTTTTGGAAGGTATAGATTCATTCCGGTTTCTTTTTCAATCGCTATTAAATCGTTTCGAAGTTCAATGTCTCTTAATCCAATATCAGCTCTATTCTTATTAACGGTTTCCAAAGCTTCATCATCTGGAATAGCTCCAAGGAAGCCATGGGATGTCAATTTATGAGCATTTAAAACTGCGACTCGCCAGTCTTCTATTTGAGCTAGTTCATAGGGTGATATTTCACCTCGTTTCAATGCAGCCAATAATTTCGGTTTTATTTGGGCATAGATAGTGTCGCGGGAATTGTAATTCACTGATATTGAATTATGATGACTCAAAATCACAGAACCCCACCAATTATTGCCAATCAGTCGTTCGCCTGGATAGCCGTATTGATCTAAAATTTGGTCTAATTTTTTTAACTGATGTTCACTATGTGGAGCAAATTTTTTCTCAGAATACTTTCTTTTTGCCTTTTGTCCAACTTTGAGTAATGCGACAAAAGCTTTTCTCTGATCTTTCTTAAACATTTCATGTACTTCATTTTTTAATTCAAGATTCAGTCTGGTTAAATAGGTTCTATGGAGTGAATCATATTCTTCCAATATATTTTCCCATGACGGATCTTCATGAAATAAGCTAAGTTTATCATTCTTTAAAAGGTTTTCTAGTGCCCATCCGTTTATGATTCCCGATTTAATAAACCTAAGGCCCGCGTGGCTATCTTTTTCAAATGCACATAATTGTGTTGCCAGTTTAATATCACGTAAATAGACAAAGTCGAATCGTTTAAAAAGAGAATCGAACACATAAATGGCATCTTTATATTTCCTTTTTGCAATTAGATTTTCACATTTTACTACCTCCCTATGGTAGTTTAAATAGCTTTTTTGAGTGTGGCCACAGAAATAGAAACAGATAAGACCGAGAAATATGAGGAATGCAGGAACTTTGTTCATTTATTTAACCCGAAAAATTCGGGTGTTATTCATTGAGATGAGGTAACGCGTTGAATATGAGCAATTGATTTTGAATGAGATGACAAAATCGTTCCCCAAATTTGAGGAATCAAAAATCATTCAGTATGAATACAAAACTACTGTAAATCAATTACTTGAATCAACCCGCCACTATTTGTGGTGAATAATGCAGGTTAAGAATATAACCAAAGCACGAATGATTAACGCCGTGCGTGGCAACGCTATCTCGATACTTGCAATGTCAAAATAAGTAAATGCTGTCATCGCATTCAAAGTTTTACATGGATTTAGATTCAATCTTCCAATGAAATACTACTCTACGAATATCAACAGAGTGTTTTTCCTATCTTCTTAGAGACATTATTTACTTTCTTTTCTTTCTTTAAATCAAGCCTATTCTCAATAGGTAGGTATAGTCCTCTCTTCTTCACTAGCACTATACTATATACTATTTAGAATGCCTGAGAGCCCAATGGCCCAAACGAGGAAAACTTTCATTCTGTCTTGAGTGTGCTTCTTTCTATCGAAAGAAAAAATGATAATGTGATAGATTTCACTAGTTTCACATATAAAGATTTTATACGGTCATATGCGTCACTGAAAACTTTTAGCTGCAATCTATGAAAATCCTAATTTTTTTATTCTTATTGACTTCATGCACTCCCTCTATATACGTTGTTGCGACTGATACCAACTTTGAACAAGTTCAGAACCAACCTAATAAAAAGAAAATAATCTATCTAAGTAATGATATGGATACCATTGAAAATTTGAATAAAACCGCAACTAATTTGAATAGGAAAAAGTGGAGTCTATTTGAAAAAGATTTATTGGAATACAAACCAACAGATCAAATTTTTTTGAGATCTGTGAAAGCTCTAATTGTGAATGAATATTTGATTTCACTTAACCTTTTTAGACTTGTTAGACGATAGCGAGTATGATTGTCAGGTTTCAGTTCTCAAAACAGATTGTCTCTACGAACTTCAAGTTGACTCTGTTGATTTCAAAAACAGATATCAACAGTCACTTAATTGCACTGAAAAATCTACAACTAAGCAATTGATAAAAACTCGATACAGATTTTTAAGATATGATCAATAAGATTCCTGTTTTCATATTTATTCTCATGCTATTCAATTCATGCGTTGGAACAAAAAAACTCTATAATGGGCTGACTAAGGAAAGCTCAACTTTAGAATATTTATATGATTCTAAATTTAAAGACGGCAGCAAAACGGATACTATAAAGATTAATAAACCACTAATAGTAGATTTAAAGTTAACTAAGTCAGGTAATCTTAAAAAAATAAAAGCTTCTACCCTCCCTTTAATTATTTATACTAGCTGGAAAAGCGAACACACCTACTCAGTTGGTCAAAATGTTATTAAGGAAGATATTTCAGATTTTGTGAGAAAAACATTAATCAATGAATTTTGCAGAAGTTCTTCAATCTTTGCCGGTTCGACAAGTAACTCAAATTTTGAGCTTCAAATTGAAATCGACAGTATTGGGGCTCATGGACCATATTACTCAAACGGTTCCTTTCTATATTTACTCTTAGTATATAGTTATTCAATAGCTGAATACGCAGGGCCAGGAATCGCATATTCGAAACTTAATTATCAATTAAAAAACAGAGAACAAATTCTTAAACAAGGTACTTTTAAGAAAGAAATCGCCACAGAACCACTTAAAAACAACTTTCAAAGTACGAAAGAACTAAGAAAATTTTATTCATCTCAACTTACGGAAGCTCTATCTTTTACATTAAAAACAAATATCGAAGCAATTGTGAATGAAATTGATAATTATCTATACAATACCGCTGATTAAGTAGCTCGATCTTTGCCGGAGACTTAGGGCTTTTGCGTTACTGTTTATAAAGTTCGCCGGAGAACAAAAATTTTTAAAATTGGAAATTCAGGTTTGGTAGAACTGAAAGAAGATATTTTGAGCTCAGGAAAAAATTATATTTTTCTCATATACAGACCAAGCACACACATTTGGTTTTTATGGAAAAGAAGGAAGAGACTCGGCAAGTGAACTTGGTGTACTTGACGAAATAGATTTTATGACCGGAACTTTTTCAAAAAGTTGCGCCTCAATAGGAGGGTTTTGTGTTTTCAATGAAAAGTTTAAGATATGAATGCTAAGTTACAATCTCATGGAGATACCTAGTTTGACCAGATAATGCAGTTTTTTTCATCTACTAAGCTTCTATGAATTTAAGAAAGTAGATAACAAATAATCATGAGGTAAATAGGTATTTTTAGGAATAATGTTAGAATTTAGATTTTCAACATCGTAAAGTTTGGCGAGGTGGCTTTGTAACCTTGTTCTTTTAATTGTACTTTTTTAAGATCAACTGAAACCTCCTCTCCTTTTGTCGGATGTTAGTAGATCATTATCATCAATAAATCATCAAAATTAAACACAAATGAAATTCGGAATTGGTTACACTTTTGTTCAAGAGTTCAAAAAAAAGCACTATGATTTAAAAAAATTTGGAAACGCTTTTGAAAAAGAAAGAATGCTGTTAGAAGAAACAGATTTGTATTGCTATGACAGATTTATAGAACACAGCTCGGATTCCAAAGGAAATGTTGGAAATTCTTTAAATGAACTAAAAACAAAGTATATCTGGTGCACTAACCATTATTTGGGATTAAATAAACATCCTGAAATTATTAATAAAACAATAGAGGCAACTAACAAATATGGCACAGGTAGCGGAACCTCAGCTATGTCAGGCGGCAGGTGTAGGTTACACATCGAAATTGAAAATTTTTTAAAAGCTTATCTGAGTAAGTCTGAAGCTATACTTTTTCCAACTGGTTATACAACTAACCTTGGTATGATTTCGACTATTGTTCAGAAGAATGATGTAATAATTTCTGATTCTGAAAATCACGCATCTATAATGGATGGGATCAAATTATCTGGAAAAAACAGTTTAATGTTCAAGCACAATGATATTCAAAGTTTAGAGAATCAGTTAATAAAAACAAAAGACAAATACAAAAACAAATTTGTTATGGTTGAAAGTGCTTATTCTATGTCAGGTGACATCGCCCCATTAAAGAAGATAATTGAGCTCAGGAAAAAATATAATTTTTTCTTGTATCTAGACGAAGCACACACATTTGGTTTTTATGGAAAAGAAGGAAGAGGCTTGGCAAGCGAACTTGGTGTACTTGACGAAATAGATTTTATGACTGGAACTTTTTCAAAAAGTTGCGCCTCAATAGGAGGGTTTTGTGTTTTCAATGAAAAGTTTAGGACATTCATAACACTTAGAAGTTCAAATTACCTTTTCCAGGCAACATTCCCACCTTCTGCAGCAGCAACAATTTTAGCTGCGATGAAACTATTTAGTAGTAATAGCCAATATGCCACTAGTCTTCACAAAAAAAACAATTACATGAGAAAAGAACTCTTGAAACATGGATTTTGTCTTGGCAATTCTTTATCTCCAATTATACCAATTTTTATATCGGATATAGATAAGCTAACAAAATTCGAAAATGAAATGTATCAGAAAGGCATTTTTGCAGTAAGTATCATATATCCGGCCGTTAGACCAGATGAAGGACGCATAAGATTTATTGTCACCAATTCTCATACATATGAAGATATTGATAAAACAGTTAAAATATTAAATCAGCTTGCCATTAAATATAAGATTAATGATTGTAATCAAATAGCTTGACCTAAACATCAAAACCTAGGTTGAGGCTCCACGCTACTGTACCTACAACGGTTCACCTCCCACCCTATGTGCTATTTCAGTAATGAATCGGTATCGAGCTAATAGGGAAAAGGTGTTGTAAAACATCAGGTGGGGATAAAGGAGATGAACGAAAGTGGACCAATCTAAGACGTATTGAGAAATTGTTACCTTAACCCGCATTATTCACCAAAAATAGTGATGAGTTGATTCAAGTAATTGATTTACAGTAATTTAATTTTCATTCTGAATGATTTTTGGTTCCTCAAATTTGGGGAATGATTTTGTCATCTTATTCGAAATCAATTACCTTATATTCAACGTGTTACATCATCTCAATGAATAACACCCGAATTTTTCGGGTTAACTAAGTGTGGTTGATAAAAAGATTCTGGGGCATAGATTGTATCTATGCCTTTTTATTTTTGTTGCTTTTCTAGTAAGCTCATAAATCAGATGTCAGATAAT
>JBCCLN010000006.1:0-45327 GCA_039026865.1 Bacteroidota bacterium | reverse complement strand
GCCTATAAAAAAGGAAGAGGTGCAGCCATTACCGCCACAGCAAGGAAACTTGCGGTGATGATCTGGAACACGATGGTAAAAAAAGAAGCTTACCAACCCATAGGTACTGAAGGCTATCAGGAAATGATCAAAATGAAAACGCTTGCTACTATCAAGAAACAGATGGCTAGAACGGGGATCTCCTAAGCTGAATTAACTGCTACTTGAGAGGAAGTTAAATGGAATTATTCACCAAAAATAGTGGCGGGTTGATTCAAGTAAGTGATTTATCGTTTTTTGAGATAATAAAGGGTTATATAATTGAAAGTTTTACTAGAACTTGCCAAAGCGGAAACTTATGATCGCATTTATTCCAGAAACATCCTTATCTGCTACATTAGAAAGATCCGTGCCGGTTATATATCGGTAAGTTACCCCTGCTCCTAAACGGAAATACTTTGTGACATTAAATTCTAACTCTAATCCTGGCTCTAAAACAAAAAAGACAGAGTTTTCAAGGGTAAATCCTGAATCTGCCGGATTATTTACGAAGAAATCTTTATCCACAACCTCCCAAGCTCCGGCACCTAATATGATCGGAATACTTAGATGTATAAGTTCTCGAGGAGCGATTGTAATCCCAATAAGTACACCTCCGTAACCTCCATAAAGATTTAGTGGCTTTATCTCTTCTTGACCTGGCACACTACCGTCAAATCTAACATTGGTTGCCAGTCCATATCCAGCAAGTCCGAATAAATATCGGCGATTAATTATAAATCCTCCATAGACGCCAGCAAGCAGCGCTCTTTCTCCAATAAGATCACCAACTTTTAAATCAAGTGCGCCAAAACCATTCAGTTCATTTCCTTTTCCTAAAAGTGATTTTATTCGATCATCTTCAGGGCTATAGGTATCCATGTATTTTTGAGCTAAACTGCTGTTGCATGTAATTATGATCAGCAACAACATTGCACCATTTCTTTTACTCATCAAAACACATATTTGAAAGATATCCCAGCATCCCAAAATTTGGTTCTTGTATACCTCATCCCTATGAAATCAAAATAGGGTTTTAAGTCAAACCCCAAAGTTACAGGCACTTCTAACCAACGATATTCAATTCCCAATCCGGTATCCATTCCCATGACAAAAAAGCTGCGCTCTTCATAGATGAATTCATCCCCTTGTGCGTTGGATAAAATTTTAGCTAAATCATCAAACTTTTCATAGCCAATATGCCCTCCTATTCCACAATGTAGATAAAATCTATCATTAAAGGAAAATTCCAAGGGTCTATGGAAATGATAAAGGAGGGTAAACTGTATCCCATTGTTGCGTCCGCTGAGCATCATTTCTGCTGCTTCACTTTCTGTAACGAATTTTTTATATGTCAGACCTGAAGTACTTCCGAGTCGAATTCCCCCTGATTTATCATAGAGTTGTTGTGCATCAACTGAGGTTGATGCGAGAGCAATTAAGGTGAATAAAATATACTTCATCCTTCAGGTTGGCGATTCAGTCTTTTTCAGTGAACAAAGAGGTCTCTTGTATCGATACAATCAATTCTCCTCCGTCAGCATCTATGAGTAATTGGCTATGATCAACGTTTGTGTTTCCAACCTCACCGGAAAGAGAGATTCTGCCATCTTCAAATTCTTGTTTTTGCATCAGTAACATACTATTAGGGAGAATCATCCGATCTTTTGGCCCCTTAATAAAGGCTTTTATGAAGGATGCCTGATCTAAAACAAGATTAATATCTGTTGATTTTCCCGTGATATCAATACTATCGAAATGCTTATCTATTCTGTTCAAATAAATATCCCCATAACTAAAATCAAGCCTAGATGAACCCCTTATCCTATCGATGGTAATGTTAGTAAAGGACCCTTTGCATCGTATTTCATTAGCATCTAATAATCGTATTTTATCATTTCTGGAATTAAACTGAATTTTACTTACTTTATTCACCAGGATTTCTGAACTACCGCTTTCAAAACTCAAAGATTTTGCCTCTTCAAAATCAATTTCAGATCCCCTAAGTGTGACGATGGCCTGATTTACTTTTCCAAAAGAGGCATTACCAAAGCTGTGCTTGATATTTAGGAAATCATCAAAATTTCCTGCTTTGATATCTCCGTGTGAAATATCTAAATCAACTTTTGATTTTAAATCAGACAAATAAACATCTCCGAACTTATTTTCTACGCTCAAAAGTATTCCTTTAGGCATCCAGATCTCATAGTCTATTTTAAGTTTATTATTTCCTATTACTCCCTCCATTTCGCTCAAGACACTTCCAAAAATGCCTCTTCCTTTACTTACTTCAGTAACCGCTGAGATCACGCTTCCAACCTTTCGGAACCTTACGTCAACACGATCCATTGATTTGTTTACTACATCACTGTTTTTTCCTTCAGCCCGAATCAAAACATCAAATCTTACTGAATCCGAATCCCAGGTTTGGACAATGACTTCACCGTATTTATTAATGATTTCAACTTTACCATTCTCAGAAGTCAAAAAAGAACGGTTAAGGTCACGCTCCTGTCTGAATTGTCCGAACAAGGATTGGACAGCTACTACAAAAAGAAGAATATTAAAGATTGCTCGCATTACCTTCTTTTTCTAACCGATTTAAAATCTCTTCCAGAATACGAAGCTTCAGTTGGTAATTTTCCATCATCGCCAAGATTACTTCTTCATTATCCACATTCTCTTGCAAATCGGATTTTAGTTCAGCAAATGCTTGGTCTATCAATTCAAGATCCTTAAGTACGGATACGTCATCTAAATGTGATTTAATTAAATTGACTTTGTGATTAATTTCTACTTGATAATAGGTGTTCAATTCGGCTAATGCACTTGGGTTTTCTTTAGTATCTGCCTGATAAATAGTTCCTAGCATCACCAACAGAAAACAGGCCACAATGCTTGCTTTTTTCCATAATGGCCATTTTTTGGAAGATAACATTTTCTTTGACCCTTCACTCCAGCCTTTCGCGCCGTCAAAAGGATAGATCTCAAAATCTTCTCTTTCACCGTCGATATAATCCTTTAGATTATCCAACATTTTGATTCCTTTCATCCGCCAAAATCTTTCTGATCTTTGCTTTCGCTTTGCAATATTGTGCTTTGGAGGCTGATTCGGTTATTCTGAGTATTTCTCCGATTTCTTTATGGTCGTACCCTTCAAACAAATATAAATTCAGTACTGTTTTGCAACCATGTGGCAGTAAATCGATTGCTGATATCACCTGGGAGGCTCGGTATTTCATATAGTCAAAATCATCCTGCTCTTCTACAAAATCAACATTTTCTCGCAGCTGATCTATATCCAATTTCTTTTTTCGAATTGAATTGATGCAATTATTCACTACTATCCGCTTGATCCATGAACTAAACGTGTTCACCTCTCTGAGAGAAGGCAGCTTCTGGAAGGCTTGAATAAATGACTCTTGCAATAAATCTTTTGCCTCTTCTTCATCACCCATCATTCTTCGGCAAATATTGTACATCGCTTTAGCATAAAGACCGTACAAGGAAGCCATAGCGGCTTCATCGCCCTGCTGGCTCTGCAGAATTAGGTGCTTGTGGATAGTGTGTGTGGTGCTCATATTTCAATAGGGACACAACTTTTTTTCAAAGGTTTCGATATATGCGGGAAAAAATCATTTTTTGATAGAAAAACTTTTCATCTGTGACCCGAAAACCTTCCTTAGTGACCATTAGATGAATGGATTTCAAGCTTTTAGATTCAAGATTTACAAAGATTTTGAAAAACAGATGCATCAGGAAACTCAACGATTTATTGGTCTGACTTTTTTCAAAATCAGTCACTATTAACAAACCGTAAGGTTGCAGTAAGCTTTTTATTTTTTTGATAGCATGGTTTAGATTCTCTAAATGAAAGCAATCCAAAAAAAAGGGACAAATCACCACTGTGTATCGATGATCGGACTTAAATTTTAAAAAATCAAAATGAAGAAACTGGATGCTAAGACCACATTTTCTCTTTTCTGCGAATTGGATCATTTTTTCAGATTTTTCCAGATAATCGATTTGAGAACCTTTGGGGAAGTACCTCAATAAGTGACCGGTACCTCCACCCAAAATCAAAATCTTATCATTCTTCTGTATTTTCTTTGTAAAATAAATTTGACTTTCGATGATTTTTTTCCCGAAAACGAGTCTGCTTAAAAAATCATAGTACGGGGCAATGGGATCAAATTTATTTACAACCATTCATAAAGAATTGGCATTAAAAATATACCATCACCAATAGTACGAAACCGATCATTTCTACAAGACCACTTGTCTTGTAAAAAAAGTGCTGCATAAACAAAGAACCCAGCTAGGAAAAAGATTCCTGTCTTAGTTAAGTCGGTACTTATTGAAATGGATATTCCTAACGAGATTATACCTAAAATAATTTTTTGCAGTACACTGCCAGATACGTAAGTAGCTAAAGAGGTAAAACCATCGGATATATCTTCTCCCTTTTCAAACCAGCTGAATATGATCAAATTAGCGTATGAAAGAAGAAACAGTGAAATGAAAATTTTTAACTCAAACAATCCTTTCAGAACGAAGGGGACAATTAAAATACCTAAGGTATAAATAAGAGCGACATAAAACTCTTTTAATCCATTTTTAGCAAGTATATCTTGGACGAGCAAATAAATTCCTGAGAATCCGACTAATAGCATTCCACTAATTAAAATACTAAGACGTATATAGAATGTCATCCCAATACATACGACAATAAATACCAGCACAATTATCCTTAAATTTTTCTCATTCCTTAGATGGAATTGATATCTATGTCTTGAACAAATTTTTGCCTTTTTCGCATCTCTGATATGATCAATTGTATAGACGATCCATACGCTCGACCCCAGAAGAAAATAGACGACAATAGGAGGATTCACAACAAGTGTGTTTGAAAAAAAACGGAGCAAAATAACTGCTCCTAGCACAATGTCTAATGATAAATATTGAGCTTTTCGATAGAGCGAAGGAGACATTACTCTTGTACCAGAGCATCTGCACCACTCACAATTTCAAGGATTTCTTTTGTGATAGCTGCCTGACGAGTTCTATTATAGGTTAGCTTCAACTCCTTTAAAAGTTCATCTGCATTTTCAGTGGCCTTATCCATCGCAGTCATTCTGGAGCCATGTTCAGAAGCATTAGACTCAAGTAATGTCTTGTAAAATTGAATTTTAAGAGACTTTGGAATTAATTCCTGAAAAATATAATTCTGAGAGGGCTCATATATATAATCAATATTTTTTTGTCCATACACCTCATCAGCAGAGATATCTTTGATTGGAAGAAACTGTTCATTATGAATGATCTGTGTTGCTACATTTTTGAACTCATTGTAGATTATTTCCACCTGATCAAACGCTTTTTTCACAAATTTATCCATTATCATCTCAGCGGTCTCTCTTGCGTCATCGAAGTTGAGTTTCTCAATTAAATGAGAATAATCTTTAATTACATGATAATTTCTTTTAGTAAAGTATTCAAGAGATTTTTTACCTATGGGTAAAAGGTAGAGGTTGCCTGATGACTCTTGGATTGTATATTTTTTATCAATAAGATTTCTAGCGTATTTGAAAACGCTACTGTTGAATGCTCCGCACAATCCTCTATCAGATGAAACCACAACCAGTAAAACCTTATCAATTGCTCTCTCTTCTGCATACGGATTATCAATCTCTTCGGATTGGAGACTAGAAGAAATGTTTTGGATGATCTCCGACATTTTTAGAAAGTACGGCCTCATTTGAGTTATTTGATACTGGGCCTTACGTAACTTAGAAGCAGCTACCATCTTCATGGCTTTAGTGATCTGCTGTGTTGATTCAACAGACTGAATCCTTCCTTTTACCTCTTTAAGATTGGACATTTATTGTTCTATTACTTCGAAAATCTAGAAGCTGTATCTCTAGCTATCTCCTCTATCTTAGCAATTGCATCTTCTGTTAATTTTCCGGCTTTAAGGTCTGCTAAGGCATCCTTACCGCTATTTCTCATAGCTTCAAGAAACGCAGATTGAAATTCTTTGGCTTTATTAACAGGAACCGGATCAAGAAAACCTTTAGTAGAAGCATAGATGATAGCCACCTGCTCGTCTACGGGCATAGGTGAGAACTGAGGTTGTTTGAGAATTTCTTGATTCTTTCTTCCTCTATCAATCGTTCTCTGTGTTGCTGCATCAAGGTCCGATCCAAACTTAGCAAAAGCTTCAAGCTCACGGAATTGAGCCTGATCGAGCTTTAATGTACCAGAAACTTTTTTCATAGACTTGATCTGTGCTGAACCACCTACTCGTGAAACGGAAATACCAACGTTGATCGCGGGCCTAATACCAGAGTTAAATAGGTTAGTTTCTAGGAATATTTGTCCATCCGTAATTGAAATCACATTTGTGGGGATATAAGCAGAAACATCACCTGCTTGTGTCTCAATAATAGGAAGTGCGGTAAGCGATCCTCCACCTTTTACTTTTCCTTCCAAAGATGAAGGAAGGTCATTCATCTGCTGTGCAATAGAATCATCTCTAATAAGTTTGGCTGCTCTTTCCAAGAGTCTTGAATGAAGGTAGAATACGTCCCCAGGGTATGCCTCACGTCCCGGAGGTCTTCTTAATAAAAGAGAAACTTCCCGATATGAAACGGCCTGCTTTGATAGGTCATCGTAAACAACTAATGCAGGTCTGCCGGTATCCCTGAAAAATTCTCCAATTGCGGCACCTGTAAACGGAGCGTAGAATTGCATTGGTGCTGGATCAGACGCAGAAGCAGCCACTATTACCGTATAGCTCATTGCTCCTGCTTTCTCGAGTTGAGCAACTATACCTGCTACTGTGGATGCTTTTTGCCCTATAGCCACATAGATGCAAAATACGGGCTCTGCACTATCGTAAAATTCTTTTTGATTAATGATTGCATCAATGGCAACGGCTGTTTTTCCAGTCTGACGGTCACCGATAATGAGCTCTCTTTGGCCTCTCCCAATAGGGATCATTGAATCTATGGATACAATACCGGTTTGCAATGGCTCACTCACGGGCTCTCTGTAAATAACGCCAGGAGCCTTTCTTTCGAGCGGCATTTCATAAGTGTCTCCTTTAATAGGACCTTTACCATCTATTGGATTTCCGAGGGTATCTACGACTCTTCCACACATTCCATCACCTACTTTGATAGAGGCGATTTTCCCGGTTCGTTTAACCGTATCTCCTTCTTTTACTTTACTTGAGTCTCCAAGCAATACAGCTCCTACATTATCCTCTTCCAAATTCAGCACAAGAGCGTTTAGTCCATTCTCAAATGCTAATAACTCACCTGCCTGAGCATTAGATAATCCATAAATCCTGGCTACTCCATCTCCCACTTGGAGGGTTGTTCCTACTTCCTCTAATTCAACCTCTGTTTTAAAGTTGGAAAGTTGCTCTCTTAAGATTGCTGAAATCTCATCAGGTCTTACTTGTGCCATAGTTATATATTTTTAGTTATTCAGCCCTACTTAATTTATTTGGAAAACTTAAGTTTTAATTCTTTCAGTTGGCCTCTTACGCTATCATCAATCTGTTTATCTTGTTTATCACCAAATTGCATTATATATCCTCCAAGGATCTCCGGATCTACAATTTCAAAAACCAATGGAATATTGCCTGTTACTTCTTTTGCTAGATTTTCAAAAGATGTTTTTAAGTCAGAATCTAAAGTGAAGGTGGTAGTAACGGTAACCTTAGAAATGCCTTTCATATCGTTGTATAAGGCTACGAACTCGTTAGCTATAGCTTCTAAAAGGGCTTCTCTATTTTTTCTTGCGATTAAACCTAATGCTTCCAGAGTAAGTTCTGTGTACTTGCCTTTAAAAGCCTTATTCAGGATTTCTGCTTTTTTTAAATGGGGAATGATTGGGCTTTTTAACATCAAAGCAAAGTCACGATTTTCTTTGCAAAGTGATGAGAAAGATTCCATATCTTCTTTCACCTCATCTAGTACGCTTTTTTCCCTCGCCAATTCTAGGAGCGGCTTAGCATATCTGACAGCTATTCTTCCTGCGGACATCATCAGTTCATCTTGATGTCCCCAATGAATTTCTCAACAAGTGCTTTTTGAGATTCATCATCAGAAAGATTTTCTCTTAGCACTTTTTCGGCTATTTCAAGTGACAGGGAAGAAACCAATTCTCTCACTTCACTTAGCGCGGCTTTTTTTTCCACTTGTATAGCATTTCTAGCTTCTTGTAACATCTTTGCGGTTATTTCCGATGTTTCTCCCTTGGCTTTATCTATAATTTTAACGGCTTCTGCCCTTGCTTCTTTAAGGATCGCATCTCTTTCTATTCTTGCCTCCTGCAATAAATACTCATTATCAGCTTTGATCTGTTCCATCTCAGATTTAGCATTCTCGGCGGCTCTCAAAGAATCTTCAATTTGAAATTCGCGAGTTTTCAAAGCACTTAAGATAGGGATCCAAACAAATGCTCTTAATATTATTAAAATCGCAATGAATACGACTGATTGCCAAATGATTAATCCAATTTCAGGGGTAACGAGTGACACGGTATTTTTCTATTTCTATCTAACTTTAAACATTGAATACAGGCTGTGCCACCTAATGTGGTTCACAGCCAGTATTCCAAGGAATTAATTTCCTTGAGAGGCCAACAAACCAACAACAACTCCAAAAAGCGCTGCACCTTCAATAAGTGCTGCGGCAATAATCATAGCTGTTTGCACCTTACCAGCAGCCTCAGGCTGACGTGCAATACTCTCAGTAGCTCCCTTACCGATCAATCCGATACCAAGACCCGCTCAAAGTACTGCTAAACCTGCTCCAATAGCTCCCATAACATTTATTTATTTATAGTTTAAAATACATTTTTAGTGATGTGCCCTTTCCACAGCCTGCCCAAAATAGAGCGCAGATAATAATGTGAATACATATGCCTGAAGAATAGCTACAAAAAGCTCTAATAGCATCATCACCATTGCGAATGCTGCTCCAACAATTCCAATACCTATGCTTTTGAATATAAATGCCAAACTCAGGATACTTAAAATCAGAATGTGACCAGCTGTAATGTTAGCAAATAATCTAACCATTAAAGAAAATGGTTTTGTAAAAATACTGATGATTTCTACAGGCCATAATATAAGATAGAGTAAAAATTTACCAGCCCATGGCATAGATTTACCCAAGGGATCAACTATGTGTAACCAATAAATTTTCTTTCCTGACGCAAGCGTAATAATCAACGTAAGAATGGCAAGAACCATTGTAACCGCTATATTTCCTGTCATATTTGCTGCCCCAGGTAAAAGGCCTAAAAGATTTCCAAACCAGATAAAAAAGAATACAGTCAAAAGGAAGGGCAAGAACCGTTCGTAATCTTTTTCGCCAATATTTATTTTCGCAATATCGTCCCGAATGAAAATTATAAGTGGCTCAAAAAGAGATTGAATGCCTTTAGGAGACTTCCCCATGTTCTTTTTATAGCCTCTTGCTACAGCTCCAAACACAAGAATCAAAAGAATTGCGTCAATGAACATGAAAAGTACATTTTTTGTAATTGAAATATCAAATACGTGCCCACCATTAACCAATGATATATGTTCATGATCTATGGTGTAACCATTGTAAGACGTCAAATTATGGTTTTCATCATAAAAATTAGATGATGAGAAAACATCAAAGCCCTTTTCTTTTGAATAAACGATGACAGGTAAGTAGACATCCAAGCCATGAAATATTTCCCAGGAATGTGAATCTGAAATGTGATGATTTATCAATTCTCCGGGACTAAAGACATCTTCATCTTCTTCTCTTTTCTCATCATCAACAGCGATTCCAAGAAATGGGAAAAAAAAGGTTGTTAGCATTAAAAAAAGACTGATTTTCAAACTGTTAGAGTTCTTCAAGCCGAAGTTTATATTCATTAAATTTTTTGTTCTCCCATCAATTTCGGCGCAAGTTAGTCAAAGCCGTTCCTATTTCAAAGGTCATATAAATCAAATAGAGAATCATGAATTGAACGACGAGATTAAAACGATCTTCATATTGATAGAGGATAATCAGTATGAAAACTGCAGAGGATATAAACCTAATAATTATTTTAAATAGAGAAATATGAACTTTCCATTCTTGAGGTATAATTGCATCAATTCGTAAAAGCACAAAGGTCTGGATTGTGAAAAACATTACGATAATCAGGTATGCTTCATGTAAATAGTGGTCCAGGCCATGCATTTGAGTTGCTGTAATTAAAATCAGCGTAATCAGCCCTAGAAAAATCCACTTTTTCATTCATTAAATTTTGTAAGTATCCAGACTGTAAAGCTCATTGAAAGGAAAGTTCCAACTAGAATAAATAACGGGCTAGTTGATAGAAAACCATCTAGGTAATACCCACCTATTATAAGAAGAAAATCCGCAACCACTACTTCAAAAGCCAGGGCATATTTTTGCAGGAACGATTTATCTTCTTTGTTTTGATTAAGCTTTGAGGGCTTGAGGTTGTTCTCCTTCGGGCTTTCCAATTTTTATTCCTTTGCTTTTTACGCCCATTTTACATTTCCCGTTGAAAGTAGCCCCTAACTCAACTAATAATTTATTGGTAATTATATCACCATCAATAATAGATGTAGCTTTTAGTACAAGAAGTTCTGTTACTTCTATAGTTCCAACAATATGTCCTGCAACTTCTGCATTCTGAGCTAGAACGCCTCCATTTATATAAGATGAGTTTCCAAAAGCAGCTTTTGATTTTGTTTTTATATCTCCTACAACTTTCCCTTCAACTCGAATATTTCCGAAGGTCTCAATACTACCGTTTACGATCGTATCTTTTCCAATAATGTTACTAGAGTTACTAAGCTCTTTTACTTCTTTGTGATTTTTATTCAACATAACTTGTGTTTATAAAGCAATGTACTCTTGGGGGTTGACTGGGTTTCCATTATGCCAGAGCTCTAGATGTAAATGAGGCCCTGAGGTAAGTTCTCCCGTATTTCCGATCGTAGCTATTACTTCTCCTGATACGACAAAATTACCCACGTTTTTAAATAATTCCGAATTGTGCTTGTAAACAGAAATTAGATTATTAATATGCTGAATAACTATGATATACCCACCATCTAATGTCCAGGATGACAATATTACAACACCATCAGCTACCGAACGTACAGGCTCATTTTCTTTAGCAACGATGTCTATTCCGTAGTGGTTTTTTTGAGGGTTAAAGCCATCTGTAACCATTCCTAATCCTTCAATTGGCTTAAAGAGATACAATTCTCTCAATTCATAAACTGATGAAGAAACGGTAATAGGCAAAGCAGTTATTTCTGCCAATTCTGAGCCTTCAAAGGATGCTCGAAATTGAGAATCTACCGGCTGAAGGCTTTCGGAAAGGTCTGTTGGTAGCAATTCAGAGGCTACATTTTCTTTTTGCATCTGCTCTATTTCTTCGCCTGCTATTATTCTACGGACATTTTCGATATAGACGTCTTTGTTTTTAATGTTTTGCTCCAGCGAGTCAAGCTTCATGGATAACTCTACTACTTGACGATTGGCTACCATTTGTGCGTGCCTTGGATCTACCCACTGCTTCAAAGCAACAGTAACTAAATAAATAGCCACTGCTAAAACAATTATCCCAGCAGCTACAAGCAAAAGTAACATACGTGCATAGTTGAAACTAAAAGTTATTTTTTCCGCAAAATTTTCTTCATTTCTGATAATCAGCAGGTATTTGTTCGTTAGCCAGTTACTAAATGTTTTTCTTGCAGCCATGTTTTACATTTAAAATCGTTAAAGGTAGGCAAACAACCCCATGTTTTATCTTTGCATCAAATTGAAAAAGAATATATTATATCGGTTTAAGGTAGATAAAAACTCAAAAAAACTAATTGGAGTAACGTTAATAGCACTTTTTGGATGTTCTCCCTATAAAAACAATCCCTTAAGTGGATCTTTTCACGACCTCACTGCACATTATAACGCTTATTTCATTGCCAATGAGCGAATTAAAGAAATTGAGAACTCCATTCATGAAAGTCAGGATTGGAACTACAATAAGGTTTTACCCATTTTTCCTCAGTTCGATTCCACAAAATCAGCCTCTTTGAAAACCGAAATTGAGGATTGCATACAGAAAGCGTCTATTTCTATTCAAAGACATCCAGGTTCTAAGTGGGAGGATGATAGCTACATACTAGTAGGTAAGGCAAGGCATTATGCAGGAGAGTTTACTGATGCTATTGAGACCTATAAATATGTAAACACGCATAGTAAAAACAATAACTCCAGACACTATGCCTTAACGGAACTCATTCGAAGTTTTACTGAATTTGAAGAGTATTATAATGCAATTGCTGTTACTGATCACCTGGCTAGAGAAAAATTAAATAAGGACAACCAAAGAAGACTTTATCTGAATAGCGCATATCTATATCAGAAAAAAAACGATCAAGATAAAATGGTTAGCAACCTGGTAAAGGCGGAGGAATTATACAATTCTTCGGATAAAGCCAGAATCAATTTTATCATTGGTCAACTGTATCATCAACTAGACTTTGAAAGCGAAGCGTTTAGGTACTATAGAAGAGTTCTTAAGAATAACCCAACCTATGAACTGGAATTTTATGCTAAGCTGTATATGGCTCAAGTAACTGAGTTAGCGGAAACAAATGATCTTAAAAGAATTCGAAAATACTTCAGAAATCTGCTAAAAGATCCTAAAAACAAAGAATATCAAGATAAGATTTACTACGAGTTAGCAGGATTTGAACTTAAAAATGGAAATCTTGAAGAAGCAATAGAAAACTATGAACTCTCTATTAGAGCAAGCACAAATAATAATAGGCAAAAAGGATATTCTTATTTGAGCCTCGGAAAAATCTATTATGATTCCATCAAAAATTTCGTGCTCGCGAAAAGTTATTACGATAGCACGGTAAATACTTTGCCTAGAGATGAAGATAATTATGAAAAGATCGAAAATCGCCAGAAAATATTGGTTGATTTCGTTGAGCAAATTGTCACTATACATCAAAATGATAGTTTGCTAAGCCTTGCCAAGCTGCCTGAAGATTCACTTCTTAGCCTGGCTTCTTCTGTGGTAGAAAAAGTGAGAGAGGAAAACAAGAAAAAACAAGAAAAGACAAGGCAAGCGGCCATAAATCGTAAAAAGAATATTGCAGATCAAAATGGGAGTAACCTGATATCCACAGAAAGAGCTGGTTCTCTTTGGTATTTTAATAATGTAAGTCAAATTGCAAAAGGGAGCAATGATTTTATACAAAAGTGGGGTAATCGACCTTTAGAGGATAATTGGAGAAGGATAAACAAGAGCTCAATCACTATTTCAGATGATAAGATGATTGAAACTGAAAATATTTCGGAAGCTTCTGGTGAGGTTGTAAAGAAAACTCTCGAAGAAGAAGCTTTGGTATTATTAGAAGTAATCCCGAAAACAAAGGAGGAAAAACAGCAACTTTTAAATGAAATAGAGATAGCTCTATATAAACTAGGTAATATCTATAATTTACGACTTGAGGAAGATGAAAATGCAATTGAGTCATTTGAAACGTTACTTCAAAGATTTCCTGCTACAGATTATAAGCCTGAGGTATTATATCAATTATATCTTCTGTTTAAGCCCAAGCATCCGGACAAAGCTAGAGACTATGGTGAAATGCTTAAAAAAGATTTTCCAGAAACAATTTATGCCAAACTAGTAGATAACCCTAATTATCGAGAAGAGAGTTTTGCTACTACAGCACAGTTGAAAACATTATATAAGAGACTTTATCAATACTATGAAAACGAATCATATAAAGAAGTGATTTACTCTGTAGATAGCGCGCTTAGAATTCATGACGATAACGAATTCAGTGATAACCTAGCTCTTCTAAGGGTATTGGCTGTGGGTCAACTAGAAGAAGAAAGAAAGTATCAATATGAACTGAACGAATTTATAAAGAAATACGAGAATAGCGATGTACTAAACTATGCGAACAGCTTGGCTCAAGCCTCTGAAAACTTTCAACAAAAAAGATATAATAGCGGAAGAGCGCGTTTTATTGAGTATTTTAATCAGAAACATTTTTTTGTTGTTATTTATGATACAAAAGGATCGCTTACTTTAGATGTTCCGAAGGTTGTTGATGGTTATTTAAAAGAAAAAAAACTCATAAATTTAAAGACAGGGAATTTAGTTTTAAGTGAATCTAAATCAATGGTTTTTGTGGATGCATTTCCTGGTAAGAGCACAGCAAAAAGCTTTTACAATTCTTTTAAAGAAAAAGTAGATCTTAAGGGTCAATTTAAAGGAGAAAAGTTCGAAGTATTTATAATAACGGAAGATAATTTTGATGTTTTTTATAAAACTAAGGATATATCTTCATATTTGAACTTTTTTGAAAAATACTACCAATAAGCCAGATGCTGATTAGATATATCATTAAATTATTTTGGGTTGTTTTCCTGATCACTGTGGTAGGAATTTTCACAACATTTCTAATGGTCAAAAGCGATACCTTCGGATGGTTTGGTGGCTTGCCGAGCCTACAGGCTTTAGAAAAGCCTGATCCCGATCTATCCTCTGAACTGATTAGTGCTGATGGAGTTTCGCTTGGGAAGTACTTTAGAAAGAACCGATCACCTATTACTTATGATGAACTTTCGCCTGCATTGGTAAATACTCTTTTGGTCACTGAAGATATTCGATTTAAAGACCATTCTGGTATTGATCTAAAAGGAATCCTTAGAGCGATAATTGGCAAACTTACTTTTTCATTTCAAGGAGGAGGTAGTACTATTACAATGCAGCTGGCTGAAAATTTATATAAAACAAACAGTGATAAAAGAGGCACGCTCTATAAATACCCTTCTATCGGTCAGCTAATCACAAAAGTAAAAGAGTGGATCATTGCAGTTCAATTAGAAAAATCATATACAAAAGAAGAAATTTTGGCTATGTATTTAAATACCATAGAATATGGTAGCAATTCTTACGGTATCAAAGTTGCGGCTAATACCTTTTTTAACAAACTGCCATCACAACTTAATTATCAGGAATCGGCTAGTCTAGTAGGATCCATCAACAAACCCACCGCATTCAATCCTGTTTATAATCCTGAACGAGCCAAGCAAAAAAGAACAGAGGTCTTATATAATGCTCATAAATATGGGCTTATCGATCGTTCTTCCTTTGATTCACTCAAGAACCAAGCACTTAAACTTAACTATTTAGTTGAAAGTCAAAATGAAGGTTTAGCTACTTACTTTAGAACTGTAGCCAAAAACTATTTAGTCAACTGGGCTGCCCAAAACGGGTATGATCTCTTCAACGACGGTCTTAAGATCTATACTACAATCGATAGCAGACTTCAAACATATGCGGAAAACGCCGTGAAAGAACATATGGATAGCCTTCAACAAGTTTTCGATGAGCATTGGAAAAATGAAAATCCATGGATTGATGATAGTAACAAGGAGTTGCCAGATTTTATTAGTAACGCTATCAAAAAAACGGACACCTATAAATCTCTAAGAACTAAGTATGAAGAAGATAGTGATTCACTTGAATATTATTTGAATTTAAAAAAACCAATGAAGGTCTTTTCTTGGAAGGGGGAAATAGACACAATTTTCAGTTCGTATGATTCATTAAAGTATTATAAGCGTTTTTTACAAGCAGGTTTTATGGCAATGGACCCGAGAACAGGATACATTAAAGCGTGGGTTGGTGGCATTGATCACAAATACTTTAAATATGATCATGTAAAGCAAGGAAAAAGGCAACCGGGATCTACTTTTAAACCTATAGTTTATACTGCTGCTTTAGATAATGGCTGGTCTCCATGTCAAACTGCAGTAGATGCGCCTGTATCTTTTCCATTGCCAGGTCAAGATCCTCCAACCTGGGTACCAGAAAACTCAAATGGAAAATTCACCGGGGAAATTTTCACATTTAGAGAGGCCATGGCTAAATCAGTAAATAGCATTACTGCTTGGATTATGAATAAAATAGGACCTGCAACGGTGGTAGAATATGCCGCAAGATTAGGAATAAAAAGCCCTTTAGATGCAGTTCCTTCTTTATGTCTAGGTGCGGGAGGAGATGTTTCTATTTATGAAATGGTAGGGGCTTACTCAACTTTTGTTAATAAAGGAACCTATATCAAACCATTCTTTATTTCACGAATTGAAGATAAAAATGGGAATGTAATTCAGCAGTTTGTACCCGATGAACAAGAAGCAATTAATGAAGAAACGGCTTTCTTAATGCTTCATATGCTAAAAGGGACAGTTGAAATTGGAACGGCAAGAGTTCTTAATTATGCATTAAAAGAGAATAATGAGTTAGGTGCAAAAACAGGCACTACTCAAAATGCCTCTGATGGATGGTTCATGGGAGTTACAAGTAATTTAGTTGCTGGCGCATGGGTAGGTGGTGATGACAGGAGTATTCGTTTCAGACAGTGGTATTTAGGTCAAGGAGGAAGAACAGCTCTCCCAATTTGGGAAAATTTTATGATTGAAGTTTATAAAGATGAAACTTTAGGGTATGAAAAAGCTTTTTTTGAAAAACCAACTAAGCCGCTTACAACTGTGATTGACTGTGAGATATACGAGAAAACAATCAGCCCTTCCGATACGGTAAACTATGATGTGGTAGATGAAGATGATTTTATGTGAATGGAATTCCAAAGGTTCTCTAGAAGGGATTACCTAAGACTACCTGAAAAACCAGGTGTTTACAAATTTTTGGATAAATTTCACACTATTGTGTATGTTGGAAAAGCTAAGAATTTAAAAAAAAGGGTATCAAGTTATTTTACCAAAGCAAATCTAGATAATAGAAAAACCTTTCGGCTTGTCTCAGAAATAGCTCAAATAGAATTTGTAATAGTATCATCAGAATTTGATGCGTTATTGTTAGAGAATAATCTTATCAAGGAACACCAACCAAGGTATAATATTCTTCTAAAAGATGACAAAAGCTTCCCGAGTATTTGTATCACTAGAGAACGTTTTCCAAGAATTTATTCGACTAGAAGAATAGATCATTCAAAGGGAGAATACTTTGGGCCTTACACAAGCGTGAAGGCGATGAATAGTGTGCTTGACCTTATCAGAAAATTGCATAAAATCAGAACTTGTAAGCTTAGCTTGACGGAAAGCAATATTTCAAAGAAAAAATTTAAAGTATGCTTAGAATATCATATTGGAAATTGTATGGGTCCTTGCGAAGACCTACAATCTGAAGAAGATTATCTCTTAGATATCATAAGTGCAAAAGAGATTTTAAAAGGAAGAATTTCTGTTGTAAGCAGATCATATAAAGAGAAAATGAATCAAGCATCTATTGATCTGAAATTTGAGTTAGCTCAGTCATACAAAGAAAAGCTTGATCTACTGGAAAAATTTCAAATCAGATCACTAATTGTAAATCAAAAAATTACAAATACTGATGTGTTTACAATGGTTAAAGGGGATGAAAAAAACCTCTTTATTAATTACATGAAAGTGGAGAATGGATCAGTGGCTAATTCGGAAACGATAGAAGTAAAAAAGAAGATAGAAGAAGACGACACAGAAGTTTTTCGGTTTTCCATCTTTGATTTAAGAAAAAAATATTTTAGCGATAATCCTACCATTATCTCTAACCTTTATGTTGAGCCTTGGGAAAACATAGAAATATTGGTTCCAAAGATTGGAGATAAGAAGAAACTAATAGAACTGTCGAAAAAAAACGCGCTATTCTATAAAAAAGAACGTTTGACCAAAAAAAATATGCAACTCAATGAAGCAATTTTAGAAAACTTAAGAAAAGATCTTCGACTTCAAGACCTACCTGTTCATATTGAATGTTTTGATAATTCAAATATCCAAGGTACAAATCCTGTAGCGTCTATGGTTTGTTTCAAAGATGGTAAACCTTCGAAATCAGACTACAGAAAATTCAATATAAAAACCGTCGTTGGGCCGGATGATTTTGCCTCTATGAAAGAAGTGGTTAATAGAAGGTATAGTCATTTAAAAACCGAGGGGTTGAGCTTGCCTAACTTAATTGTAATTGATGGTGGAAAAGGACAACTTCACGCCGCTTGTGACGTGCTTAGGGAATTAAATCTATACGGCGATATTTCAGTAATAGGAATTGCAAAAAGACTTGAAGAAATCTATTATCCTGACGATCAACTTCCTCTTTACATAAGTAAAAAGTCTAGTTCGCTCAAACTCTTACAACGGATTAGGGATGAGGCACACCGATTTGCAATAACGTTTCATCGGAAGAAGCGAAGTAAAAGCTCTGTACAATCTTCCTTGGACTTAGTTAAAGGCATTGGTTCAGTTACCAAGAACAAATTATTAGTAGAATTCGGAAGTATATCAAGATTGAAAGAATCAAATGAAATGGATTTGATAAAACTTATTGGAACATCTAAAGCGGCGATTATAAGAGAAGCAATAAAAAAAGGGAATTTATAGGTTCCCTTTATCTATGATTTCTAGAATCCTTTGCAAAACTGGATTTTTGGTTCGAACAGAGGCTTTCAGAATTTCAAAAGCCTCATTTACGACCATTAAACTACATTTTTGAAATTCTGAAAGCCTCTGTTCGGGCCAAAAGGCGAGTTTTCAACGTGCTCTTCTATTATAATTCAATTATCTTTCAAGCATCTACAACTGTTCCGATGCCAATCACCAATAACGCTATGGTAAATCTCAGATGATCCTTTTTGAACAGAAACAATTCCAGAAGTATTTTCTGACTTTTTTTCTGCATCCCAATAGTTTCCGCTAATCCCGATGTTTTTAAAAACACTACCTGGATCTCCAAATCCTCCTAAAATCAAATCTAATTTACTTTCACCGGCCTTCTGAAGCGCATCACCGGCTTTTTTTATCCCGCCATATGTCTGAAATAAAAGATTCCACTCATCTATTGTAGGTACATGCCAACCATCCGGACATGCTTCTGTAGCCGCTTTGAAAGTATAAAGTCTACCATATACGTCACAATAAGCAGGTTCGTTTTTGTAACAATACGAATCTGGAACTTTATAATTTAAATTCTCAGCCATCCAGGTTCTTTTTATAAAAACTCCACCTTCCAGTTCTATTTCTATCGTAATAACTTTATATTTTTGATCATCTCTAAGATCTACTAGTTCTCCTAATTCTTGAGCAGAAGTACTTACTACTATTAATAATAGTAGCGAAAAAATTAAATATTTGAATTTCATTTTTTGGGGCGATTAGGTTGTTCTGGTGAATGAATGACTAATACTCCCAGAGTTCTGATTCATATTCCATTAAATCATATTCATATTGTTGTTGTATTATGATGGCTTTTAAAGGATTGTCGGCCAAATCTTCTTGATAAAGTTCCCGGATATCAAGATCATCAGGATTGGATATTTTTATTATCGGAGCCCTAAATAGTCTAAGTTCAAAAGCATCACTCATGTTCATTTGCTTTCCAGGGTTTTGCGCATTGTAATAGATTGCTCTATCGGCATAAGGTCCTCTAAAAAGATCAATAACATCGTCATATTTAAAGTGAGCAATTGGTTTTTCAAATCCTTGAGGATTGTATAAGCTTCCTGCATCTTTTGGCAAAGCAATTGTTACGGATCTAATATAATTATACATCCTTGATCTATTTCTATCAAAAATAAGATCTTCTTTTAGATATAAAACAGAAAAAAATTCTTCGGGTATTGCCACGAGTTTTAATTCATCAGATGCATCCAGTTCATTTTCTTCGGTAGAAGGGTCGTCAAAAGAGTCAAATCCACCAGAATTAAATCCTCCTCCTACAAATGGATTATCATCTTGCTCTACTGAAATATTAGATAGAAAAATAATATCAGGCATAAAATTAATACATGAATCTGATCTGTATGGAGTAAGTAATCCTTCGTCTACAGCCTGAATTATTAGCTTTGATATTTCCCCGTTTCTAGAAAAAAAAGGATTATTCTGTTTTTCCTTCAAATCCATCCTACGCCATAGGGTCTTTTGAAACATAACTTGCGTCTCATAAACTTCTGGTTTTACAAGTGCAGCTAATTCCTCTTGGCAATAACTTATTTGAATCGTAAAACAAAATACTAACACATAACTTAACTTTTTCATATCATTTTGTTCTTAATGAAAATTATTTCAATGTAATGTTGATAAAACGTTGAAATTTATTAAAATCTTCGACCTGTTTCCTGAAATTTTGACGTTGTACTCTTTTGATTTCGATTGCAAGAGTACTTCCTTTTCTCGCGTTCATACCTGCAAGACTTATCGTTTCACCTGTTCTCTTTGATCCTCTACCAAGTCCACCACTTACTAACGTAACTTCTGCTTCTGATACTCTGAATCTAGCATCATTTGGCAAGAACTCGGCGAAACTCTCGTCAGGAAAAGCGCGTAAGTAAATTTCCCGGGTGGTAGCATCTATTCCCTCTTTATAGTTAATCTCTCCTTGAGAAGTAAAAACTTTAATTTCTGGTGCAGGTATAGCTCTTACACTAAACTCTCGAGAACCTATGTTATTGCCCCCACTAGAAACCGTTAATATGACTTTTCGTGATTTCGGTACTACTGTCACTTGACCTCTTTGAGATCCTTTTATCGCGTCTCCTCCCTTAGCAGAAAACAACGGATTATATTGATTACCTAATGCTGGCACCTGAACGTCAAGTGCGTTACCACAATTATAATAAAGGGCATTTACAGATTGGGATTGAATTTGGATTACTGGTTGAACTACAAAATATTCAATAGTATCAGTAAATACGGTATCTTTTCCACCACCTTGTGGAACTTTTATAGATGCAACAATTGTCTTTTTTGCATTTCCTTCTTTATTGTAAGATCCAGGTGTCGTAGTGAATTCCACTTTACCAACACCGCCTATTACAGGTGCATCTTCACCATTGTAAGTCATTACAAGTTTGTCATTAAGACCGGAGGCAGAAGCAGCAATGAACATATCTGCCCTGTATTTTGTACCGGCCGCCACATATTTAGATTCGGGCATAATCACTGGTCGGATTTGATCAAACGTAATGTCTTTCAAACCGACTCTTTTTACCAAAAAGTCTAAAGCTGAAGTTTCATAGGAAAGAACGTTAGCCTGGAATTCACTTACTGTTGCTAAACCTGCGTGTGTTGGAGAATTTTCAAATGATAGTTGGGACCATTTCTTTCCTTTTTGGTTAGGATCTTTACGATAATATTCGTCTTCATTCGCGTCTTTTGCAATTTTATCAAATGATTTTAATTGTTCATCAGTTGCACCATTTTTCATGAGAATTACCCTTAATTCCTCGGCGTATCCATTTAATATTGCTTTCATTTCTGCTCCTTTACCATCGCCTCCTTCCTCTTTTGGCATCATGTAATTACCAACCTGATCGTAATCAGTTTTTCCATTAATGAACATTCTATTTTTTTTTTGCGGATCTATATAACCCCCAGTGAGATCAATAAATTTTTCTTTATACTGTTCCAAGCTAGCAAAAACCTCTTGAGTTTTGGCTCTTAATTCTTCA
The DNA here is from genome assembly GCA_039026865.1 of Bacteroidota bacterium. Lineage (GTDB taxonomy): Bacteria > Bacteroidota > Bacteroidia > Cytophagales > Cyclobacteriaceae > Ekhidna. The sequence goes on along the minus strand of JBCCLN010000006.1, from coordinate 23,756 downwards.
GCGTCTGCCACCACTTTGAGATCCTCAATGCGATTACCTTTATCTTTTGCAGCAGATTTCATGCTTTCTATGGTTCTGGCATTTCTTCCTGAGGTTTCAGCGTTGGCACGCTCTAAACTTTGGTTAATAAAGGCGAATTTATCTAGAACCGTGGAACTGATGTTTATCGCTAATAAAGCTGTAAGCACCAAATACATCATTCCAATCATCTTCTGCCTAGGGGTTTCTTTTCTTCCTGCCATAATTTATGTGTTTAGGGTTGAGTTATCGATTATTATCTCTCATTGCAGTTAGCATATTGCCATATATTTTGTTTAAAGCGGAAATATTGGATGTAAGCTTATTCAGCTCTGTTTGAAAAGCTATTGTTTCTTTACCAGACTCAGCCATACTTTCTAAAGCACCAGTAAGGTTAGAATAGAATTTGTTCAACGCTTTAGTGTGACTTTGTGCGTCTTTTAGTTCCATTTCATATACCGCATTCAATGCACCTAGACTTTTAGTAACGTTTTGTACTTGTGAATGATATTCTTTGGTATTCCTGGTAGCTTCAGCCATACCAGACATTGCTTGCATAGTAGCAGCATATGATTTATTCATATCAGTAAGAGATTTTGAGGCAGATTTCACATTATTAGCGTAATCATTGGTCGCAATAGCTGCATTACTCAGGTTCGACATTCTTTTGGCAGATTCAGCCATATTTCTCATTCCGTCACCTAAACTTTTTATTAACTCAGGTCCTACTTTAGCATCAGCTAACATTTTATCCATCTTAGCGGCTGCACTCTGATTAGCCGCCGCCACTGCGGTTCTGGGTTTTGCCGAAGGACCATCATAATCATCAGCCAATTCAGGATATACTTTGGCCCAATCTGGTTCTGAATGTTTGGGTTCGAAAGCGCTTAAGAAGAAAATCGCTGCCTCAACGCTAAGACCAATTCCAAGCATAACAGCGGCCCCTTCTAGATGTAAGATTTTAAACATGGCGCCAACAATAACAACTGCCGCTCCTATACCATAAACCTTGGGCATTATAGTAGAATAAAGCAATTCAGTAAATCCGCCTTTTTTACTCATTTTGATAGCATTTAGGTTAGTAAATTTATTTTGTTGTTTTGATTAAAATTCATATCCTGAGGATCTTCCAAGATAAGTCATAGCGCATCTAAAACCAATCGAGGCTCTTGCTGTATCTTGATGTTCAAAAGTTCGAGTACCTGTCTCGAGAAAGTAAGCTATATCTTTCCATGAGCCACCTCGAATCACCTTAAATAAAACATTATCGTCAAAATAAGTAGGGTTTAAATCCCAGGTAAGCGGCATAGCAGAAGGATTAAAAGCATCTTCGCACCATTCTGCTACATTACCAGACATATCGTACAATCCATACTCATTGGCGAAATAAGTTCCAATTGGTGACGTATAAGCATAACCGTCATCGAAATAGTTACCACGTCCGGGTTTAAAGTTAGCTAAAAGGCAACCCTTTGCATTTCTGATATATGGATTTCCCCATGGATATTTTGCCATATCTCTTCCACCCCTGGCGGCGTATTCCCATTCAGCCTCTGAAGGTAGCCTAAAGTTAGGCATAACAGGCAACTGATTATCAGATCTCCACCTGTTCAAATAACTAGTTCTCCATTCACAGAAATATTTGGCAGCATTCCAATCTACACCTACTACCGGATAATCGTCAAATGCTGGATGAGACCAATAATAAACAACTAATGGATCTCCCATATGATGGGTATAATCTCTCGTCCAAACAGTGGTATCAGGAAGAAGGTCAGCAATTGAGTAACCGGTTGGTAAATCAATTTCAGAACTTTCTTGAATATTTTGAGTAAACTGCCGATATTCATTATTAGTAATCTCCGTATCGTCCATGAAAAATGATCCGATAGTCACCTGTTTATTGAAGTTAATTTGGGTTGCTGCTATATCTTCATCTGCTTGACCCATATGAAAAGTACCTGAGGGAATGGAAACCATTCCGAACGGACGAGTCATTTCCCATCCATACCTATCTTGAACTCCAATTAGCTCTCCTTGATCTCCTCTACTTCCACCGAAAAAACCACAACCCGATAGAATCGTGACACAGCAAAGGATAGAACAATTATAAATTGTTGAAACACGCATATTATTCATAACACCTATATTGAAAACGCAAGTATGTAAAATAAACAAACATTAACAAGAAATATTGTGCGATATTCGATCTAAATATATGATCGAACGGACGTAACTAATAATCTTTTCCACCAGGTTTAGATAGGTGAATCAAGAACTGTTAAAATGTAAAACGTGGGGTTTTCACAGCTTTTCTGCCTCCTAAAATCAAATCAGGAAGGTTGTATCGAACATATATTTCATGTGATGTTGGTTCTTTAGCATCTCTCTCCTGAACAACATAATCGAAAGAATAGCCAGCTTTCAACTTATTATCTTGTAAGAAAGAATAACCTAACAACACGCTTACAGACTCAGCTCTTCTGAAGGCAAGACCTCCCCACATTTTTTCTTGATATTCTAAAACTCCGGTCAAATCCAGGGAATAAGAATTTAAGTCTGAACGCAACAGCGTAGTTGGTTTTAAGATGAAATCTCTAGCTATTCTCAGCGATTTACTAAAAAATAAGTTATAATTAGATTCTACATTATTTCCAGCATCAGTGCCAAAAGAAAATTCCGGTTGTAAAATATTTTCTACTGAAATACCTATAAAATATTCTTTTTTTGATTGAAAAACTAGCCCTGCATGTAGATTTGGTCGGTACTGTGTTTCATCACCGTTCGGAATAAATGGGTCAGGCTGACTGTCTGCAGGCCTAAAATTGGCATCTAATGAAGCTACATTAAGAGAAGGCATTAAACCTAAAAAAACCTTACCTTGTCTAAAAACAAAAGAAGTAGCAATTGCCATTCTGGCTTGTATTGAAGTTAATGGGCCAGTTCTATCGTTTACCAAGGTTAAACCAAAACCAGATAGTTTACCTTCTACCGGCACTACAGCAGAAAGCATTTGCGTTGTGGGAGCTCCCTCAGGATCAAACGTTGCGTCATATCCCGCCCATTGAGTTCTATGATGAGCGGCAGCAAATGCTTGTTCTTCTACTCCAGCCCATGCAGGATTAAAGTAGGTAGGGTTGAAGAGGTAATGATTGAAAAAAAAGTCATTTTGTCCCAATCCGTATTGCACCACAAAAATTGAGAACGCGAAAAGCAATTTTCGTAAGCCTTTTTTCATGATGTAAGTATAATACTTACAAATGATATACCCCTATTCTTAGGATATGTTATTCGCCTCTTTTATGTAAATTTCTAATGCACCTGTCATAGATGGAGCATTCGGCAGTGGTGCTTGTATGTCTAATATTAAACCTGCTTCAGTGACTGCTTTGGAGGTAGTAGGTCCAAAAGCTGCAATTCTGGTTTGGTTTTGTTTAAATTTTGGGAAGTTAGTAAGAAGTGATTCAATTCCTGACGGACTGAAAAAGGCAATAATATCATAAGTAACATCATCAAGATCCGATAAGTCTGCTGCTACAGTTCTGTAGATAGTGGCTTCTGACCATAAATATCCATTTTCATTAAGGAAATCCGGGATATGATCTGTCCTAATATTAGAACAAGGGAAAATAAATTTTTCGTTTTTATGTTTTTTAATTACTCCCAACAAGTCCTGAGCTGTTCTTTCACCAGTAAAGATTTTTCTTTTTCTAATAACGATATATTTCTGCAGGTAATTTGCAGTAGTTTCAGAGATACAAAAATACTTCATCCCGGTAGGTATTTCGATCTTACTTTCCTGTGCTAACCGAAAAAAATGATCGATTGCATTTCTGCTTGTGAATATTACAGCTGTATGATCTAGAATATTTATTTTTTGTTTTCTAAACTCTTTAATATCTACAGGATCAATATCTATAAATTTTCGGAAATCGATCTTCAAATTGTATTTTTCTGCTAGAGCGTGATAGGGTGAGTTATGATCAGAAGGTTCCGGCTGGGATACTAAAAGGCTTTTTACTCGCTTCATTCGTTCCTTATTCTTAGTTAGTAATTCCTCAGTCGAGTTCATATGCAATTATTCTTTTATAATTATTTAAAGAACCAACCAATCAACAATATGGCAGGTATGAGTTCAGTAGCGCAAAGGTAGGAAATAATGAGAAATTTTGTGTTAGATGAGTGGTTAACAAATCTTAACGTAATCCAAGAAATAAATATTCCAACTGTAAATATGAGAATAACATGAGAATCGACTAAAAACCAGAAATCACCATTGCTAAATAGAAAATCTATTAAGATAAAAACAAACATTAGTCCACTAAGAACCAATCCAAAACTGATAAAATCCAAAAGCTGAAAGCCATTCATCTTTCGAAATCCAAAGAGTGGCGAGATCAAAAAGATCAAAACCCACTTGACTAAAATAAAAAGACACACAAAGGATGATCCTTTTAACCAAAGAATAAAAAAACCTGAATAAGATAGAGGAATATCAGAGTAATTAAGATTTGCTTCTAAATCAATGTATATTCCTAAAAAGGCGAAGAATAAAGAAAGTAGCAGGAGCAAACTAACACCAAGTTCGCTAAAAAGCTGTACTCCCAAGTATTCAATTGAGTTTTGTTTAATATTGAACACTACTTTAACGAGATTTATTAGTCTTCCTGGATATTTAGTTGAAATAAATCCTACAAGAAAAAGAATAATTAAAATAGCGGTGGTAGTAAATTCCCGGAAAACATCTCTTGTTGATCTTAAAAGCTTAGGATCGTCTTTTATGACTACTAGATTCTGCACTATCACTTCTTCAAAACGAAAATTTGTGAAATTTTCTGTAGCGTATATGGAAATAAAAAGTGTATCCGAAACCTCATTTTGGAAGAAATCATTTATGTCATATAATTCGCACCCATGATCAATCTTTTTGAAAAGACGTCCGTTGACCCAAATTGTGAAAGGGTTGTCGTTACAAACCCTAATGTATCCTCTTGATGGTCTAGGCAGGAAAAATCCAGCAGTGTTTAGTTTTGATAGAGAAATTACAGGGCTGATAGATCCATCCTCTTCCATAGAGACCATCGTTTTTGCATAATCATGGATGATTATAGTATCCTTTTGACCAAAAATGACATTGCAAAACAGCAACCAAAGACAAACAAATAGAATCTTCAAAATCTGCTTATATAACCAAAATGAATTCTGAGTTCAGAAAATGCTATGATTTGATGATCTGATTTTCCACTTGCCAGAGCAAAACCAAATTGCCCAGCCAAGGTCTCTAAAGCTATGCCGCATCCTATTCCAAAAGGAGCCTTGATGGATTGTGAACGACTAAAGATAAGCTGATCATAAAAAACATATACAAAGCTTCTATTCTCGAAAAATGATCTGATCTCCATTCTACTCAAACTATAATATTGAGCGAAAAATTTTTTTTCATTGAATCCCCTTAGAGTATTAAGTCCTCCAATACGATAAAGTTCGTTTGTAAGAATTTCACGGTTATTCAAGAGCCCAAGATGAATATCATGAAAAATGGACTGACGATTACCCATCTTTAGCTGATAGGCTATCTGAGCATCAACTCTGACAAAATTTGTTTTTAACTTAATGGTGTCATAAAAACTATCTGGAAATCCCACATTTCCTACAATGTCTTTTACTCCTGCTCCTACAGATATATTCCAAGCTGTCCCCTTTTCATATTCGTTGAGTAAAGTAAAAAACCCACTCGACAAAGCAATCCGATAAAAGTATTGTCGATAATCTGCCAAACTTCTGTTTTCTATCTCTTTAATGTCTGAAGAGATCAGTGAACCATTCGTTCCTTCATATTCGACCAATAAAGATATTTGAGGAGAGATATACGTATTCAGGCCTATTGCTGCTGTCCTTGTTAAAAAAGTGGAGTCCTGCTTTAGTAGGCTAAATTGAAAGGAGGGCGAAATTTTAGCATCAAAAAGAAAAGCATGTTTGTAGAAAAGATTTAATTGTTGAGAGGCCTCTGCGAAACTTTTCCAATGAAAATCAAACTCATGACCTAACTTAAAAAGATTTTGAATAGACAAATTAAGACCTCCGATGAGTGACGTTGCTCCATTTTCTTTCTGTTGAAGACCCACTACTCCTTCGAATGTGTTAGTGGATTTTTCTTCAAGGTCTAAATAGATTTTTGCTTTGTCTTTAGAAAATGAAACATCAGTTGACCTACGCAGTGCCAAAAATGGAGATCTCTTAACTTTTTTTTCTAACAAAGAGTAACCTGACTCGTCAAAAACCTCTTCCGGGACGATATCCAACAATCGATAGATGTATTTATGCTTAGTTTTAATTTCCTGAAAAAAAAAGGCAGAATCATGTCTTACTTCAGGTCCTTTCAAAGTGGTAATTATCCCGCTTAATATTCCTTCGTTATAAGATATAGAGTCAAGAATAATAGAAGCAAAGGGATATCCGCTGTTGTTCAGCGATTGAAGTTTTTTATTAATCTGGCTAACAAAATTTTTTTCTTTTAAATCACGAATATTGACTTTGTGCTTCTCACCCTTATGTAAAAAAACTAGGATTTTGTTTTTCTGACTTATAATCGAATCTAATCCACAAAAAAAATAGCCTTGATTAACCCAGTGTAGTTTCTTAATGGTGATAGAGTTTTTGAGGGACAAAGTATCTTCAAAGGTTCTCTTCTCCTTTAAAACGCCATCATAAAAAAAATTAGCATTTATTTGACTTGAGCCTACTGAAGGCCAAACAAAAAACAGAAGGATTAGAATTCGTTGCATTGATCAGAAGCAATTTAGTTCTTGCGCTAGACCTTATGAAAAGCAGATAGTTAATCTGTAATACTACGGGATAAGAAAGATAATGCAGTTTACTTTTATGGATGTTTGAAATAGGTATGGCAGGTGTCTATATACATATTCCTTTTTGCAGACAAGCATGCCACTACTGTGATTTCCACTTTAGTACTAATTTGAACAATCAAGATTTAATGGTTGATGCCATTTGTGACGAACTAATTAATCGGTCGGGTTATCTGAATGAAGATATTGCAACAATTTATTTCGGAGGAGGTACTCCTTCTCTTTTGAGTAAAGCTCAAATAAAAAAACTTCTCCAAACCATCGAAAAAAACTTCTCTATTTTACCATTTCCTGAAGTAACCTTTGAAGCAAACCCAGAAGATCTAACTTTAAATAAACTTAAGGATCTAAAAACTTTAGGGATCAACCGACTGAGCATTGGCATTCAAACGTTCCATAATAGAGAATTGAAATGGATGAATAGGATCCATGATTCCAAGCAAGCCGAGCATGCATTTTTGAATGCGAGAAATGCTGGGTTTAAAAACATCTCTCTTGACTTCATCTATGCCTTGCCTAATTATTCTGACTCTTTTTGGGAATCAGATCTTCTCAAAGCAGTTGAGATGGAGCCTGAACACATTTCTCTATATGGTCTGACAATTGAGGAACGTACAGTTTTTGGCAGAAGAAAAAATAAAAACAAGCTAAGAGAACTGCCAGAAGAGGCTGCCGCTGAACAATATTTGTGTGCCATTTCCTTTTTAAACCTTTCTGGATACGATCACTATGAAGTTTCAAATTTTGCCAAGCCAGGATTTCACTCAAGGCATAATTTGGCTTACTGGTCAGGGAAAAATTATTTAGGAGTAGGTCCCGGAGCACATTCATTTGATGGGCGGACTCGTCAATTAAATATCCGGAGTAACTTAAAATACCTTAGGGCATTGACAAAGAAGGGCGTTTTTTTTCAAACTGAAGAGCTATCTGAAACCCAGCTATTGAATGAAACTATCCTTACACGGCTCAGAAGGGAAAGCGGGATTTCATTCAAAGAAGTAAATGAAAAATTTAGAGTTGATTTAAAAATGAGATACAATCGTATTCTCAAAAAACTTCACCAACAAAAATTGGCAATCTATTCAAAAGATTCGCTACGCTTGACCTCTCACGGATTCCTAGTAGCAGACGAGATCGCTCTACAATTATTTTTTCCAGAATAAATGTATTCTCACGCTCACTAAATAAATGGGAAGGTAGAGAAGGGAGTTTCTTTTAAAAGTTAAAGACTCATCATTTCCCTAAATCTGGCAGATTGCCTTCTGCTAACTTCTATTTTCTCCCCGCCTTTCAGTTGTACAAGTAAGCCTCCGTTAAACCATGTATCAATAGATTCAACCCATCCTAAGTTGATAATGTGTTTTCTGCTTGCCCTGAAGAAACTACGATCGTCTAATCGCTCGTCTAATGCATTTAAAGATTTATGGATCATCGGTTTGAACTTGTCAAAATAAACTTTTATATAGTTTCCATCTGATTCAAAAAGGCGGACATCTTCTAGTTTTACGAACCAACATTTGTCTCCGTCCTTTACAAAGACCTGATCTTTGGCCCCCAACTGTCTATCTTTTCCTTCTTTCTGAGGAATTTTTGTTTTTATTTTATTAATACTTTCTGATAATCTATCTGCCTGTATGGGTTTCAATAAGTAGTCAAGTGCATTAAAATCAAAAGCTTTTAAAGCAAACTCATCATATGCAGTGGTAAAGATGACCTGAGGCACATACTCGAGACTTTCCAACAACTCAAACCCGGTTTTACCTGGCATTTGAATATCCAAGAAAATAACATCTGGGTTATGCTTTTCTATTTTTTCTATTGCGTCATCCACATTTGCAGCCTCGTCCAATAATTCAATTTCCGGATGATTCTCAAGAAGTGAAGAAAGCTCTTTCCTCGCTAAACGCTCGTCATCAATAATTATCGCTCTCATATTCTATTTTTGTTTGTGATTACGTGAATTTTTTTCCATCGTAAGTAGGAATGTTTAGTGTGCAAAGCACCGTTTTCTTCGTTGTTTCGTTATGAATATTAAAACTAGCAGCTTCTCCAAAAATAAGGTTTAGCCGCTTTTTCGTATTCTCAATTCCTAACCCTTTACCTTCATCATAAAATTTAGACAATTGTCCGCTGTTACGAATTTTTAGCAATAGATGTTTACTTTTAACTTTTGTAGATATACTAATTTCACCCCCCTCTTTCAGGTTTGATATGCCATGCTTGATACCATTTTCGACAAGCGTTTGCAGCATAAGTGGAGGTACCATAAACCTTCCGGAGTTCCTGTCAATATCAAATTTTGTAATTAGTCGCTCCTCATACCTGATGGATTCCAATGCTAAATAATCCATTGCAGTTTTTAGCTCTTCTGAAAAAGGAACAAGTTTCTTTCTATCGCTAATTAATGAATTTCTCAAGATATGAGAAAGTTGAGTGATCGATTCTTTAGATTTTCTGGGGTCTTCATCAACAAGAGCTCTGATGCTGTTCAATGCATTGAATATAAAATGGGGATTGAGCTGTGCTTTTAGGTTACTTAGTTCCACTTCCCTCGCGGCAGTTTTTGCTCTTAGTGACTTATTGTATCTATCAACATAGTGAAAGGCAAAGTAAAAAATTGTCCATAAGAAGTAAACAGCCCAATAGATAAGTGTATTGAGGAAGATTGTTACAAATTGTAGATCTGCATTGGAAATACCGTTAGACAAATATTGTATAATAAGCAGGTATCCATAATTCAAAAAACTTAGGAATAAATTCAGCACGAAGAGTTTTGGAATCAATTGATTTAATCGAAGATTTAACCAACCAAATCGAATAAAAACAGCACGAAGAAGATGGGTCGTGGTAATGTAAAAAGCTACCTGAAAGAGAACACCAATTATCTGATCGTTGTTCAATCCATTAGCAACGGTATATGCAATAATTTGAAGAAGTCCGTAAATACCCCAACCAAAAAATTGGCACAACCAATAGATCTTGTTTTTAGTCACAGCTTAAATCTAACCTCTATCAATATGATAAATTAATATCAGATAACTATTAATAACTTTAATAAACCCCTCTTGGATTTTATGCGTTAGCATAGTCAACATAAACTCAAATTAAAAAGACTCAATAATGAAATCAGTATTTATTTTATTGCTCATGGCTTTATCCACGTTTGTTGGATCATCTCAGATAAACAATAGTTTTAACCAAGGCTTGGAGATGCAGCTTTCAGCCGAAATTAATTTTCAGGAGAAGGTTAAAATTTATGACTACAGTGGAAATCTCTTAAAAGAATACATACTTTCTGATGTAGTTAACAATGATATTGCAATACTAGATTATTTTATTTTAGAAGAAAGTGATTATGCTTTCAATTATTTGGGAGACTATTACTATTTCAGTGAAGTGCTCAATACCATAGGAGTTAACTAAGCTCTAGTTTAAGAAAATTTGCTGTGTGGCTGTTTTTAACTTTTAAAATATCTTCTGGTGTACCTTGTGCAATAATCTTACCTCCACCGGAGCCTCCTTCTGGTCCGAGGTCAATAATGTAATCGGCAACTTTGATTACATCCATATTGTGTTCAATAATTAGAACGGTGTTGCCTTTGTCTACTAGTTTCTGAAGCACTTCTAGGAGATGTTCTATATCTTGGAAATGAAGGCCAGTAGTGGGTTCATCAAGGATATAGAACGTCTTCCCTGTATCTTTTTTGCTTAATTCTGTAGCCAGTTTGACACGTTGTGCCTCTCCTCCTGAGAGTGTGGTTGCATGCTGACCAAGCGAAACATATCCAAGGCCAACCTCGTCTAGTGTTTTAAGCTTCTTTACAATTCGAGGTTGATTTTCAAAAAACTGAACAGAAGAAGATACCGTCATATCTAATACATCAGAGATCGATTTACCTTTAAATCGTACCTCAAGTGTTTCTCTATTATATCGCTTTCCTTTGCACGTTTCACATGGTATGTGCACATCCGGCAAGAAGTCCATTTCTATAAGCCGCATTCCACCACCACCACAGGTTTCGCATCTTCCGCCTTTCACATTGAAAGAAAACCTTCCAGGTTTATATCCTCTAATCTTCGCTTCAGGTAACTGTGCAAACAAGTTTCTTATATCAGAAAAGACATTTGTATAAGTCGCGGGGTTCGACCGTGGAGTCCGACCGATCGGAGATTGATCTACTTCAATGATTTTATCGAACTGGTCTTCGCCTTTGACTTTTTTGTATGGTAGGGGTTCTTGTCGGCTTTTGTATAAATGCTTTCTGAGAAGGGGGTAAAGGGTTTCATGTATCAAGGTTGATTTACCACTCCCTGAAACTCCTGTTATGAGAATTAAATTACCAATGGGGAGCTTTAGATCAACGTTTTTAAGATTATTGCCAGAGGCACCTTCTAGCTCTAACCAGCTTCCGTTTTGTTTCCTTCTCTTTTTCGGGACTTCAATTTTCAATTTTTGGCTAAGATAATCTCCGGTTTTACTTCCTTGTGTCAAGAACGCTTTTGGTTCTCCTTTTGCCACTACCTGTCCTCCATGTCTGCCCGCTCCCGGTCCGATATCCACAATTTCATCAGACTCTAGCATCATATCCTTATCATGTTCTACGACAATGACGGTGTTTCCAAGGTCTCTAAGGTCTTTGAGCGCTTGGATCAGCTTAACATTATCGCGTTGGTGGAGGCCTATGCTTGGTTCGTCCAAGATGTAGAGCACATTCACTAGCTGAGTACCTATTTGTGTCGCTAATCTGATTCTCTGAGCTTCGCCTCCTGAGAGGGTCTTCAGCGGACGATTCAAACTCAAATAATCTAGTCCTACGTTCAATAAGAATCCAATCCTTTTTTTTAGTTCTTTTATGATTTCTGCGCCGATGATTTTTTGACGATCAGAGAGCTTTTCTTCCAGGGTCTCCGTCCAGTGACTGAGCGATGAGATATCCATTTCACCTAATTCTCCGATGTGTTTGTCAGCAATTTTATAGTGGAGTGCTTCTTTCTTGAGACGATAACCATTGCAAGATGGACAGACCTTTGTATCTGTGAATTCCTTTACCCACGCCTGTAGTTTTTCTGACCCTCCGTCTTTTTGCTTCTCTAAAAAATTAATGATCCCTTCAAATTTAGTCTGCCAATCCGTTCCTGGATACTTAACAGATGAAACTGCAACCGGTACATTGTCTCCGTACAACAACGTATGAATTACTTTTTCAGGAATCTTTTCTAATGGAGTAGAAAGATTGACCTTATTCTTCTTCAGAATAGCTTCAATCTTTTTGAAAATCCAGATATCACGATAAGCTCCCAGCGGAGCTATTCCACCAAGGCTTACACTAAGGGTAGGATCGGGAATAACCGAATCACGAGATATTTCTTCAATTTGCCCTAAGCCATTACATTCCGAACAGGCACCATAAGGGGAATTAAATGAAAAAGTATTTGGAGCAGGATCGTCATAGGCAAGTCCTGTTTCAGGATCCATTAGATTTTTTGAGAAATGAGAAATGCTTGCATCTTCTCGCAAAATCATCATCACGCCATCTCCATGTTTTAATGAAGCGTTAATAGATGATCTTATTCGCTTTTTGCTTGTTTCTGAAATGCTTATCCGATCAATGACAATTTCTATGTCATGCGTTTTGTACCTGTCTACCTGCATTTTAGGTACAAGATCCTGTAATTTCCCATCTACTCGAACTTTGCTGAACCCTAACTTTCTGATTTGAACAAAAAGCTCCCTGTAGTGTCCTTTTCTGCCCTTGACTATCGGAGCTAGTAAAGTAATTTTTTCTCCATTGAGGTTCTTCATGACCATTTCCACAATCTGATCTTCAGATTGTCTGGTCATTTTTTTTCCACTTAAATAGGAGTATGCTTCTCCGGTACGAGCATATAGCAATCGAAAAAAATCATAAATCTCCGTAACTGTTCCAACGGTGGATCTTGGGTTTCTGGAGGTCGTTTTCTGCTCAATAGAAATAACAGGGCTTAAGCCCTCAATTTTATCTACATCGGGACGTTCCATATCACCAATAAATGATCTAGCATAAGCGCTAAAACTTTCCATATACCTCCTTTGACCTTCTGCATAAATCGTATCAAAAGCAAGTGAGGATTTACCACTTCCGCTAATGCCTGTTATTACAATCAGCGTATTTCTTGTAAGTTTAAGATCAATGTTTTTAAGGTTATGTTCCCGTGCACCAATAATTTCTATGATTTCTTCCTTTTTTTTCACTTACTTAAATTCTGATTTTTTAGGTTAATTTTAGATGAAGAGCAGTAAGCCATGAAAAACGAAGACAGAATAGTGGAAATACTTTCAGAAATTTTAATAGCGTCTAAAGAAACCAACAATGGACTTTCTAAGCTTGAAAGTGAACAAAAAGAAACCAATATACGTCTGGCATCACTGGAAGATGATATGCATATTTCACATGCTCTTCTGAAGCACCATGAGAATTGGCTTCGACATATATCAGAGTTATTAGAAAGTGATGTTCCGAAGTTTGACAAAGTATTAAAAATTGAGAATCTGGAGGATGGGAGATCCATTCTTCATAAAGCTTAAAAGTTTGGACTTAGGTTGTATTTATTATAGAAGTCATCAATCACTTGCACGGCTTCGGTGGCGGTATCTACCATTTGAAAAAAATCTAAATCAGATTCACTTATGTTTTCTTCTGCATAAAGCATTGTTTCCTTTAACCAATCAACAAGCCCTTGCCAATATTCTTTTCCCACTAAAACAATAGGGAATTTTCCAATCTTATTTGTCTGAATCAAGGTTAGCGCTTCAAAAAGTTCGTCCATGGTACCAAAACCTCCTGGAAGGACAATAAAACCTTGTGAATATTTAACGAACATTACTTTCCGGACAAAGAAATAATCAAAATCGATGCTTTTATCCCGATCTATATAAATATTGTTATTTTGTTCAAATGGAAGATCAATCGTAAGACCTACTGACTTACCTCCTTGGATGTTGGCTCCTTTGTTACCTGCTTCCATAATTCCCTGCCCCCCACCAGTGATCACTCCGTAGCCATGCCTCACGATTTTTGCTGCTATTTCCTCAGCTATCTGATAATACTTATTTTCAGGCAAAGTCCGGGCAGAACCAAAAATTGATACACAGGGACCAATCTTGGCCAACTTTTCAAATCCATGTACAAACTCCCCCATGACCTTAAAAATTACCCAGGAATCTGCGCTCTTTATTTCATTCCAATTCCTTTCTTTAAAAGCATTAATAATTCGGGCTTCCTGCTCTTTTGAGATGTTATTTTCTTTCATGTATTAAAGTAAATCAGTAAGAGCCTGATCTAGCTCAGTGTATTGAAAAGAATAACCAAGTTGTTCAATTTTTTTTGAAGACACATTATTACCACCCACCAACATGTCCGCTATTTCGCCAAGTAAAAGCTTGAGCGCAAATTTAGGGACGTTTGGAAGGAAGACTGGCTTTTTTATTTTTTTGGCTATTGCTTTGGTCAATTCCTTGTTGGTTACAGGATTTGGAGCAACACCATTTACCGTCTGCCTTAGTTTATTATCTAATAAATGAAAAAAGATGCCACATAAGTCATCAAGATGAATCCAGCTTAAATACTGTTCTCCAGAGTCTAATATCGCACCAACTCCATACCGGATTGGCTTGGCGAGCGCTGCAAGCGCTCCGCCTTTTTCACTAAGGACTACTCCAACCCTTACTTTTCCATTCGGAATATTCAACTCATCAAATTTGGACACTTCGTTTTCCCAGTCTTCTACCACATCAGCTAAAAAACCTTTTCCTTTTTCTGTTGTCTCATCTACAATGCTGCTACCTGTGTCCCATCCATAGTACCCAATTGCTGAGGCAGATAGGAAATATTTTAGATTAGGATTTAATTCTCTTATATTGTAAAATAGAAGTTTTGTAGAATCAATTCTGCTATCGTAAATCTCTTTTTTCCTGGATTCATCCCATCGTTTGTCGGCTACACTGGCGCCTGCTAGGTGAATAATGGCATCTGCAGATGTAATAGCATCAGATTCTATCTCACCATCTTTTACATTCCAATAAAATGATTCATAATTCTGACCGGTTGGCTTTCTGGAAAGATGGGTAACTGTGTAATTCTTTTTGGCTAAAACTTGGCTTAATCGGGTTCCAACAAGACCTGATCCACCGGTTATGAGTACCGTCTTGATGTTGTCTCTTAATTTTGATGAGAACATGCATTATAACATTTATAAACAGACTCTTTTAGGCCTTATTTTGTTTGGGTTGTTTCATTGTAACGCGCAAGGGCAATTCAATGCGAAAGTAGAGCAAGTATCGATTAACATTAATGGAGAAAGACGGGTAGGTTATAAAACGGTATTCGATTTTTCAAGAGAGGAGGTAAGACACAGTTGGTGGAAGTATGCCAAAAGGTTTGGAAGACCAATCAATATGAAGTCTTACTATAAAGTTATTGTTCCCTCTTCTGAAACAGACGGAAATGTAGATATCGAAATTATTGCCCAAACTAGCGAAACGACAAAAGGATCCATTTTTTTCTTAGGACTTGAAAATGAAGCATATAAAGAACAGGTTAAGGGGATTTTAATTGATTTTAAGAAAGATTTATATGTGAAAGGGCTAATTAGAGAAATTAAGTCAATTGAAAATAAATGTTCTGAACTCGCAGAAAATTACAGGAAGTCAAGAGCTGGAAAGTTTCTGGATCTAATAGCTAAAAATCAACGTAAAACTGAAATTTTAAAGAACGAAATCATCGTTATTGAAAAAAGTAACTTCCTATGAAAAAGTCCATTCTTCATTTTTGTGTGTACTCCTATTTATTTATCTATCTCTAAGCACTTCCAAAAGTAAAATATTGAGTGAACTCTTTCAAAAAGTCCTTAACAGTTGAGCATAAATGCATAAAATGGCATTTTAAAAAGCAGAGATGATTGATCTCAATACAAGGAATAGTTTATTCCAAACCCAAAAGATCTGCCTGGCGAGAACCTGTTAAAAAACCTCTCTTCTGCCCCGTGAGCTATAAAAAATTCTTCACGGACATCATCCAAAATATTGTTGACCTTAAAATTCAAAACCAATCGCTCATTTTCCCCAAATCTTTTGTTTAAATTAAAATTTAAGCTGTGAAATGGTTCTGATTCTACATCTGGAAATATCCCACCACCTACAACTGTAATGGTTGGTCCTTGTACGTTGTAAAAAAGTCCTGCTTCTAATGCATTCTCAAAATTATCATAGCTAAGTCCAAAATTTACAACATAGGGCGCTTGACCAGCCATTCTTCGTTTATTATCCACTTCTTGTCCTTCTTTAACGAAATCTAACCTGGCTTGAAATTCTTCATCAGACATTTCCAACTCTGTTGCGGCAAGTGTAACATTACCAGAAATGGAAAAATTGCTTATTAAAGGGTTAAGAAAATCCAGTGATTTCCTTATTTCAATTTCTGTGCCTACCAATTGTCCTGTTCCAACATTTCTAGGTTGTAATTCTTGATTAGTATTAGCGACTCTAATCTGGACTAACTCTATCGGATCTTCAAACCTTTTGTAGAATGCGCTTACTGAGAATAGTTGACCTCCATCTTGAAACAGTTCCCATCTTAGGTCAAAATTATCGATAAAAGTTTCAATAAGATTACCGTCCCAATCCTCATATTCGGTAAATCCACCAATAAACCTTCTATTACTGATGGGATCTAGGATAGATGCAAAAGACAACTCTTTAAAAGAAGGTCTTGCGATAGATCTAGAATAGGAAGCTCTCAGGTTTTGCTTCTCTTGAAGGCTATAAATTAGATTCACCGATGGGAAGAAATCAAATGCGTCTAACACCTTATCATCATCTAAAATATTTGAACTCTCCGGTATAGGCCGATCAAACTCTTCGAAAAAGAAAATACTCCTTGCTCCGGCGTCGTCTCTTCCAGTATGCCTTTGCACAAAGTTTTCGAGCCTTACTCCTAATATTGCCTTAAGTCCTCCAATCGGGTTTATTTCGGCAGAAATGTAAGCCGCACCATAATCCACAGTGCTATTATATTCATTTGGGTTTTGGGGCAAAATATTTTCAGACTGTATCTCTACGGAACCATTTGGCTGGAGATTCTCTTCTAGCAAGACTTCATTCGGATCACCAGACCAATCTGGTTGAACAGATACTAAGCCAGCGTCGGCTTCGTATGATAATATTTCATAGTCTCTTTCTTTGAAAGTATAACTAAATCCTATCTTGATTTTCGCATCTTCATTGAATACTTGTGTATTGTATGTTAAGTCAGTCCTTCCGCTGTAGTTTGTCTCTTCCAGGTCCCTCCAAATTCTTTGTGGATATCTAACAGCTCCGGGGTTGATTACTAAATCCTGTCCTTGGAAATTAAATCCTGTCCTTCTTATGTCCGGGTCTTCTAAAGATGAAAATGTAGGAGAAAATTTCCATTCTAAAACAAATTTATCGTTGGACAGGTGGTGTTCACCATTTAACAAAAAATTTGTTAGCGATCTTTCATTGTATTCCAGGTTATCTGTAAATCCACTGAATTCTGACTTACCGGCGGCATCATCGTTGTCCTTTAGAGATAGCTCAGCTGCTATGCTTTCTCCATTTTGAAGATGCATCGCAGTAAATCTATACTTTGAATTGCTGGTTTTGTAAGCAAAACCAGCAAGGCCGCCAAGAAGCGTATTAATTCTGGATTGAACACCACTACTTATTGAGGCCTCTATTAGATCCTGTTCTGTTGGTTGAAATCTTAGTTGATATTCACCAAAAAAAATGTCATCGTAATGAACATAGGTTCTTTTATAGGTACCAGATATGATATATCCTAATTTGTTCTTTCCGAAAACTTGTTTTTGATCACCGGTAGTTAATGAAATGCTATAATCAAGTGGTCTTTGGTTTTGAAATGCATCAAGATTTTTATCAAAACTATTAGAGAAATTAAAAGCCTCTTGCCCAGAGAGATCATCATCTACATTGAGTGTATTCAGGTTTTCAGCACCACTGGGTAAGTCTCTTGTCCCATCATCATATCCTAGCCAATCTGTATCACCTCTTTCGTAATCCAAAAAATCATCGTTGAAGTGCATGTCAGGATTGAATTGTGCACTTGCGGATACCTCTAATATTTTTTCTTCGGGGAAATCTTTTGTTTCGATATTAACTACTCCACCCGTAAAGTCGGCAGGAAGATCCGCAGAAGCGGTTTTGAAAACGATCATATTGTCGATCAAATTAGTGGGGAATATGTCAATTTGTAAGCTATTTCGATCTGGATCTAGTCCGGGAATGTCTAGCCCGTTCAGCATCGTTTTGGTATATCTGTCACCTATTCCTCTAACGTACACATATTTACCTCCTTCAACAGAAACTCCGGTCACCCGTTTTACCGCTGATGCGGCATCTGAATCTCCAATTCTTCTGAACGAGGCTGCTGAAATACCATCCATTAGGTTAGCAGATTTTCTTTTAACAGTCAACAAAGCTGTTTCAGTCGTTTTAATTGCTTCAGCTGTTACTACAATTTCTTCCAAGACGCCTACGTCTTCCTTTAATCTTATTTGATCAATCACTGTGACTTCATCATCTTCTACCAATAAATCACTAACTGTTACTGCCTGAAAGCCAATAAAAGAAGCTTGTAGGTCATACGTTCCCGGATCGGCTCTAATTTCAAATTTCCCATCGAAATCGGTGATTGCACCAGTTGAAGTACTTTTAATTTGAACCGTCACTCCGAATAAAGGTTCTCCATTTGAATCTTCGATTACCGTTCCTCGAATAATTCCAGATTGTGCCAATCCTATGGAAGATAAAATCAACAAGGGTATTGATATAATTAATTTTAGTGTTCTCACTTAGAATGAGGTTATGGATTTAAGTAAAAAACCCGTTGGATAAACCAACGGGTTTGACATGTAAATAAGCAAATTTCATTAAAGTCCTAATCCAGGAAGAGCTCCAGAATGACCGGCAAACGTCCAGTCAAAGTTTGATGATGGAGGTCCTCCGACAGTATTAGTACCTGCCGCTACTTCACGTGCAACCCCAGCATTCACTCCCGCAAATATCTCTGCGGCATCTGCTCCTCCGGAGGTTAGTGTGTACTCCCAACTATTAGTAGTACCTGATCCGTCACCACCAAAATCCTCAATAGGATTAAAGTTTTGATTTCCAGGTTCATCTGGATCTTCATCTTCGAGAAAACCATAATCGGTAGACCAACCTAAAAAATAAAGGTTTCTAAGACCTGCATTCGTAGATCCATCCCAATCAACTAAATGATCAATATTATCTCCAGCATAAATAGTACCGTCAGTAAAAGAATGTGGAGCTTTGCTTGTAGCGCCGCTAGGTTCGGGTCCATCTAATTCAAATGCACTTCCACTAGGAGTCACCACCAAAAAACCGGAACAAGTACCAACCCAATCCTGATCTGTATCAAGTCCGTCATCACCAACGTTCCAAACAACAACATTTGTTACATCAACAGTGCCTCCGAACCATTCAATTCCATCATCAGCGTTTGCTACCACTTCTATCCAAGAAACAGAAGTACCTGAACCAACACCACCAAAAGTGATTCCATTGATCTCGTTACCTGCTCCAATGTTGGTACCGGCATGTCGTACCGATACATAAGCGATATCACCAGAATCATCCTCATCATCAGTTCCTCCATACAAACCTCGTGACTCTGATGTGGGAATACCTTCTATTTGTACTTCGGTATTGGATGCGGCGATAGTTGCATTTCCGAGTATAATTAATCCACCCCAAAGGCCTGAATCATCTGCAGTTAAATTAGGGCTTGAGTAATTACCTGCAGCAATATCGGCTGGATCCAGCTCGTCAGATAAGGCAGTAAATACAATTGGAAGTGAAGCTGTACCAACAGCATCTATTTTACCGCCTCTTGCTATGATCAAAGCGGATGCACCAGCACCCTGACCGGGCTGTCCTTTAATAACTGTTCCTGGTTCAATAGTTAATGTTTCACCGGCGTTTACAAATACAAATCCACGAAGAATATAAATATTGTCTGATGTCCAGGTTACAGACTGTGCATCTCCTTCTGTGAAATCAGAAGAAGGGTTAGGAATAACACCTTCGTTAGAAGCAAATACATCTACCTCAGTAGCTGGAGTTATAACTGCCTCTACAGTGACATTTATTACAGCTACTCCTTCGTCTGAACTACTATTGTTGTCCGTAACATCCAGTACAATGGAACCAGCCCCAACATCTGTCCCTGCAATGTATGTCACAGTAATAATACCTTCTGTAGCATTTGCAGTTCCATCAACAGTAATTGTAGCCGTACCACCAGTGGCAGAAACTGCAGACGAAGCAAATCCAGCTTCTGCAGTATATGAGAAGTCAACAGTAATAGTTGTACCTACTTGAGCCTGAACCGGAGATGTTGTGTTAGTTACCGAAAGTTCAGCCAATGAAGGATCGTCATCATCTCCACATGAAATCAAGAATAACATGCTTGTAACTAGAATAGCAATAGTTAATAGTTTTTTCATTTCATTTTTACGATTTAAATAGAAAAAGTGATCAATTAATCTATTTCACAAAAGTGAAAGGCTAATGTTAATTGCTTTGGGATAGCTTGTTACGATATCGTTAAACTAATAAGAGGTTTGTGAACTACATATTTCTTTTGTTAAAAAAATGTTATGCAATATGCGGCAAAATATTATTTGGCACTCGCCCTTAATTGCTAATATTAACCTTAGATAATATAGAGGTGATGATGTCATGTGTAGTTACTTCATCTGCTTCGGCCTCATAGTTGAGCAAGATTCTGTGGTTAAGCACATCATCTGCTATTTCTTTCACGTCTTCAGGTAATACATAATCTCTCTTATTGAAAAAAGCGATGGCCTTCGCTGCTAAGTTGAGATTAATTGAGGCCCTTGGGGATGCTCCGAATTGAATGTATTGGGCTTCATTGTTCAAATTATATTCCTTAGGATTTCTGGTAGCAAAGACTAATTCTATGATATATTTTTCAATGGCTTCCGAGACTGCAACTTGGTTTACCTCATTTCTGATGGAAGAGATATCTTCCTTGGTAAGGACAGTTTCTAACTCGGGTTTAAATGATAAGTCAGAGATCCGTCTCATTACTTTTAGCTCATCTTCTTTATTCAAGTAATTGACGTGGACTTTCAACATAAAACGGTCAACTTGAGCTTCAGGAAGCGGATATGTGCCTTCCTGGTCAATTGGATTCTGAGTAGCTAGTACGAGAAATGGACGGTCCAGCTTGTAGGTTGTTTCCCCGATCGATACGGTTTTCTCTTGCATAGCTTCCAAAAGTGCAGATTGTACTTTTGCGGGAGATCTATTTACTTCATCGGCAAGAATAAGATTAGCGAAGATCGGCCCTTTCTTTACTTCAAATTCTGCTTTCTGCTGGTTATAGATCATGGTTCCTACCAAATCAGCAGGTAACAGGTCAGGGGTAAATTGGATACGTTGAAAATCAAGCTTCAATACATCCGAAAGCGCATTTACGGTAAGTGTTTTGGCCAAACCTGGAACTCCCTCCAATAAGATATGTCCATTTGTAAAGAGACCGATCAATAAACGATTCACCATAAATTCCTGACCAATTACTACCTTTCCTACTTCAGAAATTACTTTTTGGATCTTTTCCTGGTGCTCTTTTTGTAAATCCTTTTCAATCACCTGATCTGCCATGATACTTAACTTTAATTTTTTAAAATCGCAAAAATAAATTTAGTAAGCTAATTCAGAAGTACCTTTTTATCTGATTCATTCAATACTTTAATTATAATCCAGTTTGATTCATTGCCCAATATAAGAAATCAAGCAATCAATACTATCTGAGAAGATATGCTATCCATACGCCCAGAAAGGTGGTAAGGAAAACATAGGATGTCAGGACGTACGTCTTTTCCGATTAGCCACATCATGGACTTTGACCTAACATTAATAACTGTTGAATGAGAATGGATCGCAGGCTTCTTTTGAGCGTTCTTTTTTCATTTTCTTTTAGCTTTTTTTAAAAACAGCTAGGCAAGTTGGGTCAAGGATTTGCGGTCAATTGCTTTCTTTCACTCAATCTTCTTTTTCGTTCTGGAATTGAAAAGGTTCGTATGATCAGTCGCGTACCTTTATCGTAAGTGAAATAATTCCATAACCAATTATTAAACGTAATGAGTTTATTTCTAAACCCTATGAGGTAAAGAATATGCACAAACATCCATATGAGCCAGGCTATAAATCCTTTCACATGAAAGCCCCCAGGCATATCTACTACGGCTTTATTCCTCCCGATGGTAGCCATAGATCCTTTGTCTAGATAGGAGAATTCTTTCATTTCTTTTCCGCTAAACAACCTCTTAAAATTTTTAGCCAAGTGTTCCCCTTGCTGCATAGCAACAGGTGCCAACATGGGATGCCCTTTAGGGTAATCTTTGGATTGCATCATCGCCACATCTCCAATGGCGAAAACATTTTCGCAATCTTTCACGCGATTATACCTATCCACTAAAATACGGTTTTGCATCACTTGACCTGCAGTCATCCCTTCAATAATTCTTCCCTTCACACCTGCTGCCCAAATGACTGTTTCAGATGGGATGGTACCTTCTCCAATATCGATTATCCCATCTTCATATCCATTGACAAAGGTGT
The DNA here is from genome assembly GCA_039026865.1 of Bacteroidota bacterium. Taxonomy (GTDB): domain Bacteria; phylum Bacteroidota; class Bacteroidia; order Cytophagales; family Cyclobacteriaceae; genus Ekhidna. Next base: position 1,187 of record JBCCLN010000006.1, on the reverse strand, counting down.
TGAGTCTAACATCCACACCCATTTTCTTTAAATAGTTAATCGCATTTTTTCCTGAAGCTTCACTCATTCCGTTCAATAGTCTACTTGACCCTTCCAGAACAAAAATTTTCATTGAAGTAAGATCAAGATCGGGGTAGTCTTTGGGGAGAATATTTGTTTTTAGCTCTGCTAAAGCACCGGCAACCTCTACACCTGTTGGACCACCACCAACAATAACCAGATTAAGCAACCTCTGATAGATTTCCGGATCTGTTGTAAGTTCCGCTTGTTCGAAAACCTGTAAAACATGACTTCTCAAATCCAGTGCATGAACGATGCGTTTGAGCGGAAGCACATTTTCTCTTAAGTTTTCTTGTCCGAAATAATTAGTGGTCGCTCCACTGGCAATTACCAGATAATTGTAATGCAAATCACCCACCCGAGTCTTTACTTTTTGTCCTTCAAGATCAACTCCTGTTACTTTCACCATTCTAAAAATATAGTTGTATTGCCCATCTAATGATTTTCTCAATGGCCCTGCGATACTATCCGGTTCTAAACCGGCGGTCGCAACCTGATACAATAAAGGCTGAAATGTGTGAAAGTTATTGCGATCAAGCATAACAACTTGAGCTTTTACATTTTTCAGTGCTTTAGCAAGTTTTAGACCTCCAAAGCCACCTCCAATGATGACGATTCTTGGATATGCTGAATCTGGTATGGTGAGTTTAAGATGCTTGGGTATACTCATAGCATGGTTTTCAGAAAAACATCCAATCTTTTTAAATAATTCTCAGGTTCGATCTTTTGTTTGGCTGCAAACCAAACAACATCTTTTTAGCAATTTGCTTACGCTGCTCATCATACCTGCCAGCTGCCTGAGAGGTACCCGTCTGCCGTCTTGGGATCTTCATAAAAGAGTTTGATCCGAACATCAGCACCAAAGACGACTGGACACTCTGCGTCAGCTTTAGAACAAATAGTAATCGCAGCAAAACTAACCCGAAAAATTCGGGTGTTATTCGTTGAGATGATGTAACACGTTAAATATGAGGTAATTGATTTTGAGAATCCTTTGAAAAACCCGCTTTTTGGCCCAACTCTTCGTTACTCAAAATTTCAAAAGCCTCATTTACGACCAGTAAACTACGTTTTTGAAATTCTGAAAGCCTCGATTTGAGCCAAAAATCCAGTTTTGCAAAGGATTC